>CAJCJI010000291.1 GCA_903970595.1 Verrucomicrobiota bacterium
GCGGCGGCCACGGGCCGCCCTACAAAAGCTCCGGTGTAAACCAAAGGTAAAATCCCGGTCCTTCAGCGGCCGCGGGCCGTAGCATCGATGTCTGCATCCACTCCGGCGACCGACATGTCTGAACCTCCCCAATCTCCTTCCGGCAGCGCCTGGCACAGGCGCGACGTGCTGCTCGGCGGACTGGCCGCCGCCTGCGTCCTGGCCCGGCCGGCACGCGCGGCGCAAGACGCCGTCGCCGAGCCCGCCTGCACCCTCACCCCGGAGCTGACCGAGGGGCCGTTTTACCTGGACCGGCAGAAGCTGCGCCGCGACATCAGCGAAGGCAAGCCGGGCTTGCCCCTGGTCCTGCGCATCCGCCTGCTCGATGCGAACACCTGCCGGCCGCTGCCGGCTGCCGCGGTGGACCTGTGGCATTGCGATGCCGCCGGCGTCTACTCCGGGTTTAGCGGCCTGGCCGGCTTTGGCAGCCAGGTCGCGGGCCGGGGTCCGGGGCCAGGTCCGGGCTTCGCGCCGGGGCCCGGCGGCCCGCCGCCTCCAGGCGATCCTGGCATGCCTCCCGGACCGGACCGCTTTGCCGGTCACCCGCCGCCGCGGCCCCGGCCCAGCGACCACCAGACGTTCCTGCGCGGCCTGCAGTTCACCGGGGCGGACGGCGTCGCCGAATTCCGCAGCATCGTGCCGGGCTGGTACGCCGGCCGCGCCGTGCATGTGCACCTCAAGGCCCATGTCGGCGGAAAGCGACAGGGCGGCCACTACGCCGGCGGCCACGTCTGCCATACCGGGCAGTTCGGATTCGCCGAGGACTTCTACAACACCATCAGCCCCCTGCAGCCCTATGCGCAGCATCATGTCCCGCGCACGCCGCTGCAGCAGGACGGCATCCTTGGCCGCGGCGCCGGCCCTGCGCTGCTGACGCTGACTCCGCTCGGCGCTGCGCCTCAGCAAGGCTACCTGGGCACCATCGCCTTCGCCGTCGATCCCGCCGCCGTCCCTTCTGCACGGTAACCGACAAGCGCCGGACTTGGGCGATTCAGCTTTTTGTCCTGTGCACTCACCATTTCGGACGAAGTCTGCCCGGCGGACGCTGGCTAAGGTAGCAGCGTCAACCGGAGGAGAAACCCATGCCCGCGAAGTACGGGAAGCGGCATTCGTTCGCGTTCAAAAAAGCGGTGCCGCTGGCGGCCCTGTTCCTCGGCGGCGCACTCGGCCAGGGCGGGGCGCAGGCCGGCGAGCTGGACCTGTGGGGCGATGCCACGCTGGACTACAAGCTGACCGTGTCCTACGCCGCCGCCATGCGCACCAAGAATCCCAACGATGCGCTGATCAACGGCGCGGTGGACCAGTTCCAGTCCTACCTGTTCCCCGTCACGCCGGCGGGCCAGCCGACGCAGATCTTCTCCTTCACCCATACCGGCCTGCCCACTACCATCAACTACGACGACGGCGACCGCAACTTCAAGCGCGGCAGCCTGATCAACGACCGCCTCACGGGCCTCGCCGAAATCCAGTTCCACTGGCAGAACTACGGCATCGAAACCAGCGGCGACGGTTTTTACGACCAGGTCTACCACCACCCCAACGACAACGACGCCCCGGATACCGTCAACGTCACCGGGCCGTACAACCACTTCACGCCGTCCACCCGCTACTACGACGGCCAGCGCGTGCGCCTGCTCGACGCCTATGCCTACGCCGACTTCACCCCCTTCGGCATGAACCTCAACGTGCGCGCCGGCCAGCAGCTGGTGGCCTACGGCCAGAGCCTGTTCCTGTCCGGCATCGCCCTGGCGCAGAGCCGCGCCGACGCCACCAAGTCGGTCATCCCCGGCGCCGAGGTGAAGAGCATCCTGCTGCCCACCAACCAGGTCTCGTTCCGCCTGGGTGTGAGCAACGAGCTGTCCCTGGTCGGCTATTACAAGCTGGCGTTCCGCGCCACCGAGATTTTCCCCGAAGGCGACTATTTTTCCCCGGCGGACGCGGTCGGCCCGGGTGCCACTTTCGTTTATGGCTCGGCCAACCCGGTATACGGCGGACCGGGCGAGTGCAGCGGCCTGCTCACCAATTTCCACCTCGGCAACTCGCCGGCGCCGGTGACGCCGGCGCTCGAGAACCTGGTGTGCGACCTGCTGTTCACGGTCGGCCAGCTGGTCAACGCGCCCAAGACCATCAACGCCACGCGCGGACCGGACATCCGTCCGGACCCCTGGGGCCAGTACGGCGGCGGCGTCGAGTACCAGCTCACCTCGCGCACCAACCTCGGGCTGTACTACCTGCGCTACGACGACTCCAACCCCGCGGTAAATCTCAACGTGGGGTATGCCCCGTTCGGCTTCGCCCCGGTCACCGGCACGCCGATCACCACCCAGATCATCAACCAGCCGGTGCCGACCACCTATAACGTCAAGTACTACCAGGGCATCCACCTGGTCGGCGGCACCTTCTCCACCGTGCTCGGCCCCTTCAACGTCGCCGGCGAGCTGAACTTCCGCGACGGCACCGACCTGCCGATCGACGCCACCATCTCCGGCGTGGTCAGCCCGGTCTACACCCGCGGCCAGACCACCCAGGCCCTGGTCTCGGCGATCTACGTCAACAACCCCAAGTTCTTCTACGACGACCTGGCCATCACCGCCGAAACCGGCTACCTTCACGTCAACGACGTCGATGCCGTGGCCCCGACGCCCGGCATCATCACCCACGGCAACGGCGACGTGCTGTTCTACAACCGCAACGCCTGGGGCTTCCAGACCCTGACCATCCCCACCAAGCACAACGTCGTCGACGGCTGGGACATGTCCACGCCGGTCTCGTTCGGCTGGCTGGTCAAGGGCACGCCCTCGCAGGCCGGCGCCTTCGGCGCCCTCTACGGCCAGGGCGACATGCGCCTGAGCCCCAGCATCAACTTCCAGTACCTGGGCAACCTGGAAGTGGGCGTCGGCTACAACTTCTTCTTCGGCAATCCCAACAAGACCATCGGCGACAGCCTGCTCAAGGCCAATCCCTACATGGACCGCGACTACGCCACGCTGCACATGACCTACAACTTCTGAGCAGCAGCGATAGTAGGGCGGCCCGTGGCC
>CAJCJI010000292.1 GCA_903970595.1 Verrucomicrobiota bacterium
GGGCGGCAGGTGCCGCAGCCGGGCGCGGCGGCTCGGGCCGTGCCGCGATCGCCGGCGGGTGGTACGCCGGTTTTGCCACGGCCACCACGGCCGGCTTGCCGTGATTGACGCTGGCGAACTGAGCACGATCAACGCTGGCCTGGCGTTCGTGCTGGGCCTGTTCGTTGGTCAGGGCGATATGCCGCTCATGCTCCGCCTCGACCTGTTCCGCGGAGGGCCTGGCGGTGATGCCGCCGGTGCCGCCGTTGTAGCTGACGTTGTTGACCGTGATGTTGTTGATCACGGTTTTGTTGTAGGTGTTGTGGATGATGTTCACGTTGACGCGGTTGACCGCGGTGTTGTACTGGAACCTTCCGCCATCCCAGCGTCCGCCTTCGTAACCGCCGCCGCCGTAACCGAAGCCATAATTGACGCCGCCATAGAAGCCGACGTGGGGACCCCAGTAGCCCAGGTGGAAGATAAACGCGCCGCCGCTCCAGCCCCAATAGCCGGGAGTCCAGTAGTAATTGGGCTGTGGTGCCAGCACCCAGGTGCCGGGCACCCAGAAGTAGCCTTCCGCACCCCAGCGCCAGTAGCCCGGAGTCCACAAGTACCCGTCGCCCGGGCATTCGGGCTGCTCGTATACCGGAATCGGCGGCGGCGGCTGCGTCACCTGGACGGCCGGCGCTTCGTAGACTTCGGAGGGTAGTGCTTCAGCCTGGGGCTCAGCCGCGGCAGCGGTGACCGTCAGCTCCGCGGCCGGGGCAGCCGCGACCGAGGCCGCGGGAGCGGCACTCACCGATGCGGCAGCTGCCGGCGCCACCGACGAAGCCGGCGCCGGTGTCGCGCCGGACGAAGAATTCTGACTTTGGTCGGAGGACTGTGGCGAACACGCCGCCAGCAGCAATGCGGCAGTCGACAGCAGGCCAGCGGCGCAGCTCTTGTTCATGACATTCTCCGGCTTGATCCTGAGGGGCTTGAAGCTTCTTGATTCTTAGGATTGTACGATACCTGTCTTATCAGAGGTGCGCTGCACGGCCGAAGTTCCCGCAAGGAAGCACCCCGGCGCTGCGCCTTAGCGCTTGAACAGGCTTTGACGGGCCGCGCTTCAATGCGCGCGGCCGCTGCTCAGAATGTATTCAGGAGCGTGCCAGGGAAGGGCCTTGGAAGCGCGGCCCGGTCTGCGGGGCAGGCAACATCCGGGGCCTGGAAGCCGCAGCCCGGTTTGCCATGAGCCTGGTATGGCGACGATAGCCGAGCCCTAGATTCAGCAGCGCCAGGCATGCGATGCACCACCAGCGCCAATTCAGGAATTCGCTGTCCCGACCGGGCAAAGCAGGCACTGGCTGGCGACGAAGCGGCGCCTCGGTCGCGGCCGCGGCACTGCGCGCATCATCGGCCGAAGCTGGTGCGATGAGCCCGGGCGCCGGAGCGGAAGCCGCTTCCGTCTCGAAGCTGTCGAAAGACTGCGCGAGTTGAAAATGTTTCAGGCCCATCGGCGGAGCCGCGGCCTGGGTAGCCGCCAGCGCCAAGTAGCTGTCGAAGGACCGCGCCAGCTGAAAATGCTGCAGGTGCATTCGCGGGGCCGCGGACCGGGTGATTGCCGCCTGTCGTTCAAAGGATCCCGCTGCGTGTGCCACCGGTTGGCGCACCCGCGCCGATGCCGCAGCGATGATGGAAACTTCGGGCGCTGTTACGGACACAGCCCGGCTGGCCGTCAGGGAATCCTGATCGGGATGCGGCGCGGCGACCTGGCTTGCGATCATCCCGCCGGACCCCGCTGGTGCAAGATCGAAGATCAGCGGAATCTCCTGCAGCAAGCGCAGGTGGGGTGTCTGTACGTCCAGCCGCAGCATGGCGATAGGTTCCGAGATCGGATCGTCACTGCTCAGTTCCGCCACGTAGCGGCTTGGGCCGCCGGACAAATGAATGTGGAGCGCGTGCGATGCCAGTGCGGGAAAACCGGGGTCGGCCGCCTGGTCCGTCGGAGGCACGATGCGCGCGCTCAAGGCAGCGGCGTCATCGATTTCCGTCTGCGTGGTCAGTTCGATCGGGACGCGCGCTTCGAGTTTCTGCCCGAAATGCGACAGCAACTGCGCTTCCCCGATGCTCAGGCAGTGAGCCTGCGCCGGCCACAGGAAACAGACGGCGACGCCGTAGAGCAAGGCCTTGTGCGGCACCGCAACGGGAATCTCGCTCTTGGTCGCGTGGGAAAGAAGAGCAACGCTGATCATAAAGCCTCCCGGTGCCTGCCCGAGCTTGCAGCATACTCCTTCCGGCAAATCCGGTTAACCCCGGCTCGGCCTGTGGCCGCCGACGGATTTTGGGGCGCAGCCTACTTTGCGGCCGCCCCCTGCCACACCGCCATCATGTCCGGGGAGCCCTGGGCGCGCACGCCGTTGTCGGTGAGGATGTCGTCGGTCGCCGCGAGCATCTCGGCGCGGGGAAACACCATGGCCTCGCCGCCGATGCCGTCGAATTCCAGGGTGACGAATTCATCCTTCAGATCGCGCAGCACGGCGACCAGATGACGCAGGTCGCGTATCGGCGTGCCGTTGACGGAATGCACCACGCCGCCGGCAGGATTGCTGTAGCCGGTGGTGAGCTTGTGCGGGAAAAACGGCGAGGAGACCACCACGATTTCGTCGCGGTTGGCATCCGGTGAACTGGCTAGCTGCGTGATCAGCGGACTGCCGATGAAGCCCAGGCGGGACACGGCGTCCTTGTTGCCCAGGATGGAGAGGAAGGGGTAGCTGGCCTTGGAGAACACCAGTGGTCCGTAGATGAAGTAGGGCGGGTAGCTGCCTTTCAGGTCGGAGACCAGCATCGGTTTGTCCGTGCCCACCGGAACCTGGACCTGCATGGACTTGCCGGCGCGAACGATGCTCAACGGCAGCTTGCCGTCCTTGGCCGCCTTCTGCACCAGGTACTGGAAATTCACCTGCAGGTCCGCGCTCAGCCGGATCTTGCCCTGGTTGTCGACCGGGCTGTCGGCGATTTTCGAGATGACGTCCCATTCCTTCAGCGGGTAGGCGGCATCGGTGCGGGACGGCTGGTGCACGACGATCCCCTCCACAGATTTGTCCAGCTTCAGGTAGGCCCGCAAGGCCGGATTTTCGAGCGTCTGCAATTCGTCGAACAGGGCCGGCTTGCCGTCGTAGTGCCCGTCCGCGATGTCCTGCAGGAACAACTCGATCTCCTCGTTCGGGATGATGTAGCCGATGTTCTCGCCGCCGCCCAGCTTGCTGAAGGTCAGGCCGATCATCTTGTCGCCGGCCACCGCTGGGCCGCCGCTGTTGCCGGGATTGATCGCCGCGTCGATCTGGATGCGCAGGCCGCTGACGGTGGTGTTGTAGGGGACGAATTCGATGCGCGAGACGATGCCCTTGGTAATGGAGAGCGAGGTGCCGCCGGTGGGAAAGCCGTAGGCCAGCACCGCATCCTTGATGGCGGGCAGGGTGTTGGCGCGGGGCAGCGGCGCGTGCTTGTCGAAGAAGGCGGGCTCGTCGAGCTTGAGCACCGCCAGGTCGATGCCCGGGGCGATGGCTTCCACCGTGGCCGGGATGCGGTCGCCGCCCTGGTCGGCCTGGACTTGCACCTGGCTGGCGTAGAGCACCACATGCGCATTGGTGAGAATGCGCTTGCCGTCGATCACCACGCCCGAGCCGCTGATGTCGTTGGGCGCCTGTTTGGTCCAGGGCTTGAACGGATCGGGGTAGCGGACCGTGCTGAATACCTTGACCACCGAACGCTCCACCTTGTCCGGCACGGCTTCGGCAGATGGTGCCGCAGCGGCGGCATCGGCCTGCGCCGGTGCATCGAGCGCCAGGGCTTCGAATGCAAGGAGCCCGGCCAGCAGGCACAGGCATACGGGGAGGTTCAACTTGGTCATGGGGCGGGGAAGACGCGGCTTTGTAATTTGCGGTCAGCATAGCAAATCCGCCTGAGGGCCCGGCTCGCGTCCGGCCCCCGCAATTCACCCTTTCCGGTAGGATGCTGCCCTGGCATGGAATGGCTCATATGACCGCCGCCCATTTTTCCGATCTGCGCGTTTCCCGCTATGCGCCGGCTTCCGTCTTGGCGGCGCATCAGCATGAGACCTCCTGGCTGAGCTTGTTGACGGCCGGGCGCTACCGGGAACGGATCCGCTCTCGCGAGCAGGACCACCAGCCCGGCGACCTGCTGTTCTGCCCCGCGCACACCAGCCACTCGCAGCAGATCGGTCCGGCCGGCGCGGTCAAGATTCTGCTGGCACCCGGTGCGGAGGCCCTGGAGTTTCTGCACGATCAGGGTGTGGCGCTGGCGCAGGCGCCGTACCTGCGGCGTTCGCCGGAACTGGTACTGATCGGTACACGATTGCGGCAGGAGCTGGCGCTGGGCGACGCGTTTGCACCCCTGGCGGTGGAAGGGCTGGCGCTCGAACTGGTGGCCGCCTTCGGGCGCAGCCTCTGCGCTGCCGGCCGGCTCCGCACCGCCGGCTGGCTGCGGCAGCTCAAGCAGCGCCTGGACGAGAGCGCAACCGGTGCGTTTTCGCTCAAGCATCTTGCCGCGGAGGCCGGCCGTCATCCGGTCCATGTCGCCAGGACCTTCCGCGAGGTCTACGGCTGTACCATCGGCGCCTACGCCCGCCGTGTCCGCGCCGAAAAGGCCGAGGTCCTGCTGCGCTGCACCCGGCGTCCGCTGATCGAGATCGCCCTGGAATGCGGCTATGGCAACGCATCGCAGTTTTCCAGGTCGTTCAAGGCCGTGTTCGGCGTTGTGCCGTCGGTTTACCGCGCACGCTAATCCGCCGCAAATGCGCTGGTTTTCGGCAAGCACGGCGCCTGCCGGCGGTATAGATTCCGGGGAGCACGGATCGGGTGCGCAATTTGCGGGTGCGGGCATGAACAGGATGTGGTGTGCTGCCCTTGGTCTGGCCGGCGTGTTGGCGCCGGCGGTTCCGGCGCAGACGGCGGCGGTCGAGCCTGCGGCTCTGCCGCAACAGAGCTACGCCATCGATCAGACCCGCTACTTCGCCTCGCCGGAAGTCGAACAGGCGGAACTCGCGCAGCGCCTGGCCGAGCTTGCGGCACTGCCGCCAACCGCACCGGGCAAGCCGGCCGCGCTGCTTGTCTATCTGCATCGTGCCGAAGCCCTGCTGGCGCAGTTGGAGCGCCATAAGGCTTATCTGCATCTGCGCGCATCGCGGGATCTGGACGACCGGGCCGACGCCGATGCGGCCGACCGGGCGGCGGACGCCATCGATCGCCTGCATACCGCGGTGGGTGCAGCGCTGCGCGGTCTCGGCGCCGCCGCCTTGTCCAGGGATGCGGCAGCCTACCCGGCGCTGAAGCCGTACGCCTTCCTGCTGTCCCAGGCCGAGCGCGAACTGCCGCATGAATTGCCCTGGCCGCAGCAAACGGTCATCGACCAGCTGGCGGATCCGGCCGCCGCGAACCTGTGGACCCTGTACCAGCAAACCGTGCGGAGCACGCCCTTTGCCAAGATCGGCACCGCCGAGGGCGCGCGCGACGCCAAACAGGACGCAAGGCTGCTGGCGCTCGATCCGGACCGCGGCATCCGTCAAGCCGCCTGGCAGGCACGCTGGGACGGCTATGCCGCGCGGGCGGACCTTTACGCCGGCATCCTGCTGGGTGTGGTGCGCCTGGGCGACCGCGTGGCGCATCTGCAAAAATTTCCGGATGCGCCGAGCCGGGTTTATTTCAGCCGCGAGCTCGACCGCAAGGACGTGAGCGCGGCCTTGGCCGCCATCGAAAGCCATGCCGAAGTGTTCAAGGACTACCAGCGCCTGCGGGCCCGGCACATCGCGGCCATGACGGGCATTGCCGAGGTGCGCTCCTGGGACTGGTCTTTGCCTGCTCCGGGCTTCGCCGTGCCGCGGATGACGCTGGAGCAGACCAGCGCCGCCGCCCTGGCGGCACTGGCGCCGCTGGGCGCGGACTATGTCGAGCACTTCCGGCAGCTGCTCGATCCCGCGAACGGGCGCATGGATGTCGCCATGGAGCAGGGCAAGCGCGCCAACGGCGGCTTCTCCGTCGGAGCGCCCGGGGTGCCCACCGGGCTGTTCGTCGAGAACTACGGCAGCGGCCTGATCGGCGACAGCCGCGTCGTCATTCACGAGGGTGGGCATGCCATCCACCGGCAGCTGATGAACGAGCGCGGCGTGTCGCCGTTCTATCTGCGGGGTCCGAACTGGATGTTCGAGGCGTTCGCCACCCTCAACGAATTCCTGCTGTACGACCATCTGTACCAGACCAGCACGGACCCGAAGGCCCGCGCCTACTACCTCGAAGCGCTGATCGACGACATCGGCTTCCAGCTGTTCGGCTCGGCCGAGGAGGGCACGCTGGAGCAGTCGATTTACGACGGCGCCGCCGCCGGCAGTATCAGAAACGCGGCGGATCTCGACGCGCTGACCCTGTCGATCTGGGACCGCTACGAAATCTGGCCCGCGCTGGAGCCCGAGCTGGCCCACACCTGGATGAGCAAGAGCCTGATGGTGGAGGACCCGCTTTACCTGGTGAACTACCTTTACTCCGGCCTGCTTGCCACCAAGATGTTCGACCTGGCCCAACGCGATCCGTCCGCGTTCCAGCAGCGTTATGCCGACCTGCTCGGCAAGGGGTTTTATGCCCCGCCGCGGGAACTGCTGCGCGGCTTCTTCGGCCGCGACCTCTCACAGCAGGAACTGGTCGACGACGGCATGAGCATCCTGCAGCAGCGCATTCAGGACCTGGCTGAAATCTACCGCGAGATCGATGGCCCGGCCGCGGGCAGCTCCGCCGGTCCTGTCCCTGAAGCAAAGCCCGAGGGGCAGCCGGATCCCGGTTCAGCGCTCAATACGCCACGTCCGGCAAGGGCTCGGTGAGCCCGGAGTCGGGTGTGGGAACCAGGGCTTGCAAGCCTTCCAGCTCGCTGCGGAAGGCTTCCAGCAGGCCGCGCGGGCTGGGCAGCAGGGCCAGGTCCGCGGAGATGCCGAAGCTGAGCTGGCCGGCGTAGCTGAAAAAGCTCAGGCCCAGGCCGATGCCGCCCGACTGCGGCGGCCAGAACACCAGGTTGCGCATGCGGGCGCCGCCGATCCGCACATGGCGCCGCGGGCCGGGCAGGCTGGAGACCACGGCGATGGCCTTGGAGCCGATGCGATCCACCAGCTTGCGTTCCAGCGGCACCGGCAGGTGCCCGGCCGCGGCCAGGCCCAGCATGGTGGCGCGCGCCTGCGCCGAATCCTTCAGTTCGGACATGCGCTGCGACACCAGGCGCAGGCGCGTCATCTGGCTGGGTTCGCCCACCGGCAGGTCCAGCAGCACCAGGCCGAAATGATTGCCGAGCGAACGTCCCTTGCCGTTGCGCAGATTCACCGGCACCGAAATCCGCAGGTTCTGGTCCTCCGGCAGCTCGGCGCTGGTATGGTGCAGCTGCCGGTTGAACGCGCCCGCCAGGGCGGTCATCAGCAAGTCGTTGACGCGCACGCCCAGTATCTTGGCCTGGCGCCGCAAGGGATCCAGGGGAATGTCGTCGGCCCAGGCGACACCGCGCCGGCCGGACAGCGGCTTGCACAGCGAGGGCGGATTGTTCTCCGGCAGCGCCAGCACGTGGCGCACCGCGGCGACGGCGTCGCGCCCCTGCTGGTATTGATGCAGCAGCCGGACCCGGCCGGCCTTGCTGCGCACCATGCCGCGCAGCTTGATCAGGCCGTCGTTGAGAAAGATCAGCGAGTCGATCAGCGTGCCCAGGGGGCCGGGACGGGCGCCCTGCACCGGCGGACTGGCCAGCGGTTCCGGTGCGCGCTGGAAGCCGCTGTCGGTGCTGTCGATCAGCAGGGTCACCAGGGCGATGCCGTCGGCCAGGGCGTGGTGGGCGCGGAACAGCACGGTGACCGGGCCGCTCGGGCAGGGGTACAGCAGCATGCGCCACAGCGGCCGGTTGTGGTCGAGTTCGCGCGAGACTTCGGCCGAAATCGCCTTGCGCAGGTCGCGATCCTTGGCGCCCGCCGGCAGGCGCCGCACGTGCACATGATTGCGGTAGTCGAGGTTCCGGTCGGCCACCCAGCGCGGCGCGCCCTGGCTGCGATCCACCCGCTGGCTGAAGCGCGGGAAGCGCAGCAGCCGCTCCACCATCACTTTCTGCAGGTTGGCTGCATCCACCGGCCCCTCCAGCTGGAAGATCGCGCTGATCACCATGGGGTTGCAGGGGTCGTCCATATCGAGCCAGGCGCGGTCCACTGCGCTCATCGGCTCGCTGTGCTGATGCTCAATCATGAAAATCGTCCATGTGGTACGGCACTTCACTGCAAGGTTCGGGCCGGACAGCCTGGCCGCTTGCGTCGTCCCTGTCGGCAAGGTCCGCAGACTATACCGCGCCGGGTAGTGGCGACCGTGAAGCGGCGATGAAAGTTCCATGAATAGCGCCGGCGGAATGGTGGCGCTTGCAACAGCTTGTATCACCCGCGTGACAGATCCCGCATTCATCCGTTTGCGTGAGATGCGCCGGGCGCGCTTGCAGCAACATGATGCGGGGGAGCTTGCCGGCCAGGCGCCGCCTTCCGGGCCGAACCGATGGGCGGTCCTAAAAGACCTAAGGAGGAGCGTGATGGAGACCAGGGCGTGGGATGTAGCCACCGATGTGCTGGTGGTGGGATCGGGGGCCGGCGGCCAGACTGCCGCGATCGCGGCGGCCGAAAGGGGCGCGCAGGTGGTGGTGATCGAAAAGAGCAGCCTCTACGGCGGCACTTCGGCCATGTCCGGCGGCGCCATCTGGATCCCGGTCAGCAGCCAGGCCCGCGCCGCCGGGGCGCAGGATTCGCCGGAGGAGGCCTTCCAGTACATCCGCGCGCTGGCCGCGCCGAATGTGCCGGACAGCCTGATCCGCGCCTACGTGGAGCAGGCGCCGGCGATGCTGGACTGGGTCGAGGCCCACACCGAGGTGCGCTTCTTCAGCGTGCCGTATACCGACTACCACGCCGAACTGCCGGGCGGAAAGCCCGGCTGGCGCACCCATATGCCGCTGGAGATCGATGGCCGGAAACTCGGCGCCGACGTGCAGATCCTGCGCCCGGCATCGAAAGCGGCCAGCCTGTTCGGCGACATCAACTGGACCCTGATGGAAGCCCACATCCTGCTCAACCGCCCGGCCGGGTGGTTCGGCGTGCTGCTCAAGATTCTGTGGCGTTATTACGGCGACGTGATCCAGCGCCTGCGCTCGCCGCGCGACCGCTTCCTGACCCTGGGCAATGCCCTGGTCGGGCGCCTGCGCCTGTCCCTGAACAGCCGCGGCGTGCCGATCTGGCTCGAAACTCGGCTGGTGTCCCTGGTGACGGACCAGGGCAGGGTGGTCGGCGCGGTGGTGGAGCGCGGTGGCGCGACGCAGCGCATCCAGGCACGCAAGGCGGTGGTGCTCGCGGCCGGCGGTTTCGAGCGCAATGCGCAGATGCGCCAGCAGTTTCTGCCGGGCAGCGCGGACCCCGGCAACACCGGCGCGCATCCCTACAACACCGGCGATGCCATCCGCATCGGCCAGGAAGCGGGCGCGGCGGTGCGCAATCTGGGCTCGGCCTGGTGGGCGCCGGTGTTCAAGGTGCCGGGCGAGGAGTCGGCGCGGCTGTGCACCTACGAGCGGGCGCTGCCGGGCTGCATCATCGTCAACCGCAAGGGGCAGCGCTTCCACAACGAGGCCGCGTCCTATCACATCTCGGCGCAGGAGATGATCAAGGCCGACAGCGCCAGCGCCTGGGCGGTGTTCGATGCGCGTTACCGCGGCAAGTACCCGATGGGGCCGGTGATCCCCATGTTCCCCGACTGGATCCTGCCGCCGGCGGTGCGCTCGATCCTGCTCAAGGCCGCCAGCTGGGAAGAACTGGCGCACAAGATGAGTGTGCCTGCTGACACCCTGAAGGACACCATCGAACGCTTCAACGCGGGCGCGGCGCAGGGCAAGGACCCGCAATTCGGCCGCGGCGACGCCGCCTATGACCGCTACTACGGCGACCCCAAGGTCCAGCCCAATCCCAACCTGGCTCCGCTGCTGCAGGCGCCGTACTATGCCTTCCCCATCTACTCCGGAGACATCGGCACCAATGGCGGCCTGGTGAT
The DNA here is from genome assembly GCA_903970595.1 of Verrucomicrobiota bacterium. GTDB lineage: Bacteria > Pseudomonadota > Gammaproteobacteria > Nevskiales > Nevskiaceae > Nevskia. The sequence goes on from CAJCJI010000292.1 coordinate 10,068, forward strand.
CGACGAGCAGGCGCGCGTGCTCGATAGCGGCGGCCAGCCCATCGCCGGGCTGTATGCCACCGGCAACTGCACGGCATCGGTGATGGGCGGGGCCTATCCGGGGGCGGGCTCCACCCTCGGACCGGCGATGACCTTCGGCTGGCTGGCCGGGCGGCATGCCGCGGGGCTTTGACCTCCGGCCGCGCCCCGCGGTCGATGCCGGCCTTTACCCAGCTTTACCCGTCAGTGTGCCCGATTGGCGCCGGCGGCGGCTATGCGCAATGATTCGTTCTGGCTGATCCTGCAAACTTTGTAATAACTGTGCGGCAGCGTTTGCCGCCCATCGCGATGGAAACCCCTGGAGTGAAAGTATGTGGCGCACGGTGATGGCGATGGCACTCGCTGGCGGCTTGCTGGCGTGTGTCGGCGAGCCCGAGGTCCAGCGCGTGGATCTCACCGCCGATTCGGAAAAAGCGGTGTTGGCGGCCCTGACCAAGGTCAAGGCCAGCGAGGCGCAAAGGATCGCCGTGCTCAATGCTTACGACAGCCGCAATGGCGAACTGGTCAAGCTGAACCGCAGTTCGAAGCAGATCATCGATCAGTGGTACACGCTGAAGCGTACAGCGCCGGACTACCTGCAGCAGGTCGACGCCCTGGCGGTGAAATGGGCGCAGGTGAACGCGGACGAGATGAGGGCGCGCGGGGCCTATGAACACGAGCTTGCCGCCAACCTGAGCCCAGGGCAGTGGAGCGGCTGGCTGGACTTCATGGCCAACCTGGCCGCCGCGCGACGGCGCGCCGAGCTTTACCGCCAGGACGGCATCGCCGGGCCGCGAGGTCCCTAGCGGTTCGCCCGCGCTGCATGTCCCCTTGGCGACGGTGCTATTGTGCGCGTTTAACCAGCCGAGGTTCGCAAAGTGATCGCGGTGGTCGAAGCGGCGCGAGCCGGCTTGTTCCGGCGCGGCCAATGGCTGCGCAATATCGTCGCCGGAATCATCGTCGGAGTGGTGGCGCTGCCGCTTGCCATGGCATTCGCCATCGCCTCCGGGGTCAAGCCCGAACAGGGCATCTACACCGCCATCGTCGCCGGCCTGGCGGTATCCCTGCTCGGCGGCAGCCGCATCCAGATCGCCGGGCCGACCGGCGCTTTCATCGTCATCCTCGCCGGCGTCACCGCCGAGCATGGGGTCGACGGCCTGTTGCTGGCCACCTGCATGGCCGGATTCATCCTGGTGGGCTTGGGCGTGGCCAGGTTCGGCGGCGTCCTGCGCTTCATTCCCGCTCCGGTGATCGCCGGCTTCACGGCCGGAATCGGCGTCATCATCTGGGTCGGTCAATGGAAGGATTTTTTCGGCCTGCCGGCGCCGATGGGGGTGCATTTCCATCAGAAACTGCTGCATCTGCTGACGGCGCTTCCGGCCCTGCAACCGGCTACCACCTGCCTGGCGCTGCTCAGCCTCCTGGTGACGCTGTACGCTCCGCGCATTCCGGGTCTGAGCCGTGTCCCGGGCCCGCTGATCGCGATGGTGCTCGCGACCGCCATTCAATCCGCATTCGGGTTTCCTGGCGTGGCCACCATTGCCAGCGCGTTCGGCGGCATCCCGCAGGGATTGCCGCAGCTGGGCCTGCCGCTGGTGACATTCGACCGGCTGTTGTCGCTGGTGCCTTCGGCCTTCACCATCGCCATGCTGGGCGCCATCGAGTCCCTGTTGTCGGCGGTCGTCGCGGACGGCATGGCGGGCACCCGTCATGACCCGAATCAGGAACTGATCGGCCAGGGTATCGCCAACATTGTTTCGCCCCTGCTGGGCGGCTTTGCCGCCACCGGGGCGATCGCCCGCACCGCCACCAATTTCCGCAATGGCGGCAACAGCCCCCTGGCCGGTGTGGTGCACAGCCTGACGCTGCTGCTGATCCTGTTGCTGCTCGCTCCTCTGGCCGCGCAGATTCCGCTGTGCGCCCTGGCGGCCATCCTATTCGTGGTCGCCTGGAACATGAGCGATCTGAAGCACTTCCTGCGCATCGTGCGGACGGCGCCGCGCGCCGACGTGGCGATCCTGTTGACCACTTTTCTGCTCACCGTGTTCACCGACCTAGTGGTCGCGGTCAACGTCGGCGTCATCCTGGCCATGTTGCAGTTTCTGCGTCGCATGGCCTCGTCGGTGGAGGTGCTGCGCGTGGACGAGCAGGCCATGCAGGAGGAACTGCGCGAAGCCGGCCTCGTGCGCCTGCCGCCGGGTACGCTGGTCTACTCCATCGAAGGACCCCTGTTTTTCGGAGCGGTCGAGAACCTGGAGCGCGTGCTCAAGCAGTCCGGCGCCGATCCGCGTTGTGTCGTGATCCGCCTGAGACGGGTGCCTTTCATGGACATTACCGGAATCCAGAGCCTGGAGGATGCGATCCACAGTTTCGAGCGGCGCGGTGTCCGTGTCCTGTTGTGTGAGGCCAGCCAACGGGTGCTGGGCAAGCTGGTGCGCGCCGGCCTGGTCCGGAAGCACTTCGGCCCGCGGCGCTACTTCGGTCCGTTGGGCGCGGCGCTGCGTGCCTGTGACGAGCCTGCCGCTGCCATGCCGCCGTGAGCGGTTCCGGAATGCGCCGACCGGTCTCAGGCCTGCTGCCGCACCTTGCCGGGTGCAAAGCCCTGCACCCGCTTGAAGGCGCGGCGGAACGCCGCCTCGGTCCGGTAGCCGAGGCGTTCGGCGATACGCGCCACGCTCTGGTGTGGATCGCGTAGCAGGCGCAGCGCTTCGGCCATGCGCCATTCCGTCAGGTATTGCATCGGCGCCACCCCGAGCACGGCCGAAAAGTGCTCGCAGAATGCCGTGCGCGACAGCAGCGCCACTTCGGCCAGCTGGGCGATGCTCCAATCGCGGCCCGGATCCTCGTGCATCGCCGCCAGCGTCCGCGACAGGCGCGGGTCGTCGAGCGCCGCCAGCAGTCCCCGCCGCGGCGGGTCCTTGACCAGGTGATCGCGGATCGCCAGCACCAGCAGCGAATCGGCCAGCTTGTTCAGCACCAGCTGGTTGCCGAACAGCGACTGGCGCGAATGCTCCGCCATCATCCGGCCGAGGGCGCGGAAGTGACCGGCATCCTCCGTTTCGCTGACCACGAAACAGTCGGGCAGGCTGTCCAGCACCGCGTTGCGCCTGCCGCTCTGCGAGGTGAATTCGCCGCACAGCATGGCGGTGTCGGCCGGCGCATCGCCGCCGCCGTGCATCACCTGGCACAGGGTGTGTGCGCTGCCGCGCGGAAACACGATCAGGTCGCCCACGCCCAGGCTGATCGGAGCGGGCAGGTAGCTCGCCTCGACCTGGCAGCGGCCGGCGCTGATCAGGTGGAAGATGCCGCGATTCATCTGCGGCTCGCGTTCGATCCATTGGCCGCAGTAGGTGACGTCGTCGGTGATACGGGCGGAGATCTGGTAAGCACCCAGGATCGAGGCGAATACTTTTTCCGCCGACGGTTCGAGCATGCCCTAATCTAGCATGCGTCTGTTGCCGGTCCGTAGACCGCGCCGGGCCGGGGGCGGTGGACTGCGCGGGCAGGCGATCTGCTACCATTTAGCGCCAGCGGCGGATTGGCCCGACTCGATTCGGGCGGGCCGAAGGCCGCAAGTGTTGCAGACGACGAGCCCTGACCGAGCAAGGGCCGTCCGGGGTTCTCAGGGGCGATCAGGAGATTGCGATGAACGTGAATTTCAGCTTGGCCGGATGCGCCGCGATCGCGGCGGTCGGCATTTTCGCCGCAGGCGCAGCCGCAGCGGATGGCAGGATCAAGATCTGCAGGATTGCGCTCCCCGGTGCGGACAAGGAAACCCAGTACATTCCCGCGGACGGCACCTATGGCGGCGCCTGCGATGCGAACGGGGACAATTGCCGCAAGATCGTGGTGGCGGTCACCGCCGGCACCCACCTGAAGGCCGGTCAATCCTGCGTCGAGTTGAATGCGGTGCTCGTGCAATCCGACGGCCAGCCCCTGGTGGCCGGCCAGAAACTGATTCCGAATTGGGACACGGGGACCTTCGAGTCCAACACGGTCGTCACCAAGTCCTTCAACTAGCCTTCCTCAATCAGCCGAAGGGCAAACCGGCCCGGAGCAGGTCCGGGCCGTCGCTCGGCTGCTGCGGGCTACGGGTTGGCGACGCAGGCCCCGGCGGCGTAAACGTCGATGTTGGTGAGCACATTGGCCACGCCGGACACGTCCAGCCGCACCGCGTTGAACGGGCCGGTGCTGGTCACCGTCGCCACGGTTTCGCCGGTGTTGGCCAGCAGGCTGAGCAGATCCAGCGCCACGGGCCGCGTGCTGCCGGCAGAACTGACGTCGGTGGAACTGGTACTGGTGATATCCACCGAGGTCACCGTCACCGGCTGCAGCACCGCCAGGTTCAGCAGATCCGCCCCGGGCACGGAGACGATGAATCCCACCAGGTCGCCGGCGGGATAGGTGGTGCTCGTATCCTCCACCGTGATCGAGGCATCGCCGTTGAGCAGCCCCACCGGAATGGAGATCGTCGCCGGATCGCTGGTGGCGGGATCGACCACATTCTGCGTATTCGCCACCGAGCAGCCCAGGCACAGGCCGGATTGCGCCATCGAGGCGACAAAGGTGGTGTCGCTGGAGGTGGCGTTGACGAAGGGCTTGAACGTCGTCCCGGCGGGGCAGGCGACGATGGTCTGGCAGCCATTGGTGCCCGGCTTGCAGTTGCCGCTGCCGCTGCTACCGCTGCTGCCACTGCTACCGCTGCCGCCGCTGCTGCTGACGACGGTGTTGCTGCCGGGGCTGCTGTCGGCACAGCCCGCAAGGAACAGGGCCGCGCAGGCCAGGAAGGCGTAGCGCGGTAGCGCGGATCGGCTGAGGGAATGCTGGAGGTTCATATGCGGTTTTCCTTGAGCGGTCGTACGGCTACTTGCCCACCACCGTGAATTCGACGCGGCGGTTCAATTCCCGATCGTCCGAAGTCTTCTCGGGATTGATCAGCAGCCTGGTTTTGCCGTAGCCGACCGCGGTGATCTGCTCGGGGTGGGCGCCCTGGCCGATCAGGTACTCGCGCACGGCGTCGGCGCGGCGCTGCGACAGCCCCTGGTTGTAGGCCGTGCCGCCGATGCTGTCGGTATGTCCCGCGATCTCGACGTGCAGGGACGGCTGGCCGCTGAACGCCGGCACCAGGCCATCCAGCACCGCCTTCGCGTTTGGCGTCAGCCGGGTCTTGTTGAACTCGAACGTCACGCCGCGCAGCACGATGGTCTGTCCGGGGATGATGCAGCCGTCGGAATCCACCTTGAATCCATGCGGAGTGCCCGGGCACTTGTCGTGCTCGTCGTCGACGCCGTCGCCGTCGGAGTCGATCCAGGGGCGCGGCACCGACACCGGCTGCACGATCTGCACCGGCCGGGACTCCAGCTGCACCGAGCGCACCACCTGTCCGAGCGGAATCTCGACGCCGGCCGAAGCGCGGTAGTCGGTCACGCCGATGCCGGGTCCGGAGCGGAACTCGTTGTTGAAGTCGTGAACGATGCGGCCCTCGGCCCGGAACTTGATACCGTAGAAGAAGGGCTTGGTGACCAGGCCCAGTCCCGCATCGACGTCGAAAGTGCCCTTCTTGCCGCTCGCCGGCTGGACATCCTCGTAGTCGCCGCCGATGCCGGCAAGAACGAATGGGGTGATGGCGGACTGGGTGCGGCTGGTGAATGCGTAGGCCAGATCGACCGTGCCGCCGTACTGGTAGAAGTCCGTGCCCTTGTTCTCGCCGGTATCGAAGATCGATATCGCCGGGTTCACTTCAAGCGACAAGTGCTCGTTGAAAAGATGTCCGTAAATCAGCGAAAAGCCGCCGCCGTGGCGCGTGGTGTCGCGCCGGCTGTCCGGGATCACGTAGCTGGCCAGGAAGCCGACATATTCATGTTCGCCGTGATAGACGTTGGCCTCCGGTTCGTCGCCGGGAAGCGGCGCCACCGGCGGCGCGGCTTCCTCTGCGGCGCCCTCCGCGGGCGCCGGCAAGGGCGGCAGCGATTGCGGCGTATCGGCGGCCGGCGGCAGCGGCTGCTGCGTATCGGTGGTCGGCGGAACGTACGTGGTGGTGGGCGCGCCCGCGTTATCGGCCGGCGGGGTGCCCAAGGGGACGGGAACAGCAGGCGCATCCTGAGCGGCGGCGACGCCGGCAATCAGCACGGTACAAGCCACAAGCATCCTGAGCATTGTTGCTGCTCCCTGAGGTCTTTATATGTCGGGTGACTGAGCCCGCGCCAACACGAGGCGTCTGGTTCCCGCCCATCCGTTACCGCCGGAAGCCGGGACCCCAAGTCGAAAGAAGCGTTGCGGACCGACACTCCCGTCAGTCCGCGCGCCCCCATCGCTGGGCTTTGGGGTGCATTGTACAGCCGAATTCGCCTCTACGGGAATTTAGCAAACGATATGCCACTAAATGCCACTAAGCTTGCTCCCGAGGGATTTATTTCTGTCGGCCGCGGTTTTCACCAGATCAGGTCGTCGGGCACCACGTAGTTCTTGTACGGATCGTTTTCGTCCGGCTGCGCCGGGGCCGCGGTGACCTGCGGGATCACGGCGCGCTCGTCGCGTTCGCGGATGCGCTCGGCGATCGGGGCGGGTACCACCTCGTAGCGTCCTTCGCAGCGCGCGATGCGCAATTCGCCCTGGACCAGCCGGGCGCGCGTTTCGGGGCTCACCGGCAGGCGGCGGATCTTGCTGCCGTCGACAAAGTTGTAGCAGTCGTCGCTGTCCACCTTGGGCAGGCGGTTCTGCTCGACCAGTTGCTTGATTTGCGCGTGGCGCGCCTTGCGCTCGGCCTTTTCCTGCTGCTGCCGGTTGCGCTGCAGGTCCTGCGCGATCTTTTCCTCGCGGGCTTTTTGCGCCGCCTGCTGCGCGGCGAGCTGGGCGGCCCGTCTTTTTTCCTCGGATGGATTCGCCGGCTTTTTCGGCGCCCGGTCCTGGCGCTGATGGTGGGGCTGCTTGGCTGCCTGTTCCGCCTGCTTCTTGCTGATCAGGCCGGCTTCCAACAACTGCTCGCGCAACGACATGCTCATGACATTCTCTCTGCATTCGATAGGCCGGCGACAAGACACCCGCCGCTTCCATCCTTCACGGCGACAATCCTCCCGGTTCCGGCGCCGCGGCGCAAGCATGGAGAGTTGCCGCCTTGGTTGATGCCGCCGCCAACCCGCCGGCCGGCGCCGGGCCATAATGGGACGCGCCGGCAAGCGCGTACAACCCGGAGGAGATAATGGCCGAGACTGCGGATAAGGGCGTCGCACTGGTCATCGGCGCGGGCGACGCCACCGGCGGCGCCATCGCCAGGCGCTTCGCGCGCGAAGGCTATTTCGCCTGCGTCACGCGCCGCAGCGCCGACAAGCTGCTGCCGCTGGTGGCCCAGATCGAGGCGTTGGGCGGCCGTGCGCGCGGCTTTGCTTCGGATGCGCGCAAGGAAGAGGAGGTGGCGGCGCTGGTGCAGCAGATCGAGCAGGAAATCGGCCCGATCGAGGTGCTGGTGTTCAACATCGGCGCCAATGCGCCCTGCAGCATTCTCGAAGAGACGGCGCGCAAGTATTTCAAAATCTGGGAAATGGCCTGCTTCGGCGGCTTTCTCGCCGGCCGCGAAGTGGCCCGGCGCATGGTCGCGCGCGGGCGCGGCACCATTCTCTACACCGGGGCCACCGCCAGCCTGCGCGGCTCCGCCCACTTCGCCGCCTTTGCCGGCGCCAAGCACGCCCTGCGCGCCCTGGCGCAGAGCATGGCGCGCGAATTGGGGCCGCGTAACATCCATGTCGCCCACGTGGTGGTGGACGGCGCCATCGATACGGATTTCATCCGGACCAGCTTTCCCGAGATGTATGCGCGCAAGGAGCGGGACGGCATCCTCGATCCCGAACACATCGCCGACAACTACTGGCACCTGCATCGCCAGCCGCGCGATGCCTGGACCTTCGAGCTCGATCTGCGTCCCTGGATGGAGAAGTGGTAGACGGCGCATGCGGCCAAGGCGCCTGCGCGGGATGAAACGGAGCATTGCATGAGCAAGGGCATCGAGTTCTATTTCGACTTCGGCAGTCCCGCCGCCTACCTGGCCAGCACCCAGCTGCCGCGGATCGCCGCCGCGGCCGGCGCGGAGCTGATCTACAAGCCGGTGCTGCTGGGCGGCATCTTCCAGGCCACCGGCAATGTCTCCCCGGTGACCGTGCCGGCCAAGGGCAGGTACATGATGATCGACCTGCAGCGCTACGCCGCGCGCTACGGCGTGCCGCTGGTGTTCAATCCGCAGTTCCCCATCAATACCCTGCAGCTGATGCGCTGCGCCATCGGCGCGCAGCTGAGTCAGCCGGCGCGCTTCCCGGCCCTGGTGGAAGCCCTGTACCACGCCATGTTCGGACAAGGCCGCAACCTCGGTGATCCGGCCGTGCTCGGCCCGATCCTGACCGAGGCCGGTTTCGATGCCGCCGCCATCGTCGCCGGCGGCACCGACCCTGTGGTCAAGGACCGGCTGAAGCAGGAAACCGAGGCCGCGGTGAAGCGCGGCCTGTTCGGCGTGCCGGCGATGTTTGGGGACGGCGCGATGTTCTTCGGCCAGGACCGGCTGGATTTTGTGCGCGAGGCTCTCGGGCGGCTTTAACTTGGGATTATGCTGTCGGGCGCGCCCGCAGGCGCAGCCCGATCCATTCAAAATTTCCCTAATAAAGGCAGCACTGGAGGAGTCGATGAGTTCAAGCCCGGACAAGACCAATCTGCTGAACTGCCTCCACTATTGGGAGCGTTATACGCCGGAGGCGGTATACTTGACCCAGCCCTTCCCGGGCGGCCGCGTGGTGGACTACAGCTGGCGCGAGGTGGCGGACCAGGCGCGGCGCATGGCCGCGTATCTGCAGGGCCTGGATCTGCCGCAAGGCAGCAGCATCGCCCTGCTCGGCAGGAACAGCGCGCACTGGATCATGGCGGACCTCGCCATCTGGATGGCCGGCCATGTCAGCGTGCCGCTGTACCCCACGCTGAACGCCGAGACCGCCCGTTACATCCTGCAGCACTGCCAGGCCCGGCTGCTGTTCCTCGGCAAGATGGACGGCACCACCGACGGCTGGCACGAACTGCGGCACGCCCTGCCGGAAGACCTGCCGACGATCGCGCTGCCGATGTCGCCACGCAAGGACCTGCCGCAGTGGGATGAGTTGATCAAGCATAGCCAGCCGCTGGAGCAATTCGTGCCGCGCGGCGCCGAGGTCCTGGCCACCGTCGTCTACACCTCCGGCAGCACCGGCCAGCCCAAGGGCGTCATGCACGGTTTCCGCTCCATGACCGCCGGGCAATCGGGTGTCAGCGCCCTGTTCGATATCACCCAGGACGATCGCATGCTGTCCTATCTGCCGCTGGCGCACGTGGCGGAGCGCGCGGCGGTGGAGTGCGGCTCCCTGTATTTCGGCTTCCGCGTGTACTTTGCCGACAAGCTGGATACCTTTCAGCAGGACCTCAGGCGCGCGCGGCCGACCATCTTCTTCTCGGTGCCGCGGCTGTGGACCAAGTTCTACCTGGGGGTCAACGACAAGCTGTCGCCCGCCAAACAGCGTCTGCTGTTCCGCCTGCCGCTGGTGTCGCGCCTGGTGAAGAGGAAAATCCTCCGGGAAATGGGCCTGGACCACGTGCGTTTCGCGCTTACCGGCGCGGCGCCGCTGCCGCCGGAGATCATCGAGTGGTACCGCCGCCTCGGCCTGGAGCTGCTCGAGGTCTACGGCATGACCGAAAACTTCGCCAACTCCCATATCAGCCGGCCGGGGCTGGTGCGGATCGGCTACGTCGGCAGCGCCACGGTGGGCACGTTGTGCCGCATCGCCGAAAACGGCGAGGTGGAGGTAAAAAGCCCCGGCCAGATGCTCGGCTACTACAAGATGCCGGAAAGGACCGCGGAAGACCTCACCGCGGACGGCTACTTCAGGACCGGCGACCGCGGCGAAATCGACGAGAAAGGGCGCCTGCGCATCACCGGCCGGGTCAAGGAGCTGTTCAAGACCAGCAAGGGCAAGTACATCGCCCCGGTGCCGATCGAGAACAAGCTCAACCACCCCAGGATCGAGGTCAGCTGCGTCACCGGTCCCACCCAGCCGCAGCCCTTCGTGCTGCTGATGCCCTCGCCGGACGCGCAGAAGCAGCTGCGCGACGGCGCCCTCAGCCGCGAGGCCCTGGGCCGTGAATTCGCCAGCCTGCTGGATCAGGTCAATGCCACCCTGGAGGACCACGAGAAGCTCGACTATGCCGTGGTGGTGAAAGAGCAGTGGACCATGGAGAACGGCTTCCTCACGCCGACCATGAAAATCCGGCGCAGCGTGATCGAGGAGCACTACCTGCCGCAGGCGGAACAGTGGAAGCAGGCGGGTAACACGGTGGTGTGGGAATGAACCTTAAAGGAAACAATCGGGGGATCGCCCCATGAATCTGCGCATGGATATGGCCGGCGATTTGAGCGCGGCCGGGAAATTCCTCGAAGGCGGCATCTACCAGCTTCGTTCGGTGCAGCCGCCGCCTAAGCGGGCCTGATCCGGGCTTGATAGGGGGCGCTCAGGCCGTGCGCGCGGCCCGAACCTCCAGCGGCAGCGGAATCAATTGATAGTCGTCCGGGTTTGGCACGCGCAGGCGCCGGCCGTATTCGCTCATGTAGCCGACCCAGTTGTTGGTGTTGCGTCCGTCCAGTCCGATGTACCAGCTATGGCAGCCGGATTCATAGGTGGTGCCGCGATTGCGTTGCTGCACTTCCCGGTTGAAGTCCCGCTGCACGGCTTCGTGCACCTGCATCGAACGCAGGTCCTGCTGCTGCAATAGCTGCACGCACTGGGCGATGTAGCGCGCCTGCGCCTCCAGCATGTAAATGATCGAGCCGGCGCCGAGATTGGTGTTGGGGCCGTAGAGCATGAAGAAATTGGGAAAGCCCGCGACGCTCACGCCCAGGTAGGCCTCGGCGCCGTCGCGCCAGCGTTCGCGCAGCGACTGGCCGTTCAGGCCCTTGAGCTCCATCGGCGCCAGGAACTGCGCGGCGGCGAAGCCGGTGCCGTAGACGATGGCGTCGACGGCATAGCGGGTTCCGTCCCTGGTTTGCACGCCGTCCGAGGTGATCTCGGCAATGGCCTCTGTGACCAGCGTCAGCTTGGGGCTGGCCAGGGCGGGCAGCCAGTCGTTGGAGAGCAGGGTGCGCTTGCAGCCCACCGGAAAATCCGGGGTGAGCTTGCGCCGCAGTGCGGCGTCGCGCACCTGCACCCGCATCAGCACCCTGGCCAGGGACTGCATCACGCCGTCGGCCAGGCGGCTGAGCAGGCCGCGGGCGATCATCGAGGAGGCGAGGAATTCGATCAGCCAGAAAATACGCCGCCGGTCGAGGTCGTAAAGGACCGGAAAGCGCCGCAGCAGCATGCGCTCGAAGGCGCTGAACTTGCGGTCGAACTTGGGGATGCACCAGCCCGGGGAGCGCTGGAACAGGACGATCCGCTGGGCCTGTTTGAGCAGTTCCGGCACGAACTGCACGGCGCTGGCGCCGCTGCCGATCACCGCCACGGTCTTGCCGCCGAAGTCGTAGCCATGATCCCAGCGCGCGGAGTGGAAGGCGCGGCCGGCGAAGCGCTGCATGCCGGGGATGTCGGGAAAGGCCGGGCGGTGCAACTGGCCGACCGCCGATACCAGCACGGCCGCTTCAACCACGCTGCCGTCGCCGAACTGAACCCGCCACACACCCTGCTCCGCGTCGTACTGCGCCCCGGCGACTTCCTTGCCGAAGCTGAAATGGCGCAGCAGGTCATGCTTTTGTGCCACCAGGCGGGCGTAGTCGAGGATTTCCGACTGCTTGCCGTAGCGGCAGGACCAGGGATAGTGCGGCTCGAAGGAAAACGAATACAGGTGCGAAGGGATATCGCAGGCGGCACCGGGGTAGGTGTTCTCGCGCCAGACCCCGCCCAGGTCGGCGGCCTTCTCGAAAATCGTGAAGGATTCGATCCCGGCCCGCTTCAGGTAATAGGCCATGCTGAGCCCGCCCAGGCCGCCGCCGATGATGGCGATGGTCCGGTTCTGCTTGGCGCTGCCGTCTGGGGCCATCCTCCACCCTGCGCACAGTCATGGCGTTATGGGACGCGCCGATTATCGTATACCCCGGCGGGCCGGAAGGGCAGTTGGGCCTGCCGCTAAGGCGTCGGCACAGCCTCGCAGACGCCGGTCTGGGTTTCCACCAGGCAGCCGGATTCCAGGTGATAGTTGAACGCGCCGGTACTGCTATCCAGCGTGGCGTCGCGGCCGGCCGTGCCGGCCCCCCATTTTTGCAGCGTGACGACCTTGCCGTCGGTGGTGACGGGGCCGGTCATATGGTCGGACCTCCAGACCTTCTGCTCCAGGTCGATGTCTAGCGGGGAATGATCCTGGATCGGGGCGATCGTTCCGGGGCAGTGGCTGGGACCAAAGGTCATGGTGGTGTTGCACTTGAAGTGCAACTGGCTCTGGGCCTGGGCGGCGGCGCAGCAGGCCAAGGCCGACGCGGCCAGCAAAGGCCTGAAGCTTTGCATCCTGAGCGAGGCTTTCATGCCCTGTGCCTGCGTTGATAGTGTGCTAAAAAAGTAGCAAGCAGCTTGCCAAGATGAAGCGGCAAGCAGCCGCAGCCTCGATTGTGCGCCGAAATCTCAGGCCGCCTGCGCCAATCTCCCTGGATCGAGGTCGAAAAAGCCGCAGACCAGCTGCCGCTGCAGCGGCGCGCTATCGACCCGGTTGACCGCCTGCCAGAACGCCTCGCTGCCGGCATGGCTGCGGCAGTACCACTGGATATGCTTGCGCGCCACGCGCAATCCCGCGGCTTCGCCGTAGAGTTCGTACAGCGCATCCAGGTGCTGCAGCAACAGGCCGCCGACCTGCCGCGGCGACGGGGCCGGCAGTCGTTCACCGGTGGCGAGGAAATGCGCGATCTCGCGGAAGATCCAGGGACGGCCCTGCGCGGCGCGGCCGATCATCAGGCCGTCGGCGCCGGTGTGGCGCAGCACTTCGCGCGCCTTTTCCGGCGTGTCGATATCGCCGTTGGCCCACAGCGGGATGCGCACGGCCTGCTTGATCGCGGCGATGGTGTCGTATTCGGCCGCGCCGGCATACAACTCCTCGCGCGTGCGGCCATGCACGGCCAGCGCCGCGATGCCGCAGTCCTCGGCGATCCGCGCCACTGCCGGACCGTTGCGATGGGCGCGGGCCCAGCCGGTGCGCATTTTCAAGCTCACCGGCACCGGCACCGCGCGCACCACCGCCGAGCAGATGCGCGCCACCAGCGCCTCATCCCGCATCAGCGCCGATCCGGCCTCGGCGTTGCAGACCTTCTTCGCCGGGCAGCCCATGTTGATGTCGATGATCTGCGCGCCCTGCGCCACGTTGTGGCGCGCCGCCTCGGCCAGGCGCAGCGGGTCGGCGCCGGCGATCTGCACCGCGATCAGGCCGGGCTCGCCGCTGTGGTTCATGCGGCTGCGCGACTTGGGCGTGCTCCAGAAGCGCGGATCGTCGATCGTCATCTCCGACGCCGCCAGACCCGCACCCAGGCGCTTGCACAGGATGCGGAACGCGCGGTCGGTGACGCCGGCCATGGGGGCCAGCGCCAGCGCCGGTTCGATGAGGTAGGGGCCAATCCGCATGGTCTTATTGTCGCCGATTGGCCGGCCGTTCGGGACAGAGCGAGCGGCAATGTGCCGCCCGCCCAGGCGCTCACTCCCGCTTGTAGACGATTTTCTTGGCGCCGCCCTCACAGGAGCCGACCACCTTCTGCTCCTTGACCTCGGCGGCCGGCACCACGCTGAGCGTGTAAGTCTTCACCCCGTGCGCCTTGATCTTGGCGTCGATCTTGTCTTTCACGGCGTCGCAAGGCGTCGCCCAGGCCGCGGCGGAGGCGATGGCAAGCAATAAGGCAATAATGGCTTGGTTGTATTTCATGGCAAATCTCCCTGGTTCGTCACTGCGGTGCTCCCAAAGCACCGGATGCCCAATGTAGCAAGCTGCGGCGTAATCTCAATACCGGTGACATGAAATTTCCAGGCCAATCACGCCGGGAAGGTGCGGCAGCACACCCCGAATCTGCCAAATTCACTCAAGCACCGTATAATTACCCGGAAAGCAGTTGATTGAATGATCAATCAAGGATACGATGGAACCACCTGACACCCGCTTGCGAATCATCCTCACGGCCATGCAATTGTTCTGGGAAAAAGGCTACGGCTCCACCAGCGTCGCGGATATTCTCAAGGCCGCGGGGGTCAACAGCGGCAGCCTGTACCACTACTTCGACGGCAAGCAGGCGCTGCTGCTGGCGGTGCTGGAGACCTATCACGCCGGCATCGGGCCGATGCTGCTGGAGCCGGCCTGGGCCGGCGTGGACGATCCGGTCGAGCGGATCTTCAGCCTGCTGGCGCGCTACCGCAAAAGCATCGTCGATACGGATTGCACCTACGGCTGCCCCATCGGCAGCCTGGCCTTGGAGATTCACGAGCCCGACCCGCCGGTGCGGCAGAAGCTGATCGACAACTTCAGCGCCTGGACCGCCGCCATCGAACGCTGCCTGGCCGAGGCCGGCACGCGCCTGCCGGCGGAGCTGGACCGCGGCGACCTCGCCAGGTTCGTGCTGAGCACCATGGAGGGCGGGGTGATGCAGGCGCGCACCTACCGCGACGTCGGCGCGTTCGACGCCTGCGTGCGCCAGCTGCGGCAGTACTTCGACGGCTTGCTGGCCAGGCCGCAGGTTCCGGCCGCGCATTGATCGTTCATTGACGGCAAGCCGGCCGTTTCCGGCAAAGGGGGAGTTATGGGGAATGTGAATCTGTGGGCGGTATTGGCGGCGGCGGTGTCCGCCTTCCTGCTGGGCGGCCTGTGGTATTCGCCGCTGCAGTTCACCCTGTACGGCCTGGTTTTCGGCCTTTGGCATTGAGGTCACCCATGCGCGCCTTGTTTGCTTTGTGCCTGCTGCTGCCCCTCGCAACCCTCGCCGACGATGCGCCGGCCGAGCCGTACCAGCCGATGGCGTTCCTCGCCGGCCATTGCTGGAAGGGCAGCTTTCCCAACAAGCCGATGACCGACGAGCACTGTTTCGAGTGGGTCTACGACGGCCGCTTCCTGCGCGACCGCCATACGGTGCATGCCGAAGGCAAGCCCGATTATCTGGGTGAAACCATGTACTACTGGGATCCGGCTTCCAGGCAGATCCAGTTCATCTATTTCGAGAGCCAGGGCGGCGTCAGCAAGGGCAGCGTGCAGGGAGCAAGCGACGGGCTGCTGTTTCCGCCCGCCAGCTATGTGGACGCCGATGGGGAACAGACCTACCGCAGCCACTGGCAGCGCAGCGGCGGCGATGCCTACGAAGCCGTCAACGAGTTCAAGACCAAGGATGGCTGGGTCGTGGCCTGGAAAATAAAAATGCAGAAGCAGCCTTGAGGCGGCGCGGGCCGAATCGATAGCTTGACCGCGGGACTGCGCCCGGGTGTCCCTGGCGGACTCAGGCGCGCGCGGCTTGCCTGGGGACGATCGATTCCGCTGGGGCCGGTGCGGCGCGCATGGCTGGATTGTGCCATTGGCAGATGATCGCCCCAGCCGCGTCCTGCACCTGGTAGTGGCTCACCAGATAGCTCAGGCTCATGCCTTGCAGCCGGGCCTGTGCCGTGAAAGCACCGGGGAATTGCAGGCGCAGCCGGTCCAGCACCGCCAGCAGGCGTGCCAGCGCCGGGCGCAATGCGCTGCCGAGCAGGCGCGCGGCCTCATTGGCGGAAGGGTAAGAAGCCAGGATCCGGCCGGCCTGGTCGGAAAGCATTTCGGCGCTCTGGAAGCCCCATTGCCCTTCGGCCGTCATGGCGTAACGGACCAGCAACTCCGCGCCGGGTTTCAGCTCGGGCTTGACGCTTGCTTCAGGCATCCTGCCTCTCCCCAGGTAGTGGCGGGGGCACATAGCGGCCGCCGCGTGCAGATGCCCAGGCGGCGCCGCCGTCCTGGTTTCTACTTGCGGCTCGCTCGAATTGTGGCACAGGCGCAGGCTTTTTGTGCGGCTGCGCCCTGACCGACGGTAGAGCTTGCCTGCCGGATGCGGCATCCTTGGCCTGTGCACGATTCCTGCTTGTGCAGGAGGCGGACTGCAATCGTATCGGCTTGAAGCGCGGCCATCGGATTGGCGCATTGGGCCGTCGGCCTGGGAGCAAAGATGTCCGACACCATTTACCTGGGCCGGAACGGCCAGCAATTGGGGCCCTATGCCTGGGCGCAGATGGCCGCAATGGCGTCCACCGGCCAGGTGCGGCCGGGTGATCTGGCCTGGCATGAAGGCATGCCCAACTGGCAGCCGGCCGATCAGGTGCTGACCCGGCTGGGTTTCAGCCTGCCGGAAAAGCCGCGGCCGGGACCTGGCGGAGCGCGCTGAAACCCGCACGATGCCCGCACCCGCCGGATCGAGGAAGCAGCGCCCCTGGCTGCTGTATCTGCTCGAGTGCAAGGGCAACAAGCTCTACGCCGGCATCAGCCCGGACCCCGCTGCGCGGTTCGAGCTGCATCGCACCGGCCGGGGCGCCAAATTCACCCGGGCCAATCCGCCCCTGCGCATCCTGGCGGCGCAGACCTACCCGAACCATTCGGCGGCCCTGATCGCCGAGCGGGCGCTGAAGAAACTGCGGCGCCCGGGCAAGCTTTTATGGGCCCAGGAGCGGCGCTGGCCGGCGGTCGGCCCGGGCGCACCCCTGTGCGATACTTGAGGCACGCACTCAACGCTGGAACGGACGCCCGCTGTGACCGAGAGCCCGCCGAAAAGGGAATTCCCCCCGCTGCGACTGCTGCAGAAGATCCCGCGAATTTCCTGGCGCGACCTCGCCGTCACGCTGGGCCCGGTGCTGCTGCTGAGCGCGCTGGCCATCCTCGCCGCCTTGCACTTCGTGCGGCCGGCGCCGCCCGGCAGCCTGACCATCAGCAGCGGGCCCGACGGCAGCAAATTCAGGACCGTGGCGGAGAGTTACCGCAAGTTCCTGGCGAACAACGGCATCAAGCTGGTGATCCTGCCCTCGCGCGGCTCGGTCGAAAACCTGCAGCGCCTGAGCGACCCTGATTCGGGCGTCGATATCGCCCTGGTGCAGGATGGAGTCAGGCCCGACGGCGGCGACAGCAGCAGCAGCGGCGAAGGTCCCGACCTGGTCTCCCTGGGCAGCGTCTTTTACGAACCCCTGACGGTGTTCTATCGCGGCCCGCGCCCGCTCACCCGCCTGTCCGAGCTGCAGAGCAAGAAGATCGCCATCGGCCCGGAAGGCAGCGGCACGCGCCTGCTCGCCCTGGCCCTGCTCAAGGCCAACGGGATCGAACCATCGGGGCCGACCCAGCTGCTGGACCTGGAAGGCGACGCCGCGATCAAGGCCCTGGAGGACGAACAGGTCGATGCGATCTTCCTGGCCGGCGACTCGGCCACGCCGGCCAGCATCCGCCAGACGCTGCATGCCAAGGGCGTGCGCCTGTTCGACTTTCCGCAGGCCGACGCTTACGTCCGCCGCTTCCGCTACCTGAGCAAGCTGGAGCTGCCGGCCGGCGCCTTCGACCTGGGCGACAACCTGCCGGCCGAGCCTATCGCCATGCTGGCGCCGACGGTCGAGCTGGTCGCCCGCTCGGACCTGCACCCGGCGCTGTCGGACCTGCTGATCGAGGCGGCGCAGGCCGTGCATGGCCGTGCCAGCCTGCTGCAGAACGCCAGCGAGTTCCCAGCGCCCCTGCAGCACGACTATCCGATCAGCGACGACGCGGCGCGCTACTACAAGTCCGGCCGCAGCTTCGCCTATCGCTACCTGCCGTTCTGGCTGGCCAGCCTGGCGGACCGCGCGGTGGCGGTGCTGGTGCCGATCATCGTGCTGCTCATCCCGGGGCTCAGGGCGGTTCCGGCCTTGTACGGCTGGCGCATCAACAACCGCATCTATGGCCGCTATGCCGAACTGATGGCGCTGGAGCGCGCCGTGGTGGGGCCCCTGACCGAGGAGGAACGCGTCAACATGATGAGCCGGCTGGCCGAGATCGAACGATCGGTGATCGACGCGCGCATGCCCGGCGCCTATGCCAACCAGATCTTCCTGCTGCGCCGGCACATCAAGTTCGTGCGGGACCAGCTGGCGGAATCGGCATGAGCCCGGAGAGCAAGGGTCCGGCGCCGCAGCCGGCCGAGGCGCCGTCGGCCACCGCGGCAGCCATCGAGCACGGCGGCCGCCCGGACATCGCCGGCAGCCTGCCCTGGCTGAGCCTGGCCGCGCTCGGCGTGGTATTCGGAGACATCGGCACCAGCCCGCTATACACGCTCAAGACCGTGCTGGACCTCGCCGGCGACAAGCCCGATGCGTTTACCGTGCTGGGCTCGCTGTCCCTGATCATTTGGACCCTGATCATCGTCACCTCGGTCAAGTACGTCGCCGTCGCCATGCGCATCGACAACGACGGCGAAGGCGGCATCCTGGCCCTGATGTCGCTGCTGGGGGTCAAGCAGCGGCGGCGACCGGCCATCATCGCGCTGGGCCTGTTCGGCGCGGCCCTGATCTATGGCGACGGCGCCGTCACCCCCGCCATCTCCGTGCTGTCCGCGCTGGAAGGCCTGGACATGGTGGCGCCCTTGTTCAAGCCCTATATCCTGCCGGCCGCCGTGGCCGTACTGATCGGCCTGTTCGCGCTGCAGCCGCTGGGCACCGCCAAGATCGGCCGCGCCTTCGGGCCGATCATGAGCTTATGGTTCCTGATCATCGCAGCGCTTGGCGTCTGGGGCATCGCCCAGCATCCCGCCGTGCTGTGGGCCATCGATCCGCGGAATGGGCTCAAGTACCTGTTTTCCGGCGGGGCCGGCAGCTTCCTGGTGCTCGGCGGCGTATTCCTCTGCGTCACCGGGGCCGAGGCCCTGTATGCGGACATGGGCCATTTCGGCGTCAAGCCCATCCGCCTGGCCTGGAATGCCCTGGTCTTTCCCAGCCTGGTGCTGAACTACGCGGGGCAGGGCGCGCTGGTCCTGAGCGGCGCCGCGGCGCAGGGCAACATCTTCTTCCGCCTGTGCCCGCCGCTGCTGCTGCTGCCGATGGTGATCCTGGCCACGCTGGCCACCATCATCGCCAGCCAGTCCATCATCACCGGCGCCTTTTCGATGACGCGCCAGGCCATCCAGCTCGGCTGGATGCCGCGCCTGCGGATCAGGCAGACCTCGCAGACCGGCTACGGCCAGATCTATGTCGGGCCGGTGAACTGGCTGCTGATGCTGGTGACCCTGGGCCTGACCCTGGGCTTCCGCAAGTCCGACAATCTGGCCGCGGCCTACGGCATCGCCGTGTCCGCCACCATGCTGATGACCTCGGCGCTGCTGTACATCGCCATGCGCGAGATCTGGCGCTGGAAGCTGCCGCTCGCCGCCGCCGTGGCCGGCACGTTCATGCTGGTCGATGCCGGATTCGCCTCGGCCAATTTCATGAAGATCGCCGCCGGGGGCTATGTGCCGCTGCTGCTCGCCGCGCTGGTCTACGGCGTGATGTGGGTATGGCATCTGGGCGCCCAGGCGGTATGGGCCCGCATCCAGGAGCACATGATGCCGATCGGGGAGTTGCTGTCATTGCTGGCCGAGCGCCGCATTCCACGGGTCCCGGGCACGGCGGTGTTCCTGACGCGCACGCTGCAGGACGCGCCGCCCGTCATGGTCTGGCACATCAGGCAGAATCGCGCCCTGCACGAGCGCGTGCTGATCGTCACCACCCTCACCGAATCCACGCCCTGGATGCGGAACCGGGAGCGCCTGAAGGTGGAGGAGATCGGCGCCGGCATCTGGCGCGCCACCGCCCGTTTCGGTTTCATGGAACGGCCGGACATTCCGTCCCTGCTCGGCCCGGCCAACGAGCTGGGCTGCAAGCTGAAGCTGGACGATGTCACTTACTACGTGGGGCACGAAACCGTGGTGCGCCGCCGCGACGGCAAGGGGCTGCCGCGCGTGGTGGAAGGCATCTTCGCCTACCTGCAGCGCAATTCGGTGCATGTCAGCGACTATTTCAAACTGCCGCCCGACGCGGTGGTGGAACTGGGCAGGGAAATTGCGATTTGAGCGAGGCTTCTTTAGTGTGATGAGTTAGAAGTTCGCTGCATAAATTGAAGCCCGTTCGTGGCGAGTGTCGCGCGTAGCGCGATGTATCGAGCCACCAGCGGCGCGGCTGGCCCCTCTCCCCGCTTTGCGGGAAGAGGGGGTATTCTTCAAAGGCCCGATTCGCCATAGCGCGGCAAGGGCAAACCAGGGGGTAAGCATGAGCGGCGGGGAACACGGTTCGATGAGCCGGCGCGAGTTGCTGATGATGATCGGCGCCGCGGCGGGAAGCTCGGTGGCCTACCGCGCCATGGCCAGTCTCGACCTGGCGCCGGAGTCCGACTACCAGGGGCCGATCAAGCTCGAGGGCGATCCCAATGGGACCTCGGTGCTGATCCTCGGCGCCGGGCTCGCCGGCCTGGTGGCCGCGCTGGAGCTGCGCAAGGCCGGATACAAGGTGCAGGTGCTGGAATACAACGAGCGCGTCGGCGGCCGCAACTGGACCCTCCGCGGCGGCGACACCTACACCGAGATGGGCGGGTTCCAGCAAAAGTGCGAGTTCGACCCCGGGCTCTATCTCAACCCGGGCCCCTGGCGCCTGCCCTATCACCACAATGCCATTCTCGACTACTGCAAGCGCCTCGGCGTGGTGCTCGAGCCGTTCAACCAGGTCAATTACAACGCCTACCTGCATTCCCCCAGGGCTTTCGGCGGCAAGCCGCAGCGCTACCGTCACCTGCAGGCGGACTTCAACGGCGGCGTGGCCGAGCTGCTGGCCAAGACCACAAAACAAAGCAAGCTGGACCATGCGGTATCCAAGGAGGACCGCGAGATCCTGCTGGAGTCGCTGCAGAACTGGGGCGCGCTGGACAAGAACTACGCGTACGTCAAAGGCTTCGATTCCAGCGAGCGGCGCGGTTACGACCGGGACCCCCGCGGCGGCGCGGGCGCCGTGCCCACGCCCTCGCAGCCGATCGCCTTGGACGAGATCCTGAAGTCCGGCCTGTGGCGCTATCTGATCCACGGGCACGTCTACGAATTCCAGACCACCCTGTTCCAGCCGGTCGGCGGCATGGACATGATCTCCAAGGCCTTCGCCCGCGAGGTCGGCGACCTGGTGCGCTTCAACTGCAAGGTCACCGCCATCAAGCAGAGCGCGGACAAGGTGACGGCCAGTTACATCGACAGCAAGTCGGGCGGGGCGCCGACCCAGGTCACGGCGGACTGGTGCCTGTGCACCATCCCGGCCTCGATCCTGAGCCAGATGGACCTGGACGTCGGCGCGCCGATGCGCGATGCGATCAATGCCTTGCCTTACGCGGCCTCGATCAAGGTCGGCCTGCAGGCGAAACGCCGCTTCTGGGAGCAGGACGAAGGAATCTACGGCGGCATCAGCTTCACCGATCTGCCCAATAACCAGATCGCCTATCCCAACACCGGCTACTTCGGCTCCGGCAAGGGCATTCTGCTCGGCGCCTACACCTTCGGCCCGCATGCCTACGAATTCACCGCGCTGCCGCCCGAGGAACGGGTCAGGAAGGCCATCGAGTACGGCGCCCAGATCCATCCCCAGTACAAGGACGAGATCGAGAACGGCATCGCCGTCGGCTGGAACCGTGTGCCCTGGATCATGGGCTGCGCCGGCGAATGGAACGAGGAACGGCGCAGGCTGCATTACAAGGACCTGTGCCAGATCGACGGCCGGGTGCTGCTGGCGGGAGAGCATGTTTCCTATATCCCCGCGTGGCAGGAAGGCGCCATCACCTCGTCCCTGGACGCGATTTCGCGCCTGCACCAGCGCGTGGTGAACGGCTGATGCGCGCCATGACCCGTCACAAGGAGCATCCCGTGAACCCCATTTCGCGCCATGCGCGCCGGGCCCTGTGCGCGAGCCTGATGATGTTGGCCGGCCCCGCGGCGCAGGCGCAAAGCAACGACCACAGCATCAGCAGCGGCACGAGCTTCGAGCAGCGTACCGGCGAAGACCTGTTCGAAGGCATCTGCCAGGGCTGCCACATGCCGCTGGCGCAGGGCGCCGTCGGCGCCGCCGCCTTCCCGGCCTTGGCCGCCAATCCGCACCTGGCCTCGAAGATCTACCCGGCCTTCATCCTGGTCAACGGCAAAGCCAATATGCCGAATTTCTCCGGCATGCTCGACGACCAGCAGATCGCCGCCGTGGTCAATTACGTGCGCAGCCATTTCGGCAACCACTACACCGATGAACTGACCCCCGCCGAAGTGAAGGCCCTGCGCCCGAAGCATCCTGTTCCGTCCGATTGAATCCAGCTCAAATGGGAGAACCCGCATGAACAGCAGTTCGATGTTGCGCGCCATCGGCCTGAGCCTGGCCGTAGCCGCTGTACTTTTCGGTACCAGCGCCTGCGGCAAGGCCGGCGTCACCCGCTACAAGCTTCCCAACAATTCCAAGTTCCCCATCTCGATGGGCGTTGAGATTCCCGCCGGCAAGAGCATCATCTTCCTCAGCGGCATGGTGCCGCCGGTGGTCGACGAAACCCAGCCCAAGGATTCCATCGCCGCCTACGGCGACACCAAGACCCAGACCATCGGCGCCCTGAAAACCATCGAGGCCAACCTGAAAAGCATAGGCCTGGGCATGGGCGACGTGGTCAAGATGCAGGTCTTCATGGCCGGCGACCCCGCCAAAGGCGGCAAGCTGGATTTCCCCGGCATGATGGAAGGCTACACGCAGTTCTTCGGCACCGCGGAACAGCCCAACCTGCCGACCCGCTCCGCCATGCAGGTGGCAGCGCTGGCCAATCCGGGATTTCTGGTTGAGATCGAAGTGGCGGCGGTTCGTCCCTGAGGGGAGATTCACCCCTCTCTCT
>CAJCJI010000293.1 GCA_903970595.1 Verrucomicrobiota bacterium
GGTGTGCACCTCGTCTCCTGCTGGGGCTAGAAGCCCTGCAGGCTAGGTCAGAACACCCTGGTCAATTTTCAGTGAGCAGAACCCCGTTTTTCTGGTCAATTTTCAACGCGCGCCAACAGCCTGCATCATCAATGGCGGCAATTTGCTCACCTTCGGCATGACCAATCCGCCCATGTGCAACAAGAAGGGCGAGCCCATTAACGCAAATCCGTTTTCGCATTAGGCAATTGCAAGGGGATCACCGTGAACATGTCTAACGCGCGCAAAAGCGCGCCGCATGAATTCGCAACAACAAACAAAATAAGCCAGCGGCCTATGAGGGCTATTTTTTGGGGAGCGGCGTTTTTGGCAGCTGCTATGGCGTCGGCAGTGTTTGCGGATTCTCCTACTCTCACGACGTTATATTCATTCAGCGGAACCAACGGTGACGGCCAGGCCCCTTACGCGGGAAGCTTACTGCCCGACGGCTCCGGCAATTTCTATCAAACAACCCGTTTCGGTGGACTTAATGGGGCGGGCGTGGTGTTCAAGATTTCATCTACCGGTGTAGTAACAATCTTGCACTCGTTCAGCCCCAACCAGAATGATGACGGTGCTAACCCCTATTCGGGTGTCATCCTGGGCGGCGATGGCAATTATTATGGAACATCTTACAGCGGCGGCGCCGTTAGCGATGGCTCGATTTTCAAGATTACGCCTTCAAATTCGGAGTCGGTTCTATATTCCTTTGACCCAAATACCACCAGCGGTGTCGGCGAGAGTCCGGCCGCGCCAATGGTTCTTGGCAGTGACGGCACGTTTTACGGTGTTACGTACAATGGTGGAACCGATGGCAAAGGTACGGTGTTCAGTCTGACACCTGCCGGGACTCTGACCACGCTGCACTCCTTTGGCAGTGGAGCGGACGGCGTGAATCCCTCCGGCGGCTTGATCCTTGGCAGTGATGGCAATTTCTATGGAACCACAAAATACGGTGGGAGCAATAACGATGGCACAGTATTTAAAATAACGTCGACTGGAACATTGTCTATTTTGCATTCATTTTCCGGCAGCGCGGATGGCGCAGAACCAATCGCAGCATTGATACAGGCCAGTGACGGCAACTTCTATGGCACGACCTATGGAGGTGGTACGGCCAACGAAGGAACGGTGTTCAAAATTTCTCAGGCCGGAGAGTTCACAAGTTTGTATTCGTTCGACGACACCGCGACAGCTTCGAACGGTAGGTTGGATGGGATCGGACCCTACGCCGGCCTCATCCAAGGCAGCGATGGCACTTTTTATGGAACAACTGTCTTTGGCGGCACTTCCGCTATTGGCACGATTTACAGCATCACTTCCTCCGGACTAGAAACGGTGCTTTATTCTTTTGGAACCGTCAGCAATGACGGCACATATCCATATGCCGGTCTCGTGGAAAGTGGCCAGGGCAATCTCTACGGCATGACTTATCAGGGCGGCCAGTATGGTGATGGCACGGTGTTCAAACTGGCGGGTGCGGTAGGGTCGTCTTCCGGCGGTTCTTCATCGTCCAGCGGCGGCTCTTCATCCTCAAGCAGCTCCTCTAGCAGCAGTTCGAGCGGCGGTGGGGTGAGTAGCAGTGGTGGCTCGTCGTCCTCCTCTAGTAGCTCAAGTAGTAGCAGCTCATCCTCATCGTCCGGCGCCAGTTCTTCATCGTCTTCATCAAGTAGTAGCTCTGGCGGAGGGATTAGCAGTAGCTCGTCCTCATCGTCCGGCGCCGGCTCTTCTTCTTCATCGAGCGGTAGCTCGGGCGGCGGGATCGGCAGCAGTTCATCCTCTTCGTCCTCCGGTAGCAGC
Source organism: Verrucomicrobiota bacterium (assembly GCA_903970595.1). Classification (GTDB taxonomy): domain Bacteria; phylum Pseudomonadota; class Gammaproteobacteria; order Nevskiales; family Nevskiaceae; genus Nevskia. Next base: position 1,819 of record CAJCJI010000293.1, read on the forward strand.
AACTCATCTTCTTCCGGTGGTGGTGCCACAAGTCCGGTGCTCCTCGGCCTGCTCGCCCTGGCTGCGGCCGTTCGGCGCTCTCGTCGAACGGCAAGAGCACAACTTTCTAAAGGATAGTTGCATCGTTCGACTCTCGCAGATCTGTACGCAGCTTGACAAACCAAGTGGATCGCCAAGCTGCGTCATCAATCGCAAATGGGGAGCATCATGAAGCGCATCATCCGCTTGTGCATCGTCGCGACGAGTGTTGGCCTCGGCGCCTGCTCTACGGTTGGAGACGGCGTCAGCACCGGAATCAACACGACACTAGAAACCGCGTTTATGCCTATCGAGGTTTTGGCTGGTAGGACACCTTACGCCAATACCCGCGCGAAGATTAAAATCAGCGAAGCGAATGGACGCGTGTCCGAATGGCAAAAGGTGAAGGCCTCCGGAGATTTGGAGCAAGTGTTGCGCTTCTACGGGGATACGCCGTCGTTTGATATTGAATGGATCACCGAAAACGATTTGGATCGTGATCTTGTGTGGAAGCAACGGGAGGCCGAAGCGGCCTATCAGGGCTTTCTTCGTGAAATGGCCGGCGTCGGAGAATTCAAGAAGGTTTACACAGCGGCGCTCACGTCGAAATCCGACGCTGACGTTGCCCAGCTTGTGCGTTACATCCGTGTACAACGCAAAGGTGATCCTCTCTACGCGGCAGCGCTCAACAACCCGGCTATCCGCGACTTGCACGACACCGCCGTATTTGCCCGAGCCCAAAGGGTGGCGACCGATGCTGCTGTAAGGGAGTATTTGGCCTGGTACCCTGCTGGTGAGCATGTGGCAGCGGCGCAAACTCTGTTGGAACAAATTGTTTTCGCTCGGGCCGAGAAATCAGGAACAGAGGGCTCGTTAAAGGACTATCTAAAGCAATATCCAACTGGTTTGCATGCAACAGACGTGCAAATCGCATTGGGCGATATCTACGCGAAAGGGTCAGGATTTCACTTTCTGGACCAACACCGGCTCGCTGCGAATTACTTCAAGACGGCTGCGGACTCCGGCTCGACTGCTGGCGCCAGCCTATTGCAAGACGAAACTGCGGTAATTGCTCAAGAAGAACAGGACCTCGACCAAGAACGCGCGCGGCAGGCTGAGGAAGAAGCTAAACGCGAGCAAGAGCGGCAGCGCCAAGAGGAAGTCGCGGCACGCGAAAAGGCAGAAAAAGACAAGCGTGCTGCGCTGCTTAATCCAATTTTGGACGCCGTACTCAGTGATGATTCAAAGAGTTGGGCTCTCAATAAATATGTTGACGGTAGCGCCAGCGTTACCGATCTGATTTCACAATCGGCGAAGGATAAGACCTTCACCATCCGCGGAAACTATAAGCTCAATGGAAATCAGGATGGGTGGCTCGAAGCCACCCTAAAATTGAATGGCGAGGTCCAATGCCTCAAATATTGGGATTTTCCCGATCAATGCAAGAAAATGGGTGAAGCCAATCCGTTTCTTAAGGGTATGGCAGAAGCTCAACGGGCAAATGCCTCGGCCGGCGCAGGCAATAGCGGTAGTTGTATAATTAATTTCTCATCAGCCAGTTTTTGGGCGGAGATGGGAGCACCTTCTGTCGTTGTCGGCATGGCAGCCGCAGATCCTTGCCATTAGGTAGCCTCATCAAATAGAGTTTGAGCGATTTTGGTGCAAAAACACTTGACTCTCTATGGTGATTCCGCCATATTCTGACTATGCAGGATGTGGAGCCCCTTAAACTTGTTTCCTGGATTGCTTCCAGCAAGAAGGACTACCGGGACTTTCCCGATTCCGTGCAGGACGCGATGGGTTACGCGCTGTTTCGTGCTCAGCAAGGTGCCAAGCACAACGATGCAAAGCCCCTTAAAGGATTCGGCGGCGCCGGGGTCTTGGAAATCGTCACCGACCATGACGGAGACACGTTCCGCGCCGTCTACACGGTGAAATTCGCCAACGCGATTTACGTCCTGCACGCGTTCCAGAAAAAATCCAAGTCGGGCATCAAAACCCCGGCTGCGGACCTGGAGCTAATTCGGAAGCGGCTCAAGGTTGCGGAAGCCGACTACAAACAATGGCTCGCCCAAGGAGGTACAGGATGAGTAAAGAAACTGAAACCACCGTCGTTCGGGGCACAGGTAATGTGTTTGCCGATCTCGGCTACGCCGACGCAGACACTCACCTGCTTAAAGCAGGCCTGGTCAGCCGCATCCAAGATGTCATCAGCGATCATAAACTGACTCAAACCGAAGCCGCCAAGCGCATGGGCGTCAGTCAGCCCGACGTTTCGCGACTGCTCAAAGGACAGTTCCGGGAGATTTCCGTTGAACGTCTCATGCGTATGCTGACCAAGCTCGGCTGCGACGTTGATATTGTTGTGCGCGAACATGGCAGGCGCGCCACATCCAAAGATACCATTCATCTGCAGGCCAATCCCCTGTAGAGCTATTGGTGCGCTGTTTGCGTTTGACCTGGCCGCGTCAAAAAAATTCATTGGCCGTTGAAGACGAGAAAGGAGATGGCAGAAACAATCACGACGGATTTCAAGGCCGATTGGATTGGGCACTTGAAATCGGAACTGCAGGCGGTAGGCTATCCAACTCAAGGGGTCAGCGACGACGATACTCCTTTGTGTTATTTCAATTTGCTGCATCGGCTGGTAAAGCCAGTTCCACGACGGGTTCTTAGGTCGAGAGAATTCACATGCCCGGTTGATCTGCAATCGGGTCTGTCATTGGTCGAGGGTAAGATCATCCGCGGGGAGAATCTCTGGCCCCACCTGTCGCGGAAATTATTCAAGCCTAAGTTCAACGATGGCATACTCAACGATTGGGGTATTCACCACCTTCATCTGGGAATTGTTGTCCAGCCCAACGGTTTCATAAAAGGTACCGGGCCTGTCTTGTTCGCCCGCTTCGACGAGACCACTGCGTATCTCATCGATACGCGAAGCCACGGCGCATGGACTGAACAAGAATGCTTGTGCATCCTGCATCGCAACTGGCCAGCTTCCATCGAACAGTTCAAGAGAAAGGGAATAACCGGCCAGCGGCTTTCAGATGACCAGCTCAAAGTATTGCGCGCGAAGAATTGCAACGTCGCATTGGATGTGGACGGAGTAGCTTATATTGGAATGGGCGGCGGAGTAGCTGCGAGCGGTGCCGCCATAGATGTATGGCACAAAATCGATTACTACTTCATTCGCCTTAAAAGTCTCGAAACATGGTGTCAATCGAACTGCGGAGTCTTCGTCGCGGAAGCCACTAAGTTAGGGCACCGGCTTCCTTCAGAATTTGTGCTCAAACTTGTGATCAAGGATGGTGATGCCGTTGCCGTTGAGCCAACTTCGGGCGTGGGCTTTAACCTTGGTCGCTTCTAACAGATGCTGGGAGCAGCGCGAAGCTAGATTGAGGACAACGCCGTTTCCCTCCTTACGTGGCCAGGTTTAAGGCGACGCGGTTTGGTGCCTTGAACCTGGCCACGTTAATAAACATCCGGGCTTGATCTCGTAGAGATGAAGCCCGCCCTTCCCGCGCCGGCGGCTGGCGCGGAGCGTCAGGGATCGTTACCCGTCAGGGGCCGAGACACGAGCGCTGTTGTCGTGGCTCGGTGAGCGTAGCGAGTAGAGCCCGGCCCCTGCTATGCAGGGGAGACCCCAGTAAAAAGACTACCTGATAAAATATCAAGCAGATCGGAGAGGCGGCTTTAAATGGTTCGGGTGATCCTCACGAAAGCGGATGGGGGCGTAGAACTTGATTTTTCCTCAACGGCTCCAAAAAGGATTAGAACTCATCTCATAAATAGTATGTAACACTGTGATTCCAGGTGCATTGGAACCTGGGAGCACAGCGGATGAGCAAAGCCGAAGAGCTGACCGACGAACAATGGGCGGTTTTGGAGCCGCTGATTCCTGAACCACCGCGACGTGCTGACGGGCGAGGCCGGCCTTGGAAGGACACTCGCCAGGTCATGAACGGCATCCTCTGGGTATTGCGCACCGGCGCCCCCTGGGCCGACCTTCCAGATCGATTTCCGCCCTATCAGACGTGTCATCGCCGATTCCAGCAATGGGTGGGAGCCGGCGTGCTACGTACCGTGCTCGAGGCACTGGCGCGAGACCTTGAGGAACGCGGCGGAATCGATCTTTCGGAATGCTTCATCGATGGCTCCTTCAGCGCAGCCAAAAAGGGGGCTGCGAAGTCGGAAAAACCAAGCGGGGCAAGGGCACGAAGCTCATGGTTATTGCAGACGCTTCTGGTCTTCCACTCGCCGTGCACACGGCTTCTGCTTCTCCACATGAAGTCACCCTTGTGCAGGCAACGCTGGATGAAACCCTCACCGTGGGACGACCCCGACGACTTATCGGAGATCTTGCCTACGACAGCGATCCGCTCGATCAAGCGCTCGCTGAACAAGGCGTCGAGCTGATCGCTCCCCATCGCTCCAACCGAACCAGAACCATCACGCAGGACGGGCGGCCGCTGCGCCGCTACCGTCGGCGCTGGAAGGTCGAACGCCTCTTCGCCTGGCTCAACAAATTCCGCCGCACCATCGTGCGCTGGGAACGCCACGCCGAAAATTTCCGGGCTTTCATTCATCTGGCTTGTGTCATGATCCTGCTGCGCAGGTGTTTATGAGATGAGTTCTAGAATCCTCAGCACCTTTGACGGCGACTTCTGCCACGGACTGAATTTTTGGAAACGGCACTTGACTATCCTGTCCGTGTCTCGGATTGTGCTGATTGCACTCAATCTTTCGCATCAATTCGCGGCTAGCTTTGACGGCGGATTTTCCGTATTAGGAGAAATTTTCTCTGGGTCTGTTGCAACCAAAAACGACCTCAGTTGAGAAATAGTTCCCATAAATCTATCGAGATCAATGCTATGCTCAAGATGAATACATCGAGCATCCGGCGGGGTAGCCAATACCTTTTTTTCGACATGCAGTCCAACCACGCCGCCACTTGTGTACTGGTGCAAGACACATCGCGATTCTCCTGATGTATCAATGCACAACGAATCAACTTTTGAAGATTTCGCCGCGCCCGGCGCAGCGCCCGATGGACTATACTCAGCTATCCAAAAATGGGGTTTTCTAGAGTTACGAAAACATTCAGCGTTTTGTAGGTCATAGTCCTTCCAAATAGCAGGTCTCGTGTAGATCCAAACTGGCTCCGTCTCAAGGCCCGGTATAGAGTGTAAAGTTTGAATCCACGTGCAAATGTAATTTCTATAATAATTCGGATGCTTTTTTCTGAAGGCAATCAGCTCATTAGAATTGGTTTCAACATCCAGCACAACAGGCAGATGCCATACTGGAAGAGTTGCAACCTCAACTTGAGCCAGGGCAGTGGAATAGCTTTGCACACTCGACTTGATTTCTAGGCTAAGAATCCGCTTGAGCTCATAAGCGAATGTATGAGCTTGCGCAGCAGCATCTTGGGCTCCACGGTCATCCACATCAGCGTCATTTTCTGCCAAATTGACATCTAGAAAATGATATGGACCCAGCATGAGACCATTTCTTTTTGCCGGTCCCCAGAAATCGCGAGCGTGAGTTTCAATAAATTCCCCTTTAATTGTATTTGTTCCTTCGGATAGTCGTACATATGCAAACTGTCCGCCGCACTTAGCTATCTCTTCAAAATCCACGTTGGAGTTATATCTCGATACATCTACACCAGAAACGGTGGCGGATTCCTTCAACAATATAAATGAGTCTGCATAAACACCCAGGCCACTTTCCTTCTTTGTTTTTCCGTCAAATTTTGCGGCCCATCGAAGATCTTTGTCGCCAGCATAGTGTGTTACACGGCAAGGCGCCGTGATCTCGTCAATTGCCGCTTCGGAAAGAGCTGGCGGCGCATTAATTAGAGCAATAATGAAAAGAGCGCCTTTTATGATGCGATGCATAGGACTCCCCAAGTGCAATGCAATGCTGAACAATCAATAGGTGCAACAGGATGACGATAGAGGACCATAACTTCTATAGCCATATCGAGTCGCTCTAATGGCGAATTGCGCCTGATTTCTCTGCCGTTGGTCCAACGGTCGCGCCCAGTTTGGTGGGTTGTTTCAGAACTATTCTTTTCCCTAGAGTTGCAGTGGCTGAACGGAGCCGCGCTATAACGAGAACATTCTTATCACTTGTCCAAGCGCTCTCGTATTCCGCCTTCACTGCAGCAAGCCATGCAAGCCCTTCAACCGGCAAGCGTCCTCCAGCAGCCAAATAATCCTGCCGGCTTGTGTTCTGTATCCTGCCGTAAATCTTGGCAACTTTAGGCGGAATCGCACTATCGAGAGCCAAATTGACCCTTAGCGCATCTTGATCAGGATCGGCGCCTTCTGCCGTATTGCATCTGGCTCTAGGATCTAGGTCCACGGTGATGCCGTCTCGGAAGCAGTACGCCTCCCATTTCCCATCTGCCGGCGCAATGTCCTCGTAAACTACGCCCGCAACAGGAAACTGCGCATTGCTCGCATCATTGATGATGTTCCATAATTTTCTTTCGCACGAACGAATCGACATTCCGTTCCCAGCAACGTGGCAGGCAAAAATAATCCATCGCGCCAATCGATTCGCATCCGGATCAAGCAGCACTACCGTACCAATGCGCTTGCCGCGCTTGTCGGATATCTCATAGGTGCACTTTGTCGTCGGATACCCAGTCCATTCTGGATATTCGACCGTTTCGCATTGACCGGACTCCAAGTAGCGTACGCTTTTCAACCGGGGTTTCAGCCAATGCGCAAAGCGCCTGGCCTCCGGTTCGAGTTCGGACGGTAGTCCGGATTCGGTGTCGGTTGTTGGCGGAGCCTCATGCTCAAAGTCCGAGAAGACGGAAGTTCCGGCACACACGGTGACGTCCGATTTAGTGACTGCAAATGTTTCCTTTTCAGCTTGCTTTCCTTCTCCCGTGTATATGTCGATATGCTTGCCCGTGACTGCATTGCCTGCATCGTCTGCCAAAAATGTCCTTGATGAGAATGGCTGCGGCAAGGATGGAATGGATACATTGCTGCCGTAGGGAAGCACCTTAGCATCCGTGGCAATAGAAGTAAGAGACAGCGGCTTGCCCTTTATGTTCAGAGCGGCGTCGCTTCGATGAAATGATCCATTGTAGTAGCCAAGATACCATCCGGCTTCCGTCTTTCCCCATCCTTCCAGCTTTACCTGTTTCAGAAATTTAGCTGGCAGAGATTGGTGTTCAGAAGTTTCCTCAATCGTGACTGTCTGCAAGTCATTTTTGGCGAAATCGGCTTGCACGGGAGTGAAGTACCCAGTGATTTGCCAACCCTTTGAACAATTTGATCCATTCGCGAGGGTATGGTGGGGGAGAATAAATAGTATCAACGCCACCAGCAATCGAAGCGGCCGGAGTCTCTCCACCCCAAACACGTTCTCGAGTTCGATAGTACCTGCTCGTTGAGAAAGGGCGACCATGTTATTGCTCATAGCAATCTTAATTTGTCCTGATTGCACATAATGCGAGACCGGCCCTTGGCATTGACATCACCGATCGTCTTTGAATGCCAACCTGACACACGCTTATTGATCTTCCATACGAAGGCCATCAGCCTTTGTGGTCTACGATTTCTTTTGACTGTCGGCAACCCCGGCTTGACTCGAAGGAATCAGCCCCTTAACAAAATCAGGTAATTGTAGCGTCGGTATTACAATGTCGATGCCAAATGTATATATGCTTCCACCGCTAGCTTTGTTCTGGAATGAAAGGTTTCCGTTCCCTACCAGGCAGACTTCACCATTTGTACTGAATGGAAAAAGGGGAATTCGGGTATTTAGATATATGCGCTGGCCATGTAGACCTTCTGTGTGGCCGCCTTCCAACGATACAAAGCCTAGAGGCCTACCGACGTCGCGATCGTTGTTCCACTCTGCACGAAATCCGCCGCCGTATTGACGCCTCGATGCCGGGACACTATTCGAGTTCTCCGTGGATAGCGCCCAACCTAGATCTGTAACGGCTCCCCAGCTGAGTTCGTCCGGGTTATAGTAAATTGGCTGGAAGAGCGCCACCGCTAGATTTATCGACTTCGCTGCCGTCAAATCCATCGTTCCTGGAGCGGTACCAATATTGGTGTTACTGCCTCCTGAAGGCGGTGTATTTGCTTGTGTGGTACTTCCGAAAACGACATCGACATACTGCGTATTTAACAGCAAGTCTGGGCCGTACTTAAGGTGCCCATCACCCCACAAATATCCTTCGTTATCGAGGAGTGTGCTTGGACCGCCGCCAATGAAGTTTTGGAGAAACACGTCGACTCCAAACACAGGCGAAGAGGTACTGGAAGAAGAAAAGAAATCTCGTTGATAACCTATGCTTGCGGACGAGAACCATGTTGGCATGGCGATAATTGTCACAGTTGCCGGAGGTGATAGACCGTCATCGTCTCCACAAGACATTGAATATTCGGAGGTACCTAACTTGGTCGGGATTACTGATGCCGAACCAAGAGGAAGAAATTTTGTCGATGCATCGGTCCAATCACCTCCGGTCTTTTTGCAATATGTCGAATAGTCGGAACTCCAATCCAGTTTGATTGTATTGCCAAGCAATATTCTTCTATGGTGAATTTTCCCGCGATAGTTAGAGTCGGAAGGCGTTTGTGCCAATGCTGATTGTCCCTCACCAACTGATTGCGTTTGGACAACGACTCCACCCTCCTTAGCTGAGCTTACTTCCGTGCTCGGTTCATTGTCGCTATTAGGTCGAATGTAAAGCCGTGTTTTCGGTGCAACGACATTTAGTATTGCAGTAACCGGCGTAGACTGAATTGGACCCTCTCCTAGTGCATCGGCGGTTCCCGTGCAAATAAGTACATACGTGTGCTGATTGACTTCCGTTGGCGAAACCACTTCCTTGTCCGCTGCTTGAGTGCTAATACGGATAACCTTTTGCCCTTCGCTTAATGTGCAAGTGCTTGCATCGATTGATGTCCAGGTTAATTCATCACTTTTGCCAACATGGATCGACTCGGAAGCTGATTTCAATACGGCGGTAGGTCTACCTTTAACTGTTAGAGGTTTTGTTGATTCAGCCGAGGTCGCTCCGCCGATACACGACAGTTTTAAGTTAAGTTGCCCGACCGGTAAACTAGGAATATTAAGGCTAGAATTGGGCACACTTGAAGATCCACTCTTACCCAAGTCTGCGCTAACCACTGCCACATTGTTAGCGTCGTAAATTGTCAGTGTGCATGAATCTGCGTTGGACGAAGACCATATTATTGTTGTGTGTTGACCGGTTTGAATAGCGGCGTCTACGACGGTTAGTGCTGCGGTGGGGGGTGGCGCTACGGCAATCACCTCATCTGGCGCAGCTACTTTCGCTGCGCTTGGCGGTGACAACTGAGTTGCCGCAGTGGATGCGGGAGCCGCCTGAGGAGGGGGCGTTGATGGACGTTCATTGCTTTGAACAGAAACATTTTTTTGAGGGTTTGGTGGCGCCTGTTGAGTCAGGCTCGTCACTTGCGCATGCGCCGAGCCATGAAACAGTTCAGCAATAATTAATCCAAGTAAAATTGCCCATTTAAGAAATCGGCAATTAAGAACTTCAAAGTTGCCGGCTAGCACGCTAGGTGCATCTGTCATGAACTTGGGCATGAACCTGAAGTAAGTCACGGTCAATTTCTCTCAGTTGTATTGAACTGCTTTAGACCCACCAAAAGAGAATTGCTCACGGAGGTACAGCCTTGTAATGATTGGTTCTTGCCTTGGCGGCAGTTACCAAAAAAAAGGCGCTACTCCCATCCCCTCCCAACCACCCCATAACACTCACAACTCCCCAACTCCAACCTCTCGCGGCTCAGCACCCGAATCCGCCCGCGCGTGTAGTCAATCGCACCGCACGCCTGCAGCTTGCGGGCGACTTCGGTAATGCTTTCGCGTCGCACGCCCAGGAGTTGGGCGAGTTGCATTTGGGTGATGGGGATGGTGTCGGTCTGGAGGCGGTCCAGGGCCTGCAGGAGGCAGAAGGGGAGTTGCTGCTCCAAGCAGTGATATCGGCTGCAGGCGGCGGCCTGGGCCATCTGGGCGATTACGGTCTGGGTGTAGCGCAGCAGTTGGCTTTGCAGGATGAGCGAGCGCTCGAATTCCTGGCGCAGCAGGCCCATCTCGATGCGGTAGGCGTGGCCGGTGGTGATGACGGCCAGGCGGTGGCTGGCGCTGTGCCTGCCCATGATGCCGGACAGGCCGGCCAGGCCTTCGGGGCCGATCATGGCCACGCCGATGGGGGAGGCGCCGTTCACCACGCACATCAGGGACAGGATGGCGTTTACGGGAAAGTACGCGTGGGTCAGCTCCGCTCCGGTTTCGTGCAGGATGGCGCCGCCTTGCAGCGGCACAAGCTTCAAGCCCTGGAGCAGCCGGATGCGTTCGATGGCGGGCAGCGCCGCCAGGGTCTGGTTTCGCTGTATCAGGGAAGCTGTGGGCGCCATCGGCTCCCGGATTTGGCAGGCGCTCGAATTCATTCGGGCATTCTTGAAAATGCGTCCATCGGCCGGCAGCTCGGCTGCATTGCTTGGTATGTCGTTCCGGAACATGGTTGAAAGCTAAGGCCAAGCGGCCGCGAATGCTTACCGGGCCGGACGAACACAAGCCCGCAAACCCGGCAAATTCAGCGTCAATCGAACCGCCCGGCGAATGCAGGCGATTGATATGAATGATCTTTTCCGAAGTTAATGATTGGTTAGAGCATCCCCCGGGCGAGCGCGCCGGAAACCCCCGGTTTGCGCAAGCCTGACCCGCCGCCGTGCCTGCGATTGAAATTCATCGCGGCCGGCGAAAAGCCCCGATACAATCAATCAAAGAGGATTCGGGGCATCCGGCGCCCGCGGCGCCGCAGGGGAAGCAGGTTCTGCCATGGAGGGGCACGCTCGGGCATGGGGAGCTTGTTATGTTGGCCGTACAGGTTGAGGGCGGGGCCCTGTTCAGATATCGCTTCGGCAACGCCGAGTTCGACGAGGCGCGGTTTGAGTTGTCTGTGGGCGGCAAATTGGTCGAGGTGCAGCCCAAGCCGCTGGCGCTGCTGGGGATGCTGCTACGCACGCCCGGGGAGGTGGTGACTTCCGAGGAGATCCTGCAATCGGTCTGGAAGTACCACAACACCAGCGATCTTGAAACCAATGTCATCGGCACGGCCCTGACCAGGCTGCGGGCCGCGCTGGGCAAGGATGCCCGCAGGATCATCAACCTGCCGCGCGTCGGCTACCGCTTTCATGGGCGGGTGGAGCGGGTGGTGGTGGGGCACACGCTCAGCAGCGGCCTGTCCCTGGAAGCCGGCATGCCGGTGCCAATGCGGCACAACTTCGTGCTGCGGGACCTGCTCAGTCGCTCCAAGTACAGCGAGGTGTGGCGGGCGCGGCATGCCAAGACCGACGAGGTGCGCATCTACAAGTTCAGCCCCGCCGGCGACCGCCTGCATTTCCTGAAACGCGAGGCCACGCTGTATCGCCTGCTGCGCGAGGCGCTGGGCGAGCGCGCGGACATCGTGCGGGTGATCGACTGGAATTTCGGGGAAGCCCCGTTCTTCCTGGAGTGCGAGGACGGCGGGCAGAATCTGCGCAAGTGGGCCGAAGACGGCCAGCGCCTGCGCGAGCTGGGCCAGCGGGAGCGCATCGCGCTGTTCCTGCAGATCGCCGACGCGGTGAGCGCCGCGCACAGCGTGGGGGTGCTGCACAAGGATCTGAAGCCGGACAACGTGTTGATCGCCCCGCGGGACGGCGGCTGGCAGGTGAAGCTCACGGACTTCGGCAGCGGCCAGCTGCTGGACCCGGCGCGGCTGGAAGACCTGGGCATCACGCAGCTGGGCTTCACCGCCACGCAAGGCCCGGGCGGCGACCCCACCAGCGGGACCCTGCTGTACCTGGCGCCCGAGCTGACGCGCGGCGAAACGCCGACGATCCAGAGCGACGTCTACGCGCTCGGCCTGCTGCTGTACCAGCTGATGATCGGCGACCTGCGCCGACCCCTGGTGCCGGGCTGGCAGCGGGAGGTGGAGGACGAGTTGCTGCAGGAGGACATCGCCGCGGCAACGGACGGCAACCCCAGCCACCGGCTCAACAGCGTGGGCGAACTGGCCAATGCCCTGCGCAGGCTGCCCGAACGCAGGGACGAGCTGGCACGCCGGCGCGCGCTGGAACAGGCCGCGCGGGTGGCGCAGGAAGCGCTGAAGCGCAGCCGGGCACGGCGGCCCTGGCTCATCGCCGCGCTGGGCAGCATGGCCGCCGGCTGTTTGCTGAGTTCCTGGCTGTATTACCAGAGCCGGCAAGCTTATTTGGCGGCGGAGGAGCAGCGCGCACGCGCCGAGGCGATCAACACCTTTCTGAATGATGATCTGCTTGGCGCCGCGGACCCCAGCGGGCCGGGCGGCCAGCATGATCCCACGGTGAAGCTGCTGCTGGCGCGCGCGGCTGATCGCCTGGGGGGACGATTCGGCAATGACGCGACGACCAAAGCCTCTATCGACTTGACTATCGGCAAGGCGTATTTCGGCTTAAGTGACTACGCGAATGCCGAGGTTTTTCTGAAAAGAGGCATCGCCGGGCTGGAGCGCGCCAGGGGTGCGAGGGACACTGAAACGATAGAAGCAGAATATTCCCTGGCCCGTGCGCTGGGAATGGAGGGCCGCTTTGCCGAAGGCGAGCAGATACTGGAGCGCGCGGATCACGCGGCAGGCGATCGGCTGAAGGAAAAGTCGAAACTTAGCCTGCTTGCCGAATGGACCCGTAGCGGTTATTTCGTGATAAAAAAAGAGGCAGAGGCCGCTCTGCCAAGCACTCTGTTGGCCGAGAGCATTCGTCAGGCGGTAGTGCCGGATGACGATATTTGGCTATTCCGCATCCATGGGAACTTGGCCTGGTGTTTTGTCCGCCTGGGCCGCAACACAGAAGCGATCGAGTCGCTCAAAGAATTGAGCCAGCCAAAGTATTCGCTGCAAGAAATCGGTGCCTTGGATTGGGAAAAAGCGCGTCTGGAGTACGCCTTAGCGCTCAGCAATCTTTCGCGCTTCGACGAAGCCGAGGCCACCCTCAAGGATGCGCTATCGCAGGTTCAGCAAGTGATGGGTGAGGACCATTACCTTACGGCCCTAATCTGGAACCATCTCGGCACGGTCTATCAGAATGCGGCAAGATGGGATCTGGCAATTGACGCGCAATCTCGGGCCTATGCGGTGATGCGCCGTACGTTGGGCGAAGATTCGCATTCAACACTCGGTGTGGCCAGCGAGCTGGCCATTGACAAGTACCTAGCCGGTAAAGTCGCGGAAGCCCTGCCAATGCTTCAGGAAGTCCATGCCGATTTGGTCAGGACTATGGGTGCAAATGCGGCCTTCACGCAGGACGCCGCCTTTTACCTGGCGGCCGCCCTCGCCGATGTCGGCCGACCGGATGAAGCTTCCAGCTTGCTGGAGAAGCTGCAAGTGTCCGCGTTGAATTCAGTCGATCCCGGCATGGATTGGGACCAGCGCATCGTCGGGCTAAAGGGGATTGTTCTGCAACGCCAGGGAAACACTGCTGCTGCGCTTCCTATTTTGAAGGGCGCACTAGAGCGACTGTCTCAGGATTCCGCGCCTGACTGGGTGCTCGAGCCGCTGAAGGGGGCCCTGAAGTCCGGCGAATCTGACACTCTGCTTAGCAGGAAGTGATTCGGGTTTAGGCAGTACTCGGATTTGAACGGCGGACGCATGCGCGCCCGCCGTCCGCATCTACTTAGCGTGGCGCCGGCAGATTTACGCATACTGGCGCGTCTGTGCGACCGGACACTACCCCGCTTGAGCGAGTCGATGGCGAGCCCGACCTGTTGCCCTTCTCACCCCCCCTGAACAGCGCCAAGGTATCGGCCCGGGTCGGGTATTTCACGGTTTGCGTATTCATGCTCTTCTCCCTTGCTGTCACAGTAATGAGTGCGGCGCACTCGGTTCATAAGTTCTTCGAATAGCCGCCGGCTATGGCGGAAGCGGGCCTGCTGCAGCGCCTCATCCTCCGGCCCCAGGGCGCCAGAGAAGGGGTAATGCAATAGCGGGTAGCCGAAAATCGCCTGGCAATGCTCCAGATACAATTCCAGGGTCAGGATGTGGGCATGCCAGTAAAGATCGCAGTCCCGGCTCGGGACGATGCTGTCTTGCGGATGGTCGCGCACCAGCTGCAGAAAGCAGCGGTATTCGAATTCCGTGGCGTCCAGCTTTTCCAGAGTCCAGGGCTGTTCCCGGGCCATCAGAAAGCTGATGGGTTCCAGGTCCAGCGCCGCGATGTCCGGGTCCAGCGCACAGCGGCTGGACGGATCGCTTCCGGCCTGATCGCTCCTGGGTGAGAGCCAATCGGCGCTTCTCATCTCTCCCATCTGCTGGTCTGCCCGGTCCCGGCAACATTGCCTTTGCATCAGTTCAATACGAGGCCGCCCCGATTACCACTATCGGCGGCTAACCAATTCCTAACTTGTAATTTTCATCAATCCGATCAAGGGCTCACCGGCGCTCCGCTGCGCCTCGGCCAGGCGCTCAGGCGGCCCGAATTTGACTCCCGATCCCGCCGCCACGCAGAATCCGCGCACTTCGGGAGCGCGCACATGACCTATTGCCTGGCGATCAAGGTTGACGAAGGGCTGGTGTTTGGTTCCGACACGCGCACCAGCGCCGCGGTGGACGACGTGCGCACCTACAACAAGTCCCACGCCTTCGAGTTTGCGGGCGAGCGCGCCTTCGTGCTGCTCTCTGCCGGCAATCTCGCCACCACGCAGGCGCTGGTGCAGCGCCTGCATCAGGACATCGACTCCGCCGCGCCGCTGAACCTGCGCAATGCGCGCAGCGCTTTCGCCGCTGCCGAATACCTGGGCGCGGCCTCGGTGGAGATCAGCCGCGCCAGCGCGCAGCTGGCGCAAAGCAGTGCGGACTTCCGCGTTTCGCTGATCCTCGGCGGGCAGATCGCCGGCCAGAAACCGGAGATCTACCTGATCTATCCGGAAGGCAACTGCATCAGTTCCTCGCCGGAGACGCCATTCCTGCAGATCGGCGAGGTGAAGTACGGCAAGCCGATCCTCGACCGTGCCATCCGGCCGCAGCTGGGCCTGCACGACGCGGCGCGCTGCGCCCTGGTATCGATGGACGCCACCTTCAAGAGCAACCTCTCGGTCGGCCCGCCGCTGGACCTGGCCTTCCTGCCGCGCGACACGCTGAAAATCACGCACCTGCGGCTGGACCTGGACACGCCGTTTTACCATGAGGCCAAGGAAATCTGGAACCAGAAGCAGATGGAGGCGCTCCGCGCCCTGCCCCGCTTTCCCTGGGAACGCTAACGTGAGCCATGCGGCAACACCGGATTACGCCGCAGTGCTGGCGCAAATCCATGCGGAGATCGAGCCCAGCCTGGGGCAGGGCCGCGTCGCCGACTACATTCCGGCGCTGGCGCGCGTGCCGCCGCGGCAGTTCGGCATGGCGCTGTGCCTGCTGGACGGACGCGAGTACTGCGTGGGCGATGCGCTGGTGCCGTTCTCGGTGCAGAGCATCGCCAAGGTCTGGGCGGTGGCGCTGGCCCTGCGCGGCGCCGGCGAGGAGCTGTGGCAGCGCGTGGGCCGCGAGCCCTCGGGCAACGCCTTCAATTCGCTGGTGCAGCTGGAAACCGAAAACGGCATTCCGCGCAATCCCCTGATCAACGCCGGCGCCCTGGTGACGCTGGACGTGCTGATGGACCACGTGCCCGATCCGGTGGAGGCGATCCTGGGCTTCGTGCGCGGCACGGCGCGCGGCGTGACGGTGGAGGTGGACGAGGAAGTGGCCGCTTCCGAGCTTGCCCACAGCGACCGCAACTACGCCGTGGCGCATTTCATGAAGGGCTTCGGCAACATCCGCCATGAGCTGGCGCCGCTGATGCGCGCCTATGTGCGGCAATGCGCCATCCGCATGCATTGCCTGGACCTGTGCCGCTCCTTCCTGTTCCTGGCCAACCACGGCGTGGTACCCGCCTCGGGCCTGCGCGTGCTGAGCCACCGCCAGACCAAGCGCCTGTCGGCCCTGATGTTCACCTGCGGCTTCTACGACGAGTCCGGCGACTTCGCCTTCCGCGTCGGCCTGCCCGGCAAGAGCGGCGTGGGCGGCGGCGTGGCGGCGGTGCTGCCCGGGCAGTTCGCCATCGCGGTGTGGAGCCCGGCGCTCGGGCGCTTCGGCAATTCGCTCGCCGGCATCGAGGCGCTGGACCGCTTCACCACGCGGACCGGGTTGTCGGTGTTTTGAGGTTGGCGCAGAGCTAGGAACCGTCGAGCGGATTGAGATTGGTGGCCACCTGTCCGGTGGCTTTCACCTCCAGCACCAGATAGCCGGACTGCACCTGCACCGACGCCAGCCTGATCTGCTGGACGTTCACCGAAGCCATGCCGCGCGATCTCTTGCTCAGGTCCTCGCCAAGCCGGTTCAGGGCATCGCGGGCCGCGGTTTCCTGGGGCTCGAGCGACAACTTCAGCTTGTCCTGGATTTTCTGCGTCAGGCCGGGCTCCACCAGCCAGGGCGCGGCGCGCGTCAGGGCCTGCTTCGTCGCCGCGGTGAAATCCACATTACGGAACGCCAGGGTATGCGTGGTCTCGTCGAGGTAGGGTTCCAGCTGGATGCAGACGCTGCCGTCCACGTGGGTCCAGAAGCCGCCGGCCCGCAGCGACACGCGCGCCACCAGCTGCGCGCCGGAGCCGCCGAGCTCGATCCGCTCCAGCCGGACGCGCCCCAGGTCCCGCTTGATGCGGCCGCCGGCGATGGCGCTGTCCAGGGCCTGACCCACGGCCGCGGGGCTGAGCACCAGCGGCAGGTCGAAGCTGAAGCCGCTGTCCAGCGCCGGCACCAGAGTCACGGCCGGCAGCGGTGTCGGCGCCGGGCTTGGCGGGGCCTGGCCGCCGGCCAGGAGTTGCAGGCTGCCCCTCAGGCCCAGGCCCAGCCAGACCCTGCCGTCCGCGGTGACTTGCGGGTTGGCGATCATCAGCCGCGTGGGCGAATGCACCAGGTATAGCGGCACCCCGGTGCTGCGCGTGTCGATCTTCTGCACGCCGAAGGCGCCGGACCACAGCGCGGCCGCGCGTTCGCGCAGCCGCAGCTTCTGGTTGAGCCTGGCATCCAGTGCCTCGGCCTCCCGGTTCAGGATGCCGGAGACGTGCCGGTTGAGCAGATCGGCCAGGTGCCAGGCGGCGATGACATGGATCACCGCGTCGTTGAAGTGCAACTCCAGCTGCGCCCCGCTGCGGATGTTGTAGGCGGCGCCCACCACCGGCCTTGCCGAGCCCGCGGCGCTGGCATCGGCGGACCAGCGTACCGGCGTGGACCCTTCGGCATGGACACGCGGCAGGCTGAAGGCGAAGCCGGGCGGCGTCGGCGTGAGCGCCAGGGCGCCGCGCGACCAGTTGCCCTTGAGATGGATGCCGAATTTCAAGGGCACGTCCACCGGGCCGCCGGCCGGCAGCTTCTGGTTGCCGATCCGCTCCAGCCGGGCCAGCTTGATCGAAGCGAAGAGGTGCACTTCTGTGGGACCCGTCAGTACCGGCGGCGGCGCGGTCGGCTGCGGCAGCGTTTCGCCGCTGTCGATGTGCCTGGCGCAGGCCGCGAGCACCAGCACGGCGGCGATGCACCCGCGGCGGCTGATCCGCCGCATCGACTGCGCTGCCGCGGCGAAGCCTGACATGGCGGCCGGCCGCGCTCAGACCTGCCGGCGATAGACCAGAAAGCCCGAGCGCTCGGCCACCTGGTCGTAAAGCCGCATCGCCGTGTGATTGGTCTCATGCGTCTGCCAGTAGACGCGGCTGGAGCCGGCCAGCCGCGCCTGGTCGTAGACCGCGAGGATCAGGGCCTTGCCGACACCTCGGCCCCGCGCGGTCTCGTCGGTGTACAGGTCATTCAGGTAACAGATCGGCAAGAGCAGGATGGTGGCGCGGTGAAACAGGTAATGCGCCAGGCCGATCAGGCGCCCCTCGCTTTCCGCGACCAGGGCATGCATCGGCTCCTGCGCGTCGAAGAAGCGCGCCCAGGTGGCCTGGGTGATTTCCGCCGGCAGCGCCGTGGCGCCGGAACGGCCGTAGAACCTGTTGTAGCCCTCCCACAGCGGCAGCCACTGCGCGAAGTCCGCCGGGCGGGCAAAGCGTATGGTCGGTGAACTGGGCATGGCGGCTCCGGCGTCTGGGGCGGTGCGGAGCGTCCCCCGACGATGCGCTTGCCGCGGCCTTACGCCGCCAGCAGCGGCGCGATCTGCGCTTCCACTTCCTCCGGCGTGACGTTGGGATCGAAGCGCTTGAGCACTTCGCCGTCCCTGCCGACGAGGAACTTGGTGAAGTTCCAGCGGATGTTGTCGCCCTCGAGCAGTTCCGGAACCTTGGCGCCGAGATACTGGTAAAGCTTGCTGCCGCTGATCACGGATTCGGTCACCAGCGCCGGCTCCTTGCTGCGCAGGTATTGGTACAGCGGGTGCGCGCCGGCGCCGTTGACCTCGATCTTGGAAAACAGCGGAAAACTCACGCTGTAGTTGAGCGAACAGAACTCCTTGATCTCGCTCTCGCTGCCGGGCTCCTGGTGGCCGAACTGGTCGCAGGGAAAGCCCAGGATGGCCAGGCCGCGGTCCTGGTATTTCCGGTACAGGGCTTCCAGGCCCTCGTACTGCGGCGTCAGCCCGCACTTGCTGGCGACGTTGACAATCAGCAGCAGCTTGCCCTGGTACGCGTCCAGCTTGACCGGCTGGCCGTCGATCGACTTGGCCTCGAATGCGTAGACACCCATGTCCGACTCCAGAATTGTGAAGGGGCAAGCAGGTTAACGCGGGCGGCCGCCACTGGCAAAGAATCCGTCCTGTCTTCATAGGTTCAAACAAGCGCAGTATTACTTTCACCAGGTACGCCGACCCAGCCAAGGAGAGCCCACATGCCACGCAAACCCACTCATCCGCGCGCGGCCGCTCCCGCTTCAGTGCCGGCTCCCGCCGCACCCGCCGCCGGCGCTCCGGCGCGGCAGCTTTCCGGCCCGGTATTCTCCCAGCCGGAGCCGACGCCGGACCCGGGCACCTTCGTGGTCAAGCACTCATCCGATAACCCGGCCTACAAGGAAATCGATCAGCTCAACAAGGAGCACAAGATCTTCCCGCTGCCGTTCCCGGCGCCGCGCGGCGGCGTGGAGCCGCAACTGACGCTGCCGCAGGTGCTGGGCGGCAACAGCGCGGCGGTGCAGCGCATCACCAAATCCGGGCAGCTGGTGTTCCACGCCACCGGCGATTGCGGCAGCACCGACGGGCCGAAGACGCCGGACGATTTCGTCACGGTCGACCTGGCCAGCCGCAAGCTGACCCAGTACGCCGCCAACGACCTGGGCATGGCCGCCGCGGCCGCGGGCGTGAGGAAACTGAAGAAGAAAAAAGCCAGGTCCTGAAGGCCGGGGGGCGCGCGGCGATCCGCCGCATGACTCGCCCCGCATGCCGCTGCCTGCACAGCCTGCAGCAAGTAGAGCCGCACGTCCGCGCGTAGTGCATCTTGTCTATAGCCATGCGGCAAATGGCCGATAACATAGGGTACTTCACGGATGGTGATCCGTCCGGCCGGAGGTGGACGACTTCATGCATATTTCTTCACGCACCCTGCGCCTGGCGCTGCTGCGCATCTTTGAAGAGGCCGGCGCGCGGGCCAACGAAGGCCTGGCCTTCCCGGAAATCCTGCGCAGCTGGTCTCACACCGGCCTGCGCGATTCGGACCTGCGGGCGGCGGTGCACGAGTTGCTGGACAGCGGCGATCTGCGCAGCGTGGAGCGGGACGGCATGCTCGCCTTCGCGCTGGACGCCTCGACCCGGGGCCAATTGAGGCGGCCGGGCGGCGAGTTGCAGCTCGCCACGCTCGAGGACGAAACCACCCTGATGCATGCGCGCCTGCGGGAGCGCGCACTGCGCGATCCGGATCTGCGCCGCCGCGCCGAAGATTTCCTGGAATAGCAATACCGCGGCCCAGGCCGCGGCGCGCCTACATGGCCGGCTTGCCCGGCTGCGCTGCCGCGGTTCCGCCCCCACCGCCCTGCGTGTTCTGGCTGAGCTGCGGCTTGCCCACGGAGATCACGCCCCGCTGCTGGGTGCCGTTGACCGAGTTGTCGACAATGCCCCTGAAGGCGGCAAGCGCCGTGTCGTAGGGCTTGAGTCCGTCCAGATCGTGGTCGACAGCCGGGCTGAGGAGCTTGTTGCTGGTGCCGAACAAAAGATCCTGGTGACTGTGGTAGACGTGGTCGATGCCGGCGGCATCGCGATAGGCGATGGTCACGTCGTACCGGTCGGTCGCCTCATGCACCCGGTGCAGGCCGTAGCTCATGCCGGAAAGGAAATACTTGATCTTGGTGCCCGAGGATAGATCGGGGGCGTTCTGCACCAGCACCAGCATGCGCTGCGCCGTATCGACATGCCTGGGCACGGCGGTGCCGGCGCGGGCGTGAATCACGGCCGCGATCAGCGGCGCGAAGTCGTCGCCGGGTTTGCCGATGCGATGCACGTCCCACTCGCCGCGGGCGCTCAGCCCATCGCAGACCGATTGGTACAGCAAATCGCTGGCCTTGGGCACGATCCTGCCGTCGGACTTGAAGGTCACGCCCAAATCGAGCGGGATCGGCGATGGCGCCGCCGCCAATTGCGCCACACCATGCAGCACGTCGGGCGAGCCGTCGGTCTTGATGTAGTAGCGCTTGTCGATCGTGCAAGCCGTCAGCGCCGCCGCGGACAAGGCGATGCAGGCCGCCATTCGAATTCCCGACTTATCCATCACGCCTGCTCCGATCCCATGGCTCCGCCCTCGCATCCATGCCGCGGACTCGCACGCCGCACGACATGATCGTCCGGCCACCAGAATAGTCCTCCGCCGGTCCTGCGGATACCGATTGGGGACAGACGTTTGCGTTCGGCGGATGAAGGGCCCTGCGGCAGGGCAATACGGGCGGCGGACCGCGGTACCGGCGCGGTCCGCTATGCTGTGCGGGATCTTGATCAACCCGCGGGAACCGTCCGATGTTTCGCAATACGCTCGTCTGGGGCGCCGCCCTGCTGCTGATGGTCTACCTGGGCTGCGTCATCGTGCTTGGCCTGAAGCAGCGCTCGCTGCTGTATTTTCCGCAATATACCCGCGTCGACGCCGCGCAAACCGACTACGCCCTGCGGCGCGGCGCGGTGACCCTGCGCGGCTGGGTGATGCATCCCGGGCAGGACCGCGCCCTGCTCTATTTCGGCGGCAACGGCGACGCGGTGCAGACCATGCGCGAGGACTACGCCCGCTGGGCGCCCGGCTACACGGTGTACCTGGTGGCTTACCGTGGGTACGGCGCCAGCGAGGGCACGCCGAGCGAAGCGGCATTGTTCGGCGACGCGCTGGCGCTGTACGACGATGTGCGCACGCGGCAGGCGGACATCGCGGTGGTCGGGCGCAGCCTGGGCAGCGGCGTCGCTACCTGGCTGGCCTCGCAACGCCCGCTGTCGCGGCTGGTGCTGGTGACGCCGTTCGACAGCATTGCGCGCATCGCGCAGCACCGCTTTCCGCTGCTGCCCGCGGCCCTGCTGATGGAAGACAAGTACGAGTCCTGGCGCTATGCGCCGGCGGTGCACTGCCCGGCGCTGGTGATCGAGGCGCAGAATGACGAAGTGATTCCGGCGGCGAGCACCGCGCGGCTGATGCAGGCCTTCTCGCCGGTGCCGAAGTTCATCCGCATCGACGGCGTGGGCCACGGCAGCATTGTCGGCGACCCGCGCTACGCCGCCGCCGTCACCGATTTTCTGAAGTAAGGAATCCGCGCCATGTCCAGCGACCCGTATGACCTGATCACCATCGGCGCCGGCTCGGGCGGCGTGGCCGCCA
>CAJCJI010000294.1 GCA_903970595.1 Verrucomicrobiota bacterium
ACGATTGGGTATAGCGAACGCCGAGGATCGTCAGCTGCACTTCCCCGCCCGGCAGCTGCGCGGTCACCGTTTCACCCACCGGCTTCTTCAACAGCACGCGCGCCAGCGGCGAGTCCACGCTGATCCAGCCGCGGCCGGCGTCGGTCTCGTCGCCTCCCACGATGCGATAGGTTCGGCTCCTGCCCTCTTCGTCCTCCAGCTCCACCCAGGCGCCGAAGTACACCCGGCCGGGGTCGCCCGGCGGCTGGTCCACCACCCGCAGGTCGGGCAGCCGGGTCTGGAGGTAGCGCAGCTTGCGATCGATCTCGCGCAATTCCTTCTTGCGGTAGATGTACTCGGCGTTCTCCGAACGGTCCCCCTCGGCGGCGGCGGCGCTGAGGGCCTTCACCACTTCGGGCCGGCGCACTTTCCAGAGCTGGTCGTGCTCGTCCTTCAGCCGTTGATAGCCCGCGGCAGTGATGTACGGTGAACTCATGCGGCTAAAACATACTCGCGCAAAGACGCAAAGGAAAAGCCAAAAATCAAAAAAGCCTTTTCTTTTCCCTGCGGCTTTGCGTCTTTGCGCGAGACGCTGTTCACGCTTTTGCCCCGGTATGCCGGTTTACGACACCGACGGCAGATTCTCCGGCAGGAAGAAGTCCGGCATCAACTCGGATTCCCTGGTGCCCGGCACCGCCGCGTACTTGGAGAAGTCGCGTACGCCGGCCAGCTGGTGCAGCACCACGTCGTCGATGCAGAAATTGCCGCTGAATTCGCGTGCCGGCTGGGTCAGGATGACATGCGCGGCGTCGGCCATGATTTCCGCCGTCCGGCTCTTCTTCATCAGGGCGTCGCCGCCGATCAGGTTGATGGCGGCGGTGGCGATGCCGGTGCGCGGCCACAGCGAGTTGGCGGCGATGCCGTCCTTGCGGAATTCCTCGGCCCACGCCAGTGTGCACAGGCTCATGCCGTACTTGGCCATGGAGTAGGCCACATGCGGCGCGAACCACTTGGTCCTCATGTCCAGCGGCGGCGACAGCGTCAGGATGTGCGGATTGCGGCCGGCCGCCGCGCTCTTCAGCAGATGGGGCATGCACACCCGGCCGCTGAGGTAGGTGCCGCGCGCATTGATCCCGTTCATCAGGTCGTAGCGCTTCATGTCGGTCTGCAGTGTGCCGGTGAGGCTGATGGCGCTGGCGTTGTTGACCAGGATGTCGATGCCGCCGAAATGCTCGGCGGCCTGCTGCACCGCCGCGATCACCTGCTGCTCGTCGCGGATGTCGCACAGGATCGGCAAGCCCCGCCCGCCGGCCTTCTCCACCGCCTCGACCGCGCTGTGGATGGTGCCGGGCAACTTGGGGTGCGGTTCGGCGGTCTTGGCGGCGATGACGACATTGGCGCCGTCCCGCGCCGCGCGAAGGGCAATGGCTTCGCCGATGCCGCGCGAGCCGCCGGTAATGAATATTGTCTTGCCCTTGAGACTCATCTTCCGCTCCTCATGCATCTGGTGGTTTCGTCCGGCACAGTTTAGCCGAAGCTGGAGGGTATTCAGTCTTACCGTTGCGCTCGGCGTAAAGGACGCGCCGGCAAGCCGCCCGAACCGGCATAATCTGCGCCTGTTCTCAAAGTCTCCAGTCCCGGCACAATGAAAAGAATCGCCAGCCTCGCCCTGCCCCTGCTGCTCTGCGCCTGCGGCGCCACCAAGCTGCGCCCGGACCAGCCGCCGTCCAGCGCGAACTGGCGCGAGCTGCGCGTGATGGCGCGGGCGCCGACGCCGGATGAAACGGCGGCGCTGCAGAGCGAACTCCAACGCACCGGGCTGTTCGCCAAGCTGGTGCCGGCGGGAACGGATGAAGCCCCGGTCGACCTGGTGATCTCCGCCGTGGACGAGAAAATCGTCGGGACGGCCACCGGCTCATTCTGCTTCGACTACGCCCTGGACTATCTGACCGTGGGCATCGTCCCGGAAGTCTGCGACCAACGCTACCAGGTCACCATCGACGTCACCGCTCCCGGCAGCGGCCACGCCGCGCAGTTCCAGACCGAACTGACCCAACGCCGCTTCATCGGCCTGTTCGGCGCCATGAGTTCGCTGTTCGGCGACTGGCATTTCTTCGGTCCGCAGCCGGGCAACCCGGTCCTGGCGCGCGGCGCGCTGCTGGATCAGAAAGCGCAGATCGATGGGTTGTTGAAGCCGTGAGGTGAGAGGCGGGAGGCGAGAGGCGCAGCCGCCGGAAGCAAGCTGTACTGTTCACCCCGCTTGGCTTTCTCTTACCGCCTCTCGCCTCTCGCCTCTCGCCTCTCCCCTCACGCTTCACTGCACCATCGCCGTCATGCGCGCGATGCGCTCGGCCTGGATGCGGTTGAGATTGCGGTAGATGGTGGCGGCGATGCTGGGGTAGCGCAGGCGCAGGCGCTCCAGGTCCTGCGAGTCGAAGCGCAGCAGCCGCACCGCCGTCAGGGCATCGACGCTGGCGGTGCGGCGCTGGCCGAAATAGCCGGTCTCGCCCATCACCGCGCCGCGGCTCAGGGTGGACAGCACCTTGCTTTCGCCGTTGCGCTCGAGCATCACCCGCGCCGAGCCGTCGATCATCACGAACACGTCGCGCGCCAGGTCGCCTTCCTGGATGATGCGCGTACCGGCCGGCACCTGCTCCAGCCGCGACATCAGGGCGAACATCCGGGCCTGGCGCAGGCTCAAGCCCGACAGCAGCGGAATGGTGTGCTGCGGGCTGCGGCCCAGGTCCAGCCGCAGCATGTCCCACAGGGTGACGATGCGCAGCCGGGAGCCCAGCGCCGGGGTCAGGGTCATGTCGGCGATCCAGGCGCAGAACAGGGTCCAGGCGGCGAGCGCGCCGAATTGCACCTGGTTGCGCAACTCGCTTCCGGTGAACACCAGAAAGCCCAGGCACAGCGCCGCGGTGGCCAGGGTGATCGGCCGCAGCACGGCGGAAAGGGCCGAGCGGATGGCGCCGACTTCGCCGCCCTGCTCGCGCGCGTCGGCGTTGAAGCGCGCCAGGAAATGCACCGTGTCGTTGACCGCGATGCCCAGCACGATGCAGGCGATCAGGCTGGTGGTGGGGTTGAGGCTGATGTGCAGCAGGCCCAGGGTGCCGAAGTACACCGACACCGGCACGATGTTGGGCAGTGTGGCGATGAAACCGGCGCGCATCGAGGTGAACATCACCGACAGCAGCGCCCAGATCGCGGCAGTGGCGATGACGATGGAGGCCAGGTGGCCGCTGGCGATGGCGGCCACGGCGCGGGTTGCGATCACCGTGCTGCCGGTGGCCTGGGCCTGCAGCGGCGCCGGCAGGGCCGCGAGTTTTTCGTCCAGCCGCTGGAGGAAATCGCCGATGGCAATGGAGCCATCGACGTTGATGCGCACCGTGATCACCGCGCTGCGGAAGCGCGGGTCCACCACGTGCTGGATGGCGTCGCCGCCGCCGAACACCAGCAGCTGCTTGACCGCGGCGGCGCTGTCGGGGATGGCGAAATACGCCGGGTCGTTCTGGTTGAGGGCCTGGTTCAGCAGCTTGAGGTGGTCGATATAGGAGACCACAGAGCCCACTTCCGGCTGCCGGTGCAGCCAGTCCTCCAGCTGCTCCAGCGGACGCATCTGCGCCGGGTCGGTGAGGGCGTCGTTGACGTGGGAGTCCACGTAGATACTGATCAGGTTGGCGCCGTTGAAGGTGCGGTTGATGGCCTCGAAATCCTGACGCACCGGCGAGTTGGGGCCGAAGCTCTGGATGAACTCGGTGCCGGTGCGGATATGCGAGGCGAAATACAGGTCTACCGGAATCAGCACCAGGGCCACGCCGATGATCTGGCGGCGCCAGCGCGTATCGAAATTGGCCAGGCGCACGCCCCAGGCGGCAAAGACGCGCTCGGCGATCGGCGGCGCGCCGCGCGAGCTGCCCAGGGCATTGAGCAGCGGCGGCATGAACACCAGCGTCAGCAGGCCGACGTAGGCGGTGCCGAGGCTGGCCAGCAGGGCGAAGGAGCGGATCGCCGGCAGCGGGTTGAGCAGCAGCGACAGGAAGCCGACGATGGTGGTGGCGCCCGACAGGCTCAGGCCGGTGGCGATGCGGTTCATCACCCACTCCGCCCGCTCCTGCTTGCCGGCCTGGGGAATCATCTGCCGCGACAGGAAATAGGCCGACAGCAGGTGGATGGTGTAAGACAGGCCGATGGTGATGACCAGCGGCGGCACGATGGCCGTCACCAGGTTGAACTCGATGTGCAGCAGCACCGCCGTGGCCACGGTGAAGGTCAGCGCCAGGCCCACTGTGAGCAGCGCGGCCAGCATGGCGCGGAAACTGCGGTAGGTCAGCAGCAGCAACAGGGCCACCAGCCCGAACACGGCCGGCACGGTGAAGGCCAGGGTGTGCGCCAGGGCGGCGGCGGTGGCGGCTCGCACCGGCAGCGTGCCGGCGATGCGCACCTCGCCGCCGGGCACGATGCGCGCGGCGGC
>CAJCJI010000295.1 GCA_903970595.1 Verrucomicrobiota bacterium
GCCGGCGAGCACATGCGGCGCATCAACGCCGCCGCGGTGGCCGGCCCGGTGGGGCTCACCGCCTGCGCCCTGCTGGCCGCTCCGCTGCGCGCGGCGGCGGAGGATGAGCTGATCGAGCAGATCGGCCACCTGCTGGAGCTGCTGCAGGCCTGGCCGGGCAACGAGCGCCTGCTGGTGCCGCTGCGCGATCCGCGCGCGGTGCTCGACTGGGCCGTGCCGGTGGCGCGCATCAGGCGCGTTGCGCATCCCTGGGGCGACCTGCTGGTGGCCGGCGGCAAGGAGGGCACCTTGCTGACCTACAACCGCAACATGATCCAGCACCTGTTTGCCGTTCCGGCCCTGATCGCCAGCCTGTTCCGCACCCGCGGGGTCCTGTCGGAAGACGCCATTCTGACCGGCTGCCGTGCGCTGTATCCCTTCCTGCGCACCGAGTTCTTCCTGCCCTGGCCTTCGACCGAAAGCGATGTGCTGGCGCGCGGCTGCATCGAGCGCATGCTGGGCTCCGGCCTGCTGGTGCGCGAGGGGGACGACCGGCTCAAGCGCCCGGAAGTGGGCAGCCAGGCCTTTTCCAGCTTCGCCGTGCTCGGCCGGGTCCTGGGCGAGACCCTGGAGCGCCAGGCCATGACGGTATTGCTGCTGGCGGACGAGCGCCGCGGCGGACAGCCCCTGCCGCGCGGCCGGTTCGAGAACGACTGCCGCCTGCTGGCCGAGCGCATCGCCGTGCTGACCGGGCGCGAAGCGCCGGAATTCTTCGACAAGGCCCTGTTTTCCGGCTACCTGGACACCCTGATCGAGGTCGGCATCGTGGCCGAGGACCCGCAGCGCGGGCTGGTGGCGGACGAGCGGGTGGAGCGGATCGCCGAGCGCTCGATGGAACTTTTATCCGACGAAAGCCGTCAAATGCTGCGGCAATTGCTGGCCCGCCGCCGCCCTGTCACGACTTAGCTATAATCCGCGCGGTACTCTAAGACGGGCGGCAAAGCTCGCCCCTGTCGTTCAGTCATCCCAAAGTCACTCAAAATCTTCCATCTGAAGGAATTCACCATGTTCAAACTTTCCCGCGCGCTGCTGGCGCTGGCTTGCGCCACTGTTGTTGTGGCCTGCAACAAGCCGGGCGACGGCACCGACGCCAAATCGGCCGACGCCGCCAAGACGGACGCCAGCATGCCGGCGGACCTGGGCACCCAGGCGCAGCAGTTCAGCTACGCCGTGGGCTTCGATATCGGCCACAACCTGTCGCAGCCGCAGATCAAGGACAACATCGACCTCAAGGCGCTGGAAAAAGGCCTCGAGGAAAGCGCCGCCGGCCAGACCTCGCGCCTGACCGACAAGCAGCGCGAGGAGATCAAGACCGCCGTCTCCAAGAAGATCCAGGAAAAGCAGGCCGCCGACCGCCTGGCCGCGGCGCAGAAGAACAAGGACGACGGCGACAAGTTCCTCGCCGACAACGCCAACAAGCCCGGCGTGAAGACCACCGCTTCCGGCCTGCAGTACGAAGTGCTCACCGAAGGCCAGGGCGATCACCCCAAGGCCACCGACAAGGTCACCGTCAACTACAAGGGCACCCTGCTCGACGGCACCGTGTTCGACAGCTCCTATGACCGCGGCCAGCCCGTCAGCTTCCCCCTGGGCAACGTCATCCCCGGCTGGACCGAGGGCGTGCAGCTGATGACCCCGGGCGCCAAGTACAAGTTCTACGTCCCGTACAAGCTCGCCTACGGCGAAAGCGGCGCCCCGCCGAAGATCGGCCCGAACTCCACCCTGATCTTCGAAGTGGAGCTGATCAAGGTCGAGCCGATGCCGGCCCCGGCCGCCACCCCGCCGGCCCCGGGCAAGCCCGTACCCCCGCCCGCCGCACCGAAGAAGTAAGCGCGGCGCGCGGTTCCTGTTGTGAAAAAGCCCGGCTCGCGCCGGGCTTTTTGTGCCTGACCGTCAAGGACCCCGCCGGCCTGGCTACTTGCTGCGGCGCGAAAACGAAACCGCATAGGCGCCGGCCCTGACCACCGGCAGCTGATCGTCCGAAAGCTCGATCCCATCGGTCAGCTGGGTCGGCATGAACAGCAGCTTCTTCTGCGCCTCAAGGCTGTCCGCCACCGGCTTGTCCAGGGTCAAAACGCCCAGGTCCACCAGCTTGCGGCCGTCCGGCCAGGGTTGGCTGGGGTCCTTGGTCTGATCGCCCGGCAAGGCCAGCTGTGCCTTGAGGTGAAACACCGCCGGCTTCTTGCCGATGCGCTGCGGCAGATCGTCGACCAGGAAGTCCGCCGGCTTCTTCGCGGCCACCGCGGGGCTCAGGTGCACCAGCTTCTGCGGCACCATCTGGTAGCGCACCGCCTGCCTGGTCCCCGCCTTGTCGACCAGGATGAAGGCGTCGACGCCGTAGTACTCTTCGTCGGCAAAACTGTCGGGTGTCCCCACGGTGGCGAAAGCCTTATCCACAGCCGGGTGGCCGGCTTTGAAGCGCTCGACGGCGGTCGGCCTGGCTGCATCGGGCCCGCTTTCGCCAATGGCCACAAGCAGGTCGCGGAACTCTTCGCCCGAGGCGACCGGGAAGAATTTGAGCGAGTTGATCACCATGTCGGTATCCGAGCCATCCGGCAGGTGAAACTTGATCGCCATGCCGTGCGGATTGGCACCGGCCGAGCCGTCCGCCACGTCTGGCAGCCCGCCGGAATCCGAGAAACGCACCGTTACCGGAATGGTGCTGCCGTTGAACAGTGCAGCCCGGCTCAGCTTGGCCGCCTGCGGCGAGGCCTTGAAGCTGCCTTCCACCACCACGCCCTTGGCGTGGTTGGCGCGGAAGCCCGGGTGGGAGCCGTAGATTTTGTTCAGGGCGTCCACGATCTGGGTCGTCAAGGGCGCTTCATCCGCGCCGGCTGCGGCTGCAGCCAGCAGCAGTGCGGCGGCAAGGATGTGGCGGCCGTTTGGGTTCATGGGCATGGGGACTCCTTCATTGGTTGATATGGGTCTGCCGGGCGTAAAGCTGCGCCCCAGGATTTTGCCCCCTGGGCCGCGCGTGCATCCCGATATTTGCGGCTTGAGGGAACTGTTCGTATTGATTGATTAAGGATAGCCCCGTGTCGAGGGAGGGACCAGCCGGTCATTTTTCGGCAGCAAACACACCGTGATCATCGATAGGGCGGGCAAAAAACACCACGCGGCACCGCTGTTGGAACTGGCGCAGACCGCGCACATCAGGCAGGGTTGGCCCAACGAGATGATCATTCGGGTGATCCAGCGGCTTGCCAGGTGGCGGCGTACAGCCGCGATTTACCATATCGACAAACACGAAAGCGCACGGATCGAAGAAATCATTCAGGCTAATACCCGGCTGCGCCGCACTATTTTGAGGTGGTCCGACCCTGTTCGCGGAGGGGATTTACTGCGCCACGCTCGAATATTGTGTTCTGGTTTATCAGACAAACTTATGCCTGACTCATTAAAATCCGCATTTTAACGAAGCGCCGACGGCTGACCTAACGGGTTGCATCACTCCCAATGAGGTCCATACCGCTCTTCTATCAGTATTCCCTCGGTTTTTAGTTCCCATATTTCACCATCATATATGCCATATTGCTTTTCAAATACGAGCATAGGCTCAGAAAATACCCTTCTTAGTCTTACTGTGTCATAAATCACGAAGTATTCTCCCGCCTTCCACAGCACGGGCAGCGGTCAAGACGTCTGGCGAGGGCCCAGGCGATCTGCCATCGCAGCGTCGGAATCGAGTCGGCGACGTGGCGCTGGGGTCGCTGGACGGCCGCGAGGG
>CAJCJI010000296.1 GCA_903970595.1 Verrucomicrobiota bacterium
GATCAGTTGGTGCTGCTCAGAGACGGGCAGGTCTTCGCGGAACCGGTGTACCACTGGTCGCATGAGACGGGCGCTCTGACCAAGGTCGCCGGTGCGTTTTCGGAACTTGCGGCTTCATAGCCCGCAGTGGCGTATCGTAGGCCTGCAGTCGGCCAGTGGACTAAACCGCTACGCGGTGTTGCGCTGCGCGTTGAACGTCAAGGCATGCGGAGCGGCCCGTGCATACGTGATCTGCCAATGTTGACGGGCGAGGCAAGCCGCCTCGCTCTTCAACAGGAGCATCATCATGTCCCCATTGGATCAAGCCGTTTTTCCCCTGCGCCAACGCATGCTCGACGACATGCGCATGCGCAAGCTCGCTGGCAAGACCCAGGCCGCCTACGTTCGTGCACTCTACCGCCTGGTCGCCTTCCTCCAGCGCTCGCCCGACACCGCCAGCGCTGAGGATCTCCGGCGCTTCCAGTTGGACATGGTCGATGGCGGCGCTTCGCCGATCACCGTCAACGCCACCATCACGGGGCTGAAGTTCTTCTTCGACGTCACCCTTGATCGCGCCGAGCTGATGCGCAAGATGCAGCCCGTGCACGTGCCGCGCGTGCTGCCCGTCGTGCTCAGTCGCGACGAGGTCGCGCGGCTCATCGCGGCGGCCCCCAACCTCCAGTACCGGGCCGCGCTGTCGCTGGCCTACGGCGCGGGCTTGCGCGCCAGCGAAGTCGCTTCGCTCAAGGTCACCGACATCGACGGCCAGCGCATGGTCCTGCGTATCGAGCAGGGCAAGGGCCAGAAGGATCGCTACGCGATGCTCTCGCCGGTGCTGCTGGAGCTACTGCGCTGCTGGTGGCGCCACGCGCATGGGCTCGGCAAGATGCTGCCCAACGGCTGGCTGTTTCCGGGCCAGAACCCGATCGATCCGCTGAGCACGCGGCAATTGAACCGGGCCATCCACGAGGCTGCGGAGGCCGCCCACATCGACAAGCGCGTCTCGATGCACACGCTGCGCCACAGCTTCGCCACGCACCTGCTCGAACGCAAGACCGACATCCGCGTGATCCAGGTGCTGCTGGGCCACAAGAAGCTGGAGACTACATCGCTCTATACCCAGGTGGCCACTGAGATCCTGCGCGAGGTCGTCAGCCCGCTCGACACGTTGCAGCCCTCGTAGGGCCGAGGGCGTGGCCCGGCCCGCCCTGGAAGTCGCTGACATCTTCCGAACCCTTGGGCCGGCCTGGCGCTGGGCGCAACGCGCGCACCTGAGCCTGGGCCAGCTCAAGGTCATGTCGGCCATCGAACAGTGCCGCACCGCGGCGCTGGGGGGACACGTTTTGCGCTGCGACGGCTGCAAGAGCCAGGAGATCTCGTTCAACTCGTGTCGCAATCGCCACTGTCCCAAGTGCCAGTCCACCGCCGCCCAGCGCTGGCTCGAGGCGCGCCAGGCCGACCTGCTGCCGGTGGAGTATTTCCATGTGGTCTTCACGCTGCCGGCCGCCGTCAGCGACATCGCCTACACGAACAAGGCCGTCGTCTACGGGCTGCTGTTCGACATCGCCGCCGAAGTCCTGCAGACCATCGCCGCCAACCCCAAGCACCTGGGCGCGCGCATCGGCGCAACCCTCGTTCTCCACACCTGGGGCTCGGCGTTGACGCACCACCCGCATGTGCACGGCATCGTGCCTGGTGGCGGTCTGTCGGCCGACGGCAAGTCCTGGGTGGCGTGCCGGCCGGGCTTCTTCCTGCCGGTGCGCGTGCTCTCGCGCCTGTTCCGGCGCCGCTTCCTCGAAGAGCTCGCTAACGCTCACGCCGCCAACCGCTTGCAGTTCTTCGGCGAGCATGCCGCGCTGGCCGACGCCGCGACCTTCGCCGAGTGGCTCAAGCCCCTGCGCCAATGCGAGTGGGTCGTCTACGCCAAGCGCCCGTTTGCCGGGCCGCAGGCCGTGCTGGCCTACCTATCGCGCTACACGCACCGGGTTGCCATCTCCAACAGCCGCCTCGTCTCGCTCGACGAGCGCGGCGTGACCTTCCGCTGGAAGGACTACCGCGTCGACGGCCCCACGCGCCACAAGACGATGACGCTCGAGGCCGGCGAGTTCATGCGCCGCTTCCTCCTGCACGTGCTGCCCTCGGGGTTCCACCGCATCCGCCACTATGGCCTGCTCGCCAACGCCAGCCGCAAGGACAACATCGCCCAGGCGCGCCAACTACTGCAGCCAACCAACGACGCGCCACCGTGCGCTCAGGCCGCAGCGCCCGAGTCGGCACCACTGCGCCCGACGTTCGTCTGCCGGCACTGCGGCGCCGCCATGACCATCATCGACACGTTCGAACGCGGCCAGGTGATCCGGGCGCCACCTCCGTAGGCGGGACAGGATGCGATCTAACCGCTACCTCCACGGGATCAACCCGCCGACTCGACCTCGTCGAGCATCGGCAGGGCGGCTGCGTGCCTCGCTCTCTCCCGAGGGCGTCTTGGAGATGCCGCGTCCGCTGCATTGCCCTGTGGGATCGCCGAGCGACCGTGGCTCCGGCGCCGATCCCCTTCGGCAGTGCCGTCATGACCATGGCTTCGGCATCACCGGCCGCTCCGCCAACGGTCTATTCGCCATACGCTTGTAGCCTGCGGACGGGGGCCACAGCTGGGCCCGCGGTTTCGTCCCTTGAGGCTTGTCCGACGCCTGCCCCTCAGACCTGTGCCGTTCCGAGGTAATCTCGGCGCGAGGCAGGCATCCGACAACCCTAAACAGCAGCGGTCGTTGGAGGGTGA
>CAJCJI010000297.1 GCA_903970595.1 Verrucomicrobiota bacterium
GGGCGGCCGGCGCGGCGACTCAAAAGGCATAGCTCAATCCCACGCTGCCGGTCCAGTGCGGAAACACCTGGTAGCCTTCAAGGTAGCTGAACACCGGGCGTTGCACAAAGGCGAAGGCATGCAGCTGCCGCGCCACCATGGCGGTGAGCCCGGGGCTGAGATAGACCACCGTGCCGGCCGTGTCGGTGTTGTCCGCCAATGCGCCCTGGTCGTGCAGCTTGTGCGTCAGGTTGACCTGCAATTGCGGAGTCCAGCCGGGATTACGCTCGTAACGCAGGCCGAAACTCAGGTTCTCGCTGGTACCGGGGCGGAAATCGGCGTTCTGCAGATCGAGGTTGTGCGCGATCGCGGTCTGGATCTGGCCGTTGACGAAGGCGTCGAAGTTCTGGCTGATGGCCTGGTAGTAGTAGGCGCCGAGGATGAGGTCGGTGCTGCCGTTGCCGGGGTTGAGGCTGCTGTCGAGGGCCTCGCCCAGCGCGGCATTGGGGCCGGTCTTGAAAAACACCGGGTCGCGCCCGACGCTGGCGCCGGTGACCACGTCCTGGCCGCCGTAACGGCCGGTCGGCAGCTTGAAGCCCAGCTGCACCCCCAGATTGTGGGTCGGCAGGAGGCCCTGGTAGGCGCCGATCAGCTTGATATCGCCCAGGCCCACGCTGTGCGCGTCGCTTAGGTCCGCGGCCGTGAGCTGGTCCGGCGAGACGTTGTTGTAAGTGGTGTGGGTGCGGTTGATAAAGGGAATCAGCGCGCTGATGGCCCAGTTGGCGCTGGGGCTGTAGGTGATGCCGGCGGTGAGGTAGCGATTGATGGTGCCGTGCTCCACCTCCTGGGAGCCGGGATTCTGGGGGGTGGAGCCGGGCGGGTTGAGGGCAGCGACCTGTGCCGGCGAAATCGGGCTGTAGCGGGCGCGCAGCTGGTCCTGGTCGATGAAGTCGTATTCCAGGTTGACCCGCCAGCCGCTCATGGCGGAATAGCCCATCGCGGCGTCGGCGCTGAGGGAGCAGCCGCAGGTGGCGCAGGCCTGGGCGGCAACAGGGGTGACAAACAGCGCGAGCACGGCGCCGCGCAAGAATAATGAGGACACGTTCGTTTCCTTTGGTTCGAATGGCAAACAACGGCGCACGCCGCCCGGCTTTGCGCAAGCGGCGTGAACCCTGAGCGGAACGAATCAGGAAACGGCGGGCGGAGCGCGCGCCGGAGGCAGCAGCTGCGGCGCAATGCCGTCGTGCGCAACGGCCGCCCAGTCGGGCCGGAAATGGAAGCGGTCCTGGGAGAAGGAAAATGCGACCTTTACCCCGGGCACCGCCGGACCGGCCGCGGCGCCGAACGGGCATTGCTCGATGGAAGCGCCGCCCGAGCCGTGGCCGTCATGCGCGTGCATCCCCATCTCGCCATGGGGGCAGACCATCAGCATCGCGCCGTGCTGCGCGGCTTCGCCCGTGGCCGGCATGAAGCCGGCCGGGATCAGGCCGCGGTACAGCACGCTGGCCAGCACCAGGCAGACGACGAGCCAATGCCGTTGCTGATGCCGATGTTTAAGCACGGATGACATGGTCAAAAAAGCGCTTGCTCTTCCCCGAGTACGCGATCAGGCAGCCGATAGTTTAAGGATCGACCGGCTCTTATACCAAGACGCCCCTGATCAGCACCAAGATTTTGCCGGACTATGCATAAAAGCGATGCCGGATCAGAACCCGAACCTCCGGCTTACCGTGAAACGGGCCGAGACCGGCTCCAGCGGGTGGAGGTGGGTATCGGCGCGACCGTCCGGGTAGCTGGAGACTTCCGCCTGCAGGCGGTCCACATAGGTGAATTCCGCCGCATTCCTTTTGCTGTCGAGCAGGTTGTAGACGCCGAGGGACGCGCTCCAGCCGTCGACGAAAGCGTAGCCCAGATCCAGGTTGAATTCGCCGAAACCCTTGCCGCCCAGTTCGCCGCCCGTGGTCAGGCCGCGGGCGACGGCATAGGCGCAGCTTGGCGCCGCCGCGCCGTTCGGACCCGAGTGCGGAAAATCGTGCTGTACCGCCGTATCGGCGCAAGGTCCGGAGGCCAGCGGGTAATTGCCCAGGTAGCGGTATTCCAGCCCCCCGCTCCAGGGCCCCAGGTCTTGCAGGTATAGCGCCAGCGATCCGGTGGCCAGCGGCGCATCGGTGATATAGGTGCCCAGATGCCCGGTGCCGTCGTCGAAGGCATACCTGAAGCGGGTGTGGTCGCCGGAGTAGCTGGCGTAGAGTTCAAGCCAGCGCCGGATCTTGTAGGTGACATTGAGTTCGTAACCGTCGCGCCGGCTCGGCGGTCCGGGAGAGTCCGCCCCGATGTCCGGGTCGATGATGGTCTCGGACTGCTGGTCGAGATTGTAGAGCGCGGCGGTGAAAGTGAGCTTGCCTTGAACCTCGGCCCGCAGCCCCGCTTCCTCGCCGACCAGGCTGGCCAGAAACGGGGTCGGCGGCAGGTTCAAGGCAGGGACCTTGGTCTGGTTGACGCCGCGCAGGTCGGCGCTGTGAAAGCCGCGCCCGGCGCTGAGATAAAACTCAAGGCTCTCGGCCGGCTGGTAAATCAGACTACCCTTGGGCTGCGGCAGCGTGCGGCTGGATTCGCCGCTGTTGCTATAGGCTCCGGCGGCAGAGGCCTCATGCACCACCGCCTGCAGATCGGTATCGAGCCCGCGCGCGTATTCTTCGCGGAACCCGAGCACGCTGCGGAACCAGGGTGTCCAGTGGGTCGTCGCCTGCAGGTAGGCCGCCGTGGTCAGCAGGAAGACGCGGTCGCGGTTGGTGAATGAGGCGGGGGCCTTGCCTGCGAAGGCCGGCAGCGGCATCCGATCTGCGGATGCATTGCGGCCCACGGTCAGATCGTCGTAGCGCGCAAGCACGCCGAACAGAAACTCATTGTCGATGGACAGGAGTGCTGCCGGCAGCATATAGCTGGCCTCCCCGCCCGCCGCGTCGCGGAATTCGAACTGTTCCTCCTGGTCGCCGTTGACGGGATCGAACAGGAAGTGGGTGAAGTTGTTGTACAGATGCAACTCGTTGTGAGAGTAAAAGGCATTGGCCGCAAGCCGCCCGCCGCCCAGAACCTGGTGGTACTGGAAAGAGAGATTGCCGCGGTTGGCGCGGACGCCGTCCGAGCCGTCGAGCGAGCCGAACCGGTTGGGCACCAGCCCCTCGGCGATGGCGCGTTGCGGTAGGTCGGTGGTGTTGGTCGACAGGCCATGATAGAGGCTGCCGGTCAGCGAATAGCCCCGATTCCCTTCATCGCGGCTGTAGCGCATGAGCAGGTTTTCCTTGCGCTGGTCGTCGGGAACGACGAAAGGCCCGTCGTAGTGCTGCAGTTCCGCCGCCGCGAGCAGCTTGCCGCCGGCCAGTGCCCGCGTCCCGGCGGCGAACATGCGCTGGAAGTCGAGCGTCCCGGTCGTCACCAGCACTTGATCGGGGATGCTATCGACGTAATCCAGACGCACCGATCCGACGCCGCCGAAATCGCCTACGTCGGCATGGTAAGTGCCCTTGGTGTAGCTGAGCCCGCCGGCCAGTTCGGGAATCAGGATGTTCAGATCTGTGTAACCCTGGCCGTGCGCGTGCGTCGGCTGGTTGATCGGCACGCCGTCGATGAAGGTGGCCAGATCGGTGCCGTGATCGAGGTTGTAGCCGCGCAGCAGGTATTGGTTGGCTTTGCCCTCGCCGCTGTGCAGGCTCACGATCAGCCCCGGAACGGTTTCCAGCAACTGCCCGGGACGGTAGGCCGGCGTCAGTTCGAGTTCTTCCTGGCTCACCACGCCGTCGCTGGCCGTCTGGGCGGTCCCCAGCAGATCGAGGCGCCGGGCGGTCACGGTCACTTCCGCCAGGGGAATGACCTTGGTCTTCTTGATGGCTGCGACTTCGGACGCCTCAACCGGGCTAGCGTTGGAAGATGCGACGTCAGCCGCGGCCAGCGGTGTTTCCTGGGCCGCCGCCGGCAACGCGGCGAACACCTGGATCGCCGCCGCGAGCCATCCGGCGCAAGGCCTGGGCACGAATCTTCTCAAATTATGCTCGCCCTGCCTGCTCACGGTACGGCAGTCCTCGGCTTGTGGGCGATATTACGAATGCATAATTTGCAGTACGAATCCGCGCGGAGCGGATCGATGCTGCCGCTCCCGCGATGAACTACGGGCCTCGGGTGAATCTGGATGCAGCGGCCGAAACACAAACAGGGACCCGATGCCGGGCCTGAGGGGCTCACGGCATCCCACCGACAGTCGGTGCGTTGCCGCACGTAAAACAGGCACCTTGGAAAATATCTTTTCATCGGCGCCGATCCTGCATCTGTTGCCTGCCCCGCCGCGTAGTTGTGTTGCAGCTCACAATTCTCTCATTGAGGAGTAGAAAACTATGTCAGCAAGACAACTTCTTGCAGTTGGGGCAAGTTTGTTCCTGGCGTCCGCCGCAAATGCATCGAGTCATCGCGAAGCTCCCTTCGTGGCGCAGCATCCCGCCATCGACGGCACCGATTTCTACATGTTCGACAGCTACGACCCGGCGCGCAGCGGTTTCGTCACCATCCTGGCGAACTACGATCCCCTGCAGGATTCCTACGGCGGCCCCAATTACTTCGCGCTGGACCCGGACGCGCTCTACGAAATCAATATCGACAACAACGGCGACGCGGTCGAGGACATCACCTTCCAGTTCCAGTTCCAGAACAGCTTTCAGAACCTGACGGTACCGACAGGAACAACCGCCGCGCCGCTCAGCCTGGCGATCCCGCTGATCAACCTGCCGCCGAGCAACACCACCACGCCCACCCTGAACCGCGTGGAGACCTATACCGCCGCGGTGGTCCGGGGCGGCAGCCGCACCGGGACGCCGATGCCGATCACCAATGCCAGCGGCGGCGGGACCAGCTTCACCAAGCCGGTCGACAACATCGGCACCAAGTCCATCCCCAACTATGCCGGCTATGCGGCACAGTACATCTACAGCGTGAACATTCCCGGCTGCGCCACGCCGGCCAACCTGTTCGTCGGCCAGCGCGCCGAGGGCTTCGTCGTCAACCTGGGCGAGGTGTTCGACCTGGTCAACCTCAATCCGCTGGGCAAGCCCACCGGCAACCCCAACACCATCGGCAACAAGAACATCACCACCATCGCCATGGAAGTGCCGATCGCCTGCCTCACCGCGGACGGCCTGCCAGCGAGCACCACCAAGAGCCCGGTGATCGGCGGCTGGACCGTGTCGAGCCTGCACCAGGCACGGGTGCAGAACCCGAACCCGCAGGGCCCGGTCACCGGCAGCAATGCCAGCGGCGGCTCCGCCTCCGGTCCGGAAGCGGCCGGCGGTGCCTGGACCCAGGTCTCGCGCCTGGGCTCGCCGCTGGTCAACGAACTGGTCATCGGCATCACCGACAAGGACAAGTTCAACGCCAGCGCGCCTAAGAACGACGCGCAGTTCGCCAGCTATGTCACCAATCCGACGCTGCCGGTGCTGCTCAATGCCCTGTTCGGCAATGCCGCCAAGGTACCGCCGGTTCCGCGCACGGACCTGGTCGAGGCCTTCCTCACCGGCGTTCCCGGGGTCAATTCGCCGGCCAACGTCGTGGCGGCCGAAGAGCTGCGCCTGAACGTGGCGATCCCGCCGACACCGGCCGCCTCGCAGAACAATCTCGGCGCCCTGCAATGCTTCACCAACGCCGGGGCGCTGAGCACCAGCAATCCCGGCTGCGACCCAGCGGGCTTCCCCAACGGCCGCCGTCCGGGTGACGACGTGGTCGACATCGCCCTGCGCGTGGCTGAAGGCGGTCTGCTCGGCGCCAACGATCCGAACCAGCAATCCGATGGCACGCACCCGGCCTATACCGACGGCGTTTCGGCGACGGCTGCGACTTACGCCACCACCTTCCCGTACCTGAACACGCCGATTCCGGGCTCGCCCAATGGCATGAACGGCTTCCCGGCCGACGGCAACTAAAGGAGTCCGGTCATGCGCAAAAGCTTATGTCTGGTGCCCCTGGCCATGCTGGCCTTATCGGCATGCGACAACAACAATTCCGGCGGCAGCGGTTCGAGCAGCAGCAGTTCAAGCGGCGGCGGCAGTTCCAGCAGCAGTTCGAGCAGTGGCGGTTCCAGCAGCGGCGGCACCGGCAGCGAGGAACTGTCCAGCTTCGTGCTGAACCTGTTCAACACCGAAACAGCCGCGACGGCTTTGCCGACCGACCTGACCACCGTCACGCTGATCGATACCCCCACGGTGGAAGCCACGGCTTACGACGGCCTGTTCGCCGCTTCAAGCAGCAGCTCGGGCGGTTGATCCAAAAAAGCTCGTGCATTGAAAAGCCCTGCCGCAGCAGGGCTTTTTTTTGCACCCGGCGCCCGCCCCTTCATCGATTCAGCCGCGCCAGCGAGTCCGCCACCACCCAGGCGACGCCCGCCAGGGCGATATTCAAGGCGTTTTCGGTCCAGTTCCAGAATTTGGAAGGGTCGGCCAGGATCGTCGGCACATGCACCAGCGGCGTAAAGGAGGCGTACATGATGGTCAGCAGGATCGCCGCCAGGCGCGCCTGCACAACGGTCAAGATGGCAAGGCCGGCGGCGATATGGGCAAACCCGGTGGCGTATGCCCAGAAGGTCTGCGACGGCGGCAGCCATTGCGGCACCAGCGGAACGGTCAGGTTCATGTAGAAAAAATGCGCTCCGCCGAACAGTACGGCGCACAGCCCGAAGACGATCTGGCCCAGCCGCGTCAGGCGCGCCGCCAGTGCCGCATCGATCCCGGTATTGGCGGCATAGACGATCAGGGCGCCCGCCGCGAGCGCCACTTGCTCGGCGAGGCTGCTGTAGCTGCCGAATTCCTTGTAGTTGGCGAGCAGGCCGCGGCCATTCATCAGGATGACGACGACCAGGGCGTAATACGCGGTGAGCGCCGCCGCCGCCCAGGCCGCGGTGCGCCGCCACTGAAGCGCCGCGCCCGCGGCGAGCATGAATATGGCCGCGGCATAGGCCAGTATGGAGCGGGCCGGAAAGTCCTTCGGGACCGGCTGGCTCGGGTCGAATTTTCCCCAGTACAGGCAGACCAGGGCGACGGCCATCACACCCAGGCCGTAGACGCGCCAACCCCAAGCTGTCGCCGCCTTTTCCGCCGTCATGACGTTTCCCCTTGCGGCCGCGGATACACAGCCGGAGCGATATTCATGGCGAATAATATAGTCCGTATGGTTTTTCCACAGCGGGGCCCATAATTGCCCGCTATCAATTAGCAGAAAGGTTTGCCTCTCCCT
The DNA here is from genome assembly GCA_903970595.1 of Verrucomicrobiota bacterium. GTDB lineage: Bacteria > Pseudomonadota > Gammaproteobacteria > Nevskiales > Nevskiaceae > Nevskia. The sequence goes on from CAJCJI010000297.1 coordinate 7,249, forward strand.
TTGGGAGAGGCCGCGCCGCCAGGCGCGGGGGGGGGGGG
>CAJCJI010000298.1 GCA_903970595.1 Verrucomicrobiota bacterium
ATGGGGTGATCGTAATGGAGCCCAAGCTGGAAAGGACCCGGCCCTTTCCGCTGTCGCCACGGCCAGTCAGCCCGCCCGCCGCAGGTCCTATACTCTCCGGCGAATTCCAGTTCAGGGCAAAACGATGCAAACCGTAGCCGGCAAGAAGGTCCTGATCACCGGCGCCGCCATGGGCATGGGCAAGATCTACGCCCAGCTGGCCGCGCGCGAAGGCGCCGCGAACATCATCCTGTGGGACATCAACCAGGCCGAGCTGGAGAAGACCGCGGCCGAGTTGAGGGCGGCCGGCGCCACGGTGCATTCCTACCTCGTCGACGTCTCCAGCCTCGATGCGATCACTGCGGCGGCAGCACAGGTGCGCGGCGAAATCGGCGATCCGGACATCCTGTTCAACAACGCCGGGGTGGTGCGCGGCAAGTACTTCTGGGAACACGACCCGGTGAAGGACATCGCCTTCACCATGTCGATCAATGCCATGGCGCCGATGTACATCACGCGCGAGTTCCTGCCCGCCATGATCGCCCGGCGCGGCGCCGAGCAGCGCGTGGTCAACATCGCTTCGGCCGCCGGGCTGATCTCGAACCCGCGCATGAGCGTCTACTGCGCCAGCAAGTGGAGCTGCACCGGCTGGAGCGACTCGGTGCGCCTGGAACTGGAGCAGGCGGGTTACCCGCACGTGCGGGTGACCACGGTCAATCCGACCTATATCGCCACCGGCATGTTCGAAGGCGCAAAGAGCATGCTGTTCACCCCCATCCTCACGCCGCAGTACGTCACCGACCGGGTGTGGGCGGCGATGAAAGCCGGCCGGCCGCGCCTGATCCTGCCCTGGACGGTGTACCTGTCCAATGCCTTGCGCGGGCTGTTGCCGGTGCGCGTCTTCGACTGGCTGGCGCGCCATGTGTTCGGGGTCTACAACACGATGGACAGCTTCAAGGGGCGCTGAAGGCCGGGAATCGGGAATGGGGAATCGGGATTCGTCGGCCCCAGCCGCGCGGCTTGGTTCGATTCCCGATTCTCCATTCCCGATTCCCGCCTGCCGGATATGCTAGTTTGTGCGGGCGAAATCGGGGTGCCGGCCTGGGCCGGCACGGGCCGATGCACAAAAAACTACAGGCCTAGGAGAGCGGAATCATGAACTACTTCGTCACCGGCGCCACCGGCTTCATCGGGCGCTTTCTGATCGACAAGCTGGCGGCGCGCGACGACGCCAAGGTCTATGTCCTGGTCCGTGAATCCTCCCAGGAGAAGTTCGACTTGCTGGTGGAGCGCGCCGGTGAATACGCCGAGCGGCTGATCCCGGTCTTCGGCGACATCACCCAGCCCGGCCTGATCGATCCGGCCGACGCCAAGAAACTCAAAGGCAAGATCGACCACGTGTTCCACCTGGCCGCCGTCTATGACATGAACATGGACGACCTCACGGCTGACCGGGTCAACACCGAAGGCACGCGCAACCTGGTGGAGTTCGTCAACGAGCTGGGCGGCAAGGTGCGCCTGCACCACATGAGCTCGGTGGCGGTGGCCGGCGGCGATTACGTCGGCAAGTTCACCGAGGACATGTTCGACGAGGGCCAGTCCACCAAGCATCCTTATTTCCGTACCAAGTTCCAGGCCGAGAAGATCGTGCGCGAGGAAGCCAAGGTGCCGTTCCGCGTCTACCGGCCCGGCGCCGTGGTCGGCTCATCGGTCACCGGCGAGATCGACAAGATCGACGGCCCCTATTACTTCTTCAGGGCCATCCAGAAGATCAGTTACAAGCTGCCCAAGTGGGTGCCGCTGCTCGGTATCGAGGGCGGCCGGGTGCCGATCGTGCCGGGGGATTACGTCGCCGCCGCGATGGATTACCTGGCGCACAAGGACGGGCTGGACGGCCAGTGCTTCTGCCTGATCCAGTCCCATTCTCCCACCGTGGGCGAGATGCTCGGCGCCTTCCTCGCCGCCGCGCATGGGCCGGAGTTCGCCAAGAAACTGGAAGTGCCGACGCTGCCGCGATCCCTGCGCGCCCTTACCGGCCGCATCGGCGACGCGGTGCCGGAGAGCTTCAAGAAACAATTGTCCAAGACCATCGGCGTGCCCATCTCGGTGCTGGGCTACACCACCAGCCGCACGGTGTTCGACGACAAGCTGGCGCGCACCGCGCTGCGCGGCAGCGGCATTAAGTGCCCGGATATCGCCGACTACGCCCCGGTACTGTGGAACTACTGGGACCAATACCTCAACCTGAGCTACAAGGCCTCGCCCAAGCTGGTGCGCCGCCTCGCCGGCAAGGTGGTGCTGATCACCGGCGCCTCCTCCGGCATCGGCTTCACCACCGCCAAGAAATTGGCCGCGGCCGGGGCCAAGGTAGTGCTGGTGGCGCGGACCCTGTCCAAGCTGGAAGAGACGCAGAAGATCATCGAGACCATCGGCGGCGAAGCCTTCGTCTATCCCTGCGACCTCAACGACCTCAAGGCGATCGACGAGATGGCCGCGGCGGTGCTCAAGGATTTCGGCCATGTCGACGTGCTGATCAACAATGCCGGCCGCTCGATCCGCCGCGCCGTGAACGAGTCCTACGACCGCTTTCACGACTTCGAGCGCACCATGCAGCTCAACTACTTCGGCTCGGTGCGCCTGATCATGGCCTTGCTGCCGAGCATGCTGCATCGCAAGAGCGGCCACATCATCAACATCAGCTCGATCGGCGTGCTGGCCAACGCCGCGCGCTTCTCCGCCTACGTCGCCAGCAAGGCGGCGCTGGACGCCTTCACCCGCTGCCTGTCGGCCGAGATCAAGGCCAAGAACATCCACACCACCGCCATCTACATGCCGCTGGTGCGCACGCCGATGATCGCGCCGACCAAGATCTACAGCTACATCCCCACCTGGTCGCCGGACGACGCCGCCGATACCGTGATCAAGGCCATCCTGGAACGGCCCAAGAGCGTCGCCACCACCCTGGGCACCGCGGCCTCGGTCAGCTATGCCCTGTGGCCCAAGGTCAACGACTACATCCTGTCCAAGGGTTTCCAGCTGTTCCCCTCGTCCTCCGCCGCCAAGGGCGCCAAGGACAAGGACGCGCCGACCCCCAAGCCGACGCTGGAACAGGTGGTATTCGCCAACGTGTTCAAGGGCGAGCACTGGTAGGATCGAGGCATGAGCGACAGCACCGTGGTCCCCTCCAGCGAACCGGGCGAAGGCGAACGCACCACCCTGCTGGTCGCCTACGTGCTGTACGGCTTGCTGCCCCTCAGCGGGGGCATCGCGCCCGTGGCCGGCGTGATCATCAATCACCTGAAGGTCAACGACACCGGCAACCTGTTCCTGCGCAGCCACCACCGCTGGCTGTTGCGCACGTTCTGGTTCAGCCTGCTATGGACGGTGATCTGCTCGGTGTTGATGTTCACCATCATCCTGATACCCGTGGCCTGGATCGGCTATGCGGCCGTGGCCATCTGGTATATCTACCGCGTGGTGCGCGGCGCCATCAGTTTCGCCGATCGCTCGCCGATGCCGGTGTGAAAACAGGGGGCAACCACCGTACGGCCTGTGGCCGCCGACTGCGTCAGCGCAGAATCACGGCGGCCACGGGCCGCCCTACGCCGACTTGGCCAGCC
>CAJCJI010000299.1 GCA_903970595.1 Verrucomicrobiota bacterium
CAGGCGCGCGTCGAGCAGGATGTCGAGCAGGGCCGGGGTCTGCGCCAGGAGTTCGGCAATCCAGGGACTGGCGCCGCACAGCTTGAGCAATGCTCGCCGCGCGCCGGGGCTTTCCACCAGCAGGGCCAGGTAGGTGCCGCGGCCGACGATAACCGCGAGCACCCGCAAGGTGCGGATCAGGGCGGTCTCCGCATCCGCCTGCGCCGGCGCTTCCCGCAGCAGCGCATCGAGCACCGCGTGCAAGCGCCGCAGCGCGGCATGCGCCAGGGTCCGGACCATGCGCGTCTGGCGCAGCTCGCGCAGGGCGGCGGCGACCTGCTGCGGCTGCCGCACATAGCCCAGACGGTTCACCGCCGCCTCCAGCTCCTCGCCTTCCATCTCCCACAGGCTGCCGGCCAGGTCCGCCGGAGCCGGTGCCATGCCGGCCAGGGGGCGCGCAAACAGGCGCTCGAATTCGGCTCGGACCCGCGCGCGATGCGTGTCCAGCGCCAGCAGCAATCCCGGCCAGCCGTCTTCGATGCCCAGCGCGGCGCACACCGCATCGCGCGCCTCCTGCGCCTGCGGCAGCCGGTGCGTCTGCTCGTCGCCGACCAGCTGCAAGGCGTTCTCGCAGCGCCGCAGGTAGACGTAGGCAGCATCCAGCGCCGCCGCCGTTTCCGCCGGCAGATGCCCCGCCTGCCCCAGGTAGCGCAGCACCGGACGCAGGCGGCTGTCGCGCAGCCGCGCATCCTGGCCGCCGCGGATTAGCTGGAACAGCTGCACGATGAATTCCAGTTCGCGGATGCCGCCCGGCCCGAGCTTGAGATCGTCCTGGGCGCCGCGCTGCTGCGCCTCCTGGTCGATCAGGCCCTTCAGTTCGCGCAGGGCGCCGAGGGCGCCGAAATCGAGGTAGCGGCGGTAGACGAAAGGCCGCAGGTTTTGCAGCAGCAGCCGGCCCGCGGCCTGGTCGCCGGCAATGACCCGCGCCTTGACCATGGCATAGCGTTCCCACTCGCGGCCGTGTTCCTGGTAGTAGGCTTCCATGGCCGCCGCCGACAGCGCCGCTGCCCCGACGCTGCCGAAGGGCCGCAGCAGGGTATCGACACGGAATGCGAACCCGTCCTCGGTGCGCGCCGACAGCAGGCGCCCGGTTTCCTGCGCCAGCCGCGTGAAATACTCGGAATTGCCGCGCGGCCGCGGGCCGTCGGTATCGCCGCTTTCGGTATAGGCGAAGATCAGGTCGATGTCGGAGGAAAAATTCAGCTCGCGGCCGCCGAGCTTGCCCATGCCCAGCACGATGGGCCGGGCTTCCATGCCATCGGCGCAGCGCGGCACGCCGTGGCGGACCCGCAGGGCGCGTCCGGCGAAGTCCAGCGCGGCAGCGCAGGCGGCGTCCGCGAGGTCGGACAGGGCGCCCAGCGTCTCGTCGAGCTCGGCCCAGCCGGCGATGGCGCGGATGGCGATGTGCGCCATCTCGCGGTTGCGGAAGGAGCGCAGTTCGCCCATGAATCCGGCCTCATCGGCAACGGCTGCGAGCGCGCCCCGCAGCCGCAGGGCCGTCGGCTCCGACGCGGGCGATTCGAACTGCCCGGCGCGCAGCGCCGCCTCGGCCCAGGCACGCTGGCGCAGCAGCACACCGGCGACGAACGGGCTGGCGCGGAACACGCGCGGCAGCAGCGCGGCCGTCTTGGCCGAGGCAACTGCCTGCAATTCGGACAATGAATCCATGAATGGCGACAGTTTAGCGGGAACATGAAATTTCATTTCCAGCAATCGGATTCCAAGCTGGAATGCGCACATCGTTGGGTTTGAATTGCTCCAATCGGCTGAGAACGAACGCCTGATAAAATATCGCGAGGGATTAGCTAGTACCGGAGAAACCCAATGAATTTCAATGGCGCTGAAGGAATGGTGCAGGCGTTCATCTATCGTCCTAGATATGCAGGCTCGGGGGAAATGGGGCCACCCGCGCCTCGATACATGGTGCAATATCAAACGACTAGAACTTCAGCGCCTCCCCGAAACTGCGAGTGTTCCAGACTACCGCCGCCAGCCGAGCCAGCATCTCTTGGCGCTTGACGATCTGCTTGGCGTCCCAAGTATCGAAAGACTGCAGGAACTTGTCATTGAGACGGTTGGCGGAGCTGTTCTTACCCACAACCGTAAGTGCAGCTTGACTGCGGGTCAGATACACGCCGGACTTTATGTAGGTTGGACGCTTTTCCTCGTAGTAGTTGTTCTGGTTAGAAATGTTGATTGTCGCTTCCAACAACATAAGGTTCCCCAGGGATTCCTTGGCCTCATCGTATTTCATGCCAACATTGGCCGGCTGGGTGTTCCAGATTGCATCGTAGCCAGCGTCTGGAGTGTCCGGCAGTATATGCTCTATGTGTAGGCCAGTATAAGCATCCAGACCGTACACCGGAGTGCCCCCCTTAAATGCGTTATCGACCACCAACGAGAGTCGCGCTAAAAGGTAGTGTGTTCTGAATTTACGCTGAGTAGTGCCATTGGAATAGGACAAAAGGTGCGAGTGGAGTTCGCGAGCTTTAGAATCGATAAAGGACTGCCAATGTCGGGCGACGAAGGCATCAATTGCGGCAATTTGCTTCTTCTTGTCCTCGATAGCCGCGGCGTCACGCAAATCATCGGCACGAATCGAGAATTCCCTCTCTAACTCCTTTGAAGGGGTGAAGGTGTACAGCACCGAGAACAGATAGGACTCCATCTGTTCTACTAAGTGCTCAAACAGATCGGCAGGTAAAGGTGCAGCGGCCAAAAGCATGACGGAGTGAAGACTGAACGCCGCGCCAGTCATACGACGCAAACGGCTCAGGGCGGGGCTTGGAGTCCCATCCGGTCTGCAATTTTTGTTTAGATGCACATACCAACTTGCATTAGTGACAAGTTTCTGCACAAAACCCAACGGGTCCTTTTTGTAGCCGGCAAGCTGTACATTGTCCCGATCCACAAACCAGTCGTAGATTTGATCCTCGCGGACCACTGCATTCTCAGGCTTCTCTGCAGTGTAGTTGGCCATTATGAAATAACGCAGGAACCGCAAGGGTTTGAGTTTGGCCTTGGCCAGCGGTTTGGTGATGTCCTTCCACCTGCTTTTAAGCTGTTCATATTGAGCCTTTTTTACTTGGACGAATAGAAGATTCTTCAGTAAGTCCATAGCATCAAGGCTAACTCCGCGCTCGTTGATAGTTTCGAATATCTTGAGGGCAGTTCCTACGGGTGCAGCGATCTGGATGAATTGGACCTTGGTACTGAAGAAACTCCAGAATCTCTTTAGGTCCGATGTGTTGGGGTAGCTCTTGGCTAGGTAGCCAATAATGTAGTCGTAGGCTTCGAGCAGGCGCTGAGCTGACCCTACAATTGCCGTTCCTTTACTGACTAAGACGGCACGCGCTGCAGCCGTATCGTGCGGGCTCTCAAGGATGGCGCGGATGGTATCTTCGCCATCGTCGTATTGCGGGGTAAGCCGTAATCCGATCTTGGCGTCGCCTTCTCCATCCCAAGTCGTGTTTACGAGAAGCTTGTCGATCCCGCTAACGGTGACGACCTGCTTCGCTTCAAACATGCGCTGCTTAAGGGCTATAAGAAGAAGGAACAGGGTCGTGAGACGCTGCTGACCGTCAATGACCTCGCATCGGCCCTCTTCCGGCGGCGCACCATCGACGGGAGAGACCAGGACCATGCCAATAAAATAATCGAGCGTGGCGTCGCTGCTTACCTGCTCGGCAACGTCATTGAGAAGGGAGTCTACTTCCCGTTCACCCCAGACGTACTCGCGCTGGTAGACGGGAACAATATAGGTGTTGTTGAGGAATGCTAGGTTGGGATTGAACTGGTCATTCTTTATGGACGGCACGGATGAAGCTCCCTTGTATTCCGTCAGGGTATTGACGTATTAGCGCGATTCAACAGACAAGTAGAAGCTACCTTATTTTAGAGGGATGAGTGCGAATTGGTCTTAGCTGAACAACCGCTTGAGGCTGATCAGAAATTTAAGCAAGAACGCACATAATCTAAACTTACTCGGCAAGCAGCGGGCAAAATTCACCACGCCACGCGATTTCAGGAGCTCCCCATGCCAACTGTGACTGTCACGGAAAAAGGCCACATCATCATCCCCGTGAACATTCGTGCCCGTTACGGGCTCACTCCCGGTGCACAGGTGGAGATTATTGATGAGGGCCGCACAATCCGCCTACTGGTGCAACGACAGGTGACGCCATCACGGGCGGAGGCGGGTTACTGCATGGTTAAAATCAAACCCAGGCTGCCGGGGAGCAGCCAGCGCCTGCTGTCGGAATTCGATCCGGCTGCGGCCCTCAAGCAGCGCACCAGCAAAGCATGATCCCATTCGATACAAACATCTATGCGCGGTTTCTACGAGGCGCCGCCGAAGTCCTTCTGCCAGGCGGTCGAACATCTGCTGGGCATGCCGCACGTCACCGTGGACCGCTGGGAAATGGTCAAGGACGCCGTCGATCTGCACCGCCGCGGGCTCGATTTCGCCGACGCGCTGCACTGGGTCTGCAGCAGCGGCTGCGAGCGTTTCATCACCTTCGACGATCGCCGGCTGGCGCGCCGGGCCCGCCGCTTGAATCTGGTGCCGGAAGTTGCCCTGCCGCGATAGCAAAAATGGCGCAAGGACTTCCGCACTATGCCGCTACACGCTGCCCATGGCCGGATCGGTGATGCCGTCGCGGCCGGTTTCGAGCCGGCCGGCGACACGCCGGGTGATCGGCCGGGCGCCTTCGGTGGTGACGGTGAAGTCGTACCAAAAGCCGCTGCTGCCCAGCTCCCAGCTGGTCTGGATCCGGCTGTGTGCGGCGACAGCGTAGATGCGCGGCGCAAAGCTGAAATAGGCGTTCGGCGTGAGGATGAAGTTGCGGGTGGAGGCGCCGGAATTGATCAGGCTGGCAATGAGCGCGCCATTGGCAAGCTCGTAGCCGAGCTGGACTTCCTGCTCGCCGGCACCCGCGCCGCTCGCGGTGCCTTGGAATAGCCGGTGGAAACCGTTCGGGCCGAGCACCCACAGATCGTAATCCGGGCTTGCGCCGGGGACCGCCGCCCAGGAATCGCTCAGCTGCTTGCCGGCCTCCACGGTATAGCGGCGCGGCGCCTGGTCCAGCTGCAGGCGGTCATAGACATGGAACACCGCTGCGGCCGCTCCGGCATTGCTGAAGCACAGCGTGATCTTGCCTGCCGCAGCCTGCACCGCGGAGTTGACCTGCAGCTGGTACGGCAGGGCACGCGACGGCCGGGCGCCGAAGAGCTGCGGCGGCGCCTGCTGGGTGCCGGCGGCCGGCACCGGCACCGGCTGCGCCTCGCTCTGCTGCAGCCAGACCAGGGCGGCCAGCGCCTGGTCCTGCGGCGGCAGCCCCTGTACCGGCCGGTCGTTCGGCGTGCTGAAGTTGAAGGCGCTGCACAGGTCGCCGAACACCGCGCGGCGCCAGGGGCTGATATTGGTCTCGGCCACGCCGAAGCGCCGTTCCAGGAAACGCAGCACCGAGGTGTGATCGAAAGCCTGCGAGTTGATCCAGCCGCCGCGGCTCCACGGCGAGATCACCAGCAACGGCACCCGCGGCCCCGGCCCGTAGGGACTGCCGTCGGGAATTTCCCCGCCCCCGCCGGGCGGCGAAGGGCAGGTGAAATACTCCAGGGCGGCATCCGCGGTGCTCGCGCCGGCATAGCCGCCGCCGGGCAGCGGCGATGGCGGCGCGGGCGGCGGCAGGTGGTCGAAGAAGCAGTCGTTCTCGTCGAAGTCGACCAGCAGCACGGTCTTGCTCCAGACGTTCGGGTTGGCGGTGAGGATGTCGAGCAGCTGCTGGATGTACCAGGCGCCCTGCCCTGGCGTCGAGGCGCCGGGATGCTCGCAGTAATACGACGGCGCCACCACCCAGCTCACCTGGGGCAGCTGGCCGCTGGCAACGTCCAGCGCCAGGGCTTCAAGGTAGATGCCGCCGTCCAGCGGCATGGTATTGCCGATGCCCTTGTACAGCGGAACCTTGGAATCGAGCAGCGCCGAATACGGCAGCGAGGGGCCGTTGGAATAGGTTTGCAGCTGGCCGTTGACAGCCTGGTAGGCGTTGCGGAAATTGAGAAAGCCCGCGAGGGGATTGTCGGTGTAGTTTTCCGGCAGGTTCTGATACACCTTCCAGCTCACGCCGGCTTCCTGCAGGCGCTCGGGATAGGTGGTCCAACTCAGGCTGTCGGCCAGCGGCGTGGTACCGGTGCCGTCCCAGCCGTCGTTGTTGACCGCCGCCACGCGCAGGCCATTGCTGCTGTTGCTGGTGCCGCTGTTGGTGCCGGTCCACAGGAACAGGCGGTTCGAATTGGTGCCGCCCATCAGCGAGCAATGGTAGGCATCGCACAGGGTAAAGGCCTTGGCCAGGACGAACTGGAATTCGAGGTCGGATTGTTTCAGGTAGCCCATCGACACGTCGGCCTTGTACTGCGGCCAGTTGCTCATGCGGCCGTTGTCCCAGGCGGCATGTGCGTCGCTGTAGGAGTGGGCGCCGCCGGCGGTGAGGGCGTTGCCCTGGGTGTGGTCCAGGTAATACGGCATGACCTTTCGGCTGCCGTCGCTCTGCTGCCACACCGAGGCGCCGCCGGGCAGCGGAATGGTGAAGCGGTCGCCGAAGCCGCGCACCCCGGGCATGGTGCCGAAGTAATGGTCGAACGAGCGGTTCTCCTGCATCAGGATCACGACGTGCTCCACGTCGTGGATGGTGCCGGTGGCATTGTTGGCCGGAATCGCCAGGGCGCGCCGGATCGAAGCGGGAAAGGCACCCAAGGCCGCGCCGGCCGCGGCGCGCAGGAACTCTCGACGGTCAAGCGTGCTCATGCTCGGGCGCTCCCTGCCGCGTGTGGAACAGCCGCCCTCGTCCCCCGGCATCAGGGGGCGAGGTAGAAAATCTGCTGCGTATGATCGCGCTGCAGGCGCTGCGCATTGCGCGTGCCGGCGAAGGCCACGGCGCCGTTGGAGACCGCCGGCCAGGTGTTGTTGCCGGGACTGGGCAGCGTGGTTGCCGGCGACCAGCCCTGGCTCTGGCTCAAAGTGGCGCTCATCACGCGCCAGCGCCAGTCCGCCGAGCGCGAGTCGTACCACACCAGCATGGCGTCGCCGGCGGTGTTGCGGTCCAGCGCGGGCCGCTGGCTCATGGCGTTCTGGTCCAGGGCCACTGCCGCGGGCGCGGTCCAGCTGCTGCCGCCGTCCTCGGACCAGGCCGAGAGCACCGACAGGTTGGCGCCGGAAGACGCCAGGACCTTGCTGTCCCAGGCGGCGACCAGCCGGCCGCTGGCGCTGAAGCTCAGCGCAGGATGGCGGTCGGCCTGGGTGTCCGCGCCCAGGCTGGCCGGCGCGTTCCAGCCGCTGGCTCCGGGCTGGCGGGTCACCACCATGATCTGCCAGTTGTCCGGGTCGGTACCGTCGGTGTAGCCCAGGCCGCCGGTCCACAGCGGGTCCTTGTCGGTGCGGTCGTCCTGCCAGGCGACCGCCAGCTCGCCGGACGGCGACACCGCCACCGCGGGCCATACCGATGCGGGATACAAAGCCGAACGGGTGTCATAGAGATTGGCGGCGTGGAAGGTCTTGCCGGGCCGGCTCAGGTTCACCGGCTGGGCGTCCACGCCGAGCTGCTGCGCCATCACATCGAAAGGATTGCCGGCGCTGATTTCCTGCCAGGCCAGCAGCGGCTGACCGGACGGGCTCAGGGCGATCACCGGGTGTTCGGCGCGCCCGGCAATAGAGCGGATCAGCTGTTCGGGTTGCCAGCTCAAGCCCCCGTTGCTGGAATGCCGCAGGTAGATCGCCGGCCGGTGCGGGCGCTCGCCGGCGCGCTCGTCCTGCCATACCACCCAGACGTCATTGCCCTGGGCCGCGACCTTGGGGAAGCGGGCCTGCGACGAGGCCGCCGAAGTCAGGTCCACCGGGGCGGCGATGCCGTTCCGCGCGATGCGGGTGTACATCACGGCGGTGGTGCCGTCGCCGTGCGCCTCCGCAACAACATGCGAGACGCCGCCGGTGTTGGCGATGGCGGGGAAGCCGGCGAATCCGCCGGCGGCACCGAGCGCCGCGATGGCGCCATCCGCCTGGCCCTGGTCGGCCGGCAGCGGAATCTCGGGTTGCGCCTCCACCGGGGCAGTCGAGATGTACACCGGCGCCGTTACCGCGCACAGCTGGTTGGGCAGCACCAGGCTGGCCAGGTACTCCACCGCCGCCACCGGATCGGTATCGAGGTCCTCGATCTGGCTCAGATCGACGCCCGATGGCGCGCCGGGTCCGCGCACTTCCACGCGGTACCAGGTAGGCTGCGCCTCGGCTGTAATGTCGAGCGTGAAGGTCTGGACCTGCTGCACCAGCGGCAGCGAGGTCGCGGTAAAGCTGGCGTAGGCGCCGGCGGACCGCCCCGGCGATTTGTACACCAGCACCTGATGGCCGAAGCCGTTGCTGACGTTGATTAACAGCTTCCCGGGGGTACCGGGCGCGGCGATGATCTCGTCGCCGCCCATCCACTCGTTGTCGCTGCCCTGCATTTCCGCCACCAGGCTTACGCTCGGCGTGGCCGGCAGGCCGGAGTCGAGCCGGGTGTGGCCGGCCCACAGGCCCTGCACGATGGAGCGGATGGTGCCGGGGATGGCGTAGACCGCGGTGTCCGGCGTGCCGGGGCGATCCAGCGAGGCCAGCCACAGCTGCTTGAAATGGTCGTCGCTGCCGCCGGAAATGCCGGTGCGGTAGCCGCGGTTCCAGCGGGTTTCGGCGTAGTCGATCTCGGTATCGGGGCTGCTCGCCCGGTTCCAGTTCTCGATGGTGTCGATGCCCACGGCGCTGGCGTAGTCGTTGACGCTGCCATCGGTGTTCAGCTCGCCGTCGTCCGGGTGCGCGGTGCCCCAGAACGCGCCCTGGGCGTGGGCATCCCACAAGGACGACTGCACTACCCGCAGTTCGTCGGAACCGGGCGGCACGGCACCCTGCACCACGTTGTCGACGCTGCCCAGGATGGTGGCGTGCGGATAGCCGTTGGCTTCCTCGCCGGGAACCAGCAGCAGCCGGCTGGACTCCCACTCCGGGTCGTATTGCTGATCGTAGGTGCGGTGATCGGTGAGCGGCATGTAATCCAGGCCGGCGCGTTCGCCCTCGCCGATCTGCATCGCCTCCGACAGGTCGCCGGGCGCGCCCTGCGACACGGTCTGGCGCAGCAGGCTGCCGTCGGAGGAGTGGTCGTCGTGCACGTGGGTGTCGCCGCGCATCCAGGCGCCGCTGGCCGGCAGCAGGGAAGGCAGGGGCTGCGGCGGCAGGATGCCGCCGGCGGCGGCCTGGAGCGCAGCCGCGGCAATGGCGCCATACAGCCCGGATGCGATGATTTTCGTCTTGAATTTCATGCTGAAGCCCCTGTGCGTGCGGCACCGCGCGTGCGGCGGCAGAGGCCGCTCGGCGCCGGGCCGGCCATGATCATCCTTTCTCGGAAAACTAAGCCTTTGCTGTGACAGAGCGGTTAAACGCGGCGGCATGGAGTTGAAATTACCAGCGCCGGCCGGCGATGCGACAATAGGCGGATGCACTCCCGTACCAGCACCCCTGGCAGCGATGTCCTGATTCTTGGCGGCGGCGTCATCGGCCTGAGCTGCGCCCTGTTCCTGCTGCGGGCCGGGCGCGGCGTCACCGTGCTGGACAAGGGCGCGGTGGGCCGCGGCAGTTCGCACGGCAACTGCGGCACCATCACGCCCAGCCACCTGCCGCTGCATGCGCCCGGCACCGTGGCCAAGGCTCTGAAATGGATGCTCAAGCGCGATGCCCCGTTCTACGTCAAGCCGTCGCTGGACCCGGAACTGCTGGCCTGGATGCTGCGCTTCGCCCGACATTGCAATCCGCAGGATTTCCGCCGCACGGCACTGGTCAAGTCGCAGCTGCTGCTGCGCTCGCGCGAGCGGCTCGGCACGCTGATCCGGGACGAAGGACTGGCCTGCGAATTTGCCGACAGCGGCACGCTGTATGTCTGGCGCGAAGCCCGGGCGCTGACGGCGGCCGGGCGCCATCTGCCCCTGCTGCGCGAATTGGGCGTGACGGTGGAACTGCTCGACGGCGCGGCGCTACAGGCCCGGGAGCCGGCGCTGAAGCCGGGCATGGCGGGCGCGCACTGGCATCCGGGCGATGCGCGCCTGCGCCCGGACCGCTTCGTGGCCGAACTGGCGCGCGCTGTGCGCGCGGCCGGCGGCACGATTCTCGAACAAACCGCGGTCGAAGGCTTTCGCGGCGAAGGCGGCCGCATTGCCGGCGTCGGCACCGCGCAGGGCGAGATTGCCGCGGACCAGGTGGTGCTGGCCTTGGGCGCCTGGTCGCCGCCGATCGGCCGGCTGCTGGATCTGCGCCTGCCGATCCAGCCCGGCAAGGGCTACTCGATCACCTATGCGCGCCCGGGCCGCGCGCCGGCGATCCCGCTGGTACTGCAGGAGCGCAGCGTCTGCGTCACCGCCTGGGACAGCGGCTACCGCCTGGGCAGCACCATGGAATTCGCCGGCTACGACAGCACGCTTAACCCGCACCGCCTGGAGGCGCTGCGGCGCGGCGCCGCCGAATACCTGAAACAGCCCGAGGGCCCCAGCGTGGAGGAGCAATGGTTCGGCTGGCGGCCGATGACCTACGACGATCTGCCGATCATCGGCCGGGTGCCGCAATGGTCCAACCTGATGCTGGCCACCGGCCACGGCATGCTCGGAGTGAGCCTGTCGGCGATCACCGCGCAGCTGGTCACGGAGCTGCTCACCGGGCGCACGCCGAGCCTCGATCCCCTGCCCTACAGCCCGGCGCGTTTCGCCGCATGAAGCCGCGCCGGCTGGCACAGGTGGCGCCTCCATTGATCCTCAATAGACCCTGACTTCCCCGGCGTGCGACCCTATGTCCAAGGAATCCGGGAGAAGCGGCATTACCAGTTCATCCATGCAGGACGCGCCACAGCGTCGGACATCATTCGAGACCAGGCTGGCACGGGAGTCCGCGGATGCGCCGCAGCCGGGGATTGCTGCGGCGCTCGAGGGCGTGGACTGCAGCCGCATCGAGATCCTCGGCATCAACCCCTGGAAGCGCTGGCAGCTCGACGGCTTCCTGCGCGGGCGTTTCGGCGCCATTCACTACAACCGCTCCGCAGCCGGCGCCCTGCGCCGCCAGTCCCGTCTCGGCGGCTGCGTCGGGGTGTGGGCGGCGCGGGAACCGCAAGACCTGGCCGAAGCCGCTGCGCGCCAAGGCGCCCGCCTGATTCGCATCGAGGACGGCTTCCTGCGTTCGGTGGGCCTGGGTTCCAACCGGGTCGGCGGCGCCTCGCTGGTGCTCGACGCCGAAGGCATCTATTTCGACCCACGCCGGCCGTCGCGGCTGGAGCGGCTGCTGCAGGACGGCAGCTATGACGCGGAACTGCTGGCGCGCGCGGCCTGGCTGCGGCAGTTCCTGGTGCGCCAGGGCCTGACCAAGTACAACCTGGGCGCGGGACAGGACTTTACTGTCGGCGGCGGCGGGCGCCGCCGGCTGCTGGTCGCCGGCCAGGTCGAGGACGACGCCTCGGTGCGCTGCGGCGCGCCGGGCGTGGCCGGCAACCTGCCGCTGTTGGAACAGGTGCGGGCAGCGAACCCCGGGGCCTGGATCGTCTACAAGCCGCACCCGGACACCGAAGCCGGCACCCGGCTCGGAGGGATCGATCCGGAAGAGGCGCTGCGCTTTGCCGACCAGATAGCCAGCGGGGTGCCGGCGGCGGCCTTGTTCGAACAGATCGACGAGGTGCACACCATGACCTCGCTGCTCGGCTTCGAGGCCCTGCTGCGCGGCCTGCCGGTGACCACCTGGGGCCAGCCTTTCTACGCCGGCTGGGGCCTCACGCACGACCACGAGCCGCCGACGCGGCGCACGCGCCGCCTGAGCCTGGAGGCCCTGATCGCCGGGGCCCTGATCCTGTATCCGCTGTATCTGGACCCGGTCAGCGGCCAGCCCTGCGAGGTGGAGGACCTGGCGCGCCGGCTGGCCAGCCAGGCGCAGGCGCCGATCCACGCCGAGCGCAGCGCCTGGCGGCGCAGCGCGCGCCTGCTGCTGGGCTTGTACCGTTCCTGGAGGTCGGCGCGTGGCCGAGGCTGAAGCGCGCCCGGTGCGGGTCTTTTTCGACGCCTCGCGCCTCGTCGCACGCAACGGGGCCTCGCCCACCGGCATCGACCGGGTGGACTTCGCCTACCTGTCGGCCCTGCGCCAGGCGGCCGGGTTCGACCTGCGGCTGCTGTGCTTCGACGCGCTGGGGCCGCGGCTGCTGCGGCAGGATGCCGCGGCGCGGCTGTTCGAGTCGGTGACGCGGCGCTGGGATGCGCCGTCGAGCCTGCACACGGATGCTTCGTTCCTGCGGCTGCGTCACTGGCTGGAGTCGCCCGCGGGCACCGTGCGGCCGGATCTCGGTACGACGCCGACGCCGATGCTCGACGCCGGCCGCCTGTCGAGCGTGGTGGGAGGCGCGGCGCGGCGCACCGGCGAAGTTCTGCGCCTGGGCCATTTGCAGCGCGGCGCCGCCATTCCCAGCCTGTACCTGAATACCTCGCACGGCGGCCTGTTCCGTCCCGCGGTGGCGCGCTGGCTCGCCGCGAGCGGCAGCGGCGGTGTGTTTTTCGTGCATGACCTGGTGCCGCTGGACTATCCCGAGTTCTGCCGGCCGAAAGAACCGGCGCGGCATGCGGCGCGGATGCTGACGGTGAGCGCGCATGCGCGGCAGGTGCTGGTCAATTCCGCCGCCACGCGGCAGGCCCTGCTACGCCACTTTGCCGGGCACGGCCTGCGCCAACCGCCGGTAGACGTGTTGCCGCTGGGGGTGGAGCCGCGCTTCAACGACAGCATGGGCCTGCCGCCGCTGCGCCCGGCGGTACCGTACTTCGTGGTCCTGAGCACCATCGAGCCGCGCAAGAACCACCTGCTGCTGCTGCAGGTCTGGCGCCGCTGGATCGAAGCGGCGGGCCCCGCTGCGGCGAGGCTGGTGATCCTCGGCCGCCGCGGCTGGGAAAACCAGGCGGTATTCAACATGCTCGACCGCCTGCCCCTGCTGCGCGGACACGTCATCGAATGCGCCGGCCTGGGCGATGCGCAGTTGGGCGTATTACTGCGCGGAGCGCGGGCCCTGCTCAGCCCCACGTTCGCGGAGGGCTTCGGCCTGCCGGTGGCCGAGGGCCTGGCGTCGGGCACGCCGGTGCTGGCCTCGGCCATCGAGGCGCACCGCGAAGTGGGCGGCGACTACGCCGAATACCTCGACCCGCTGGATGGCAGCGCCTGGCTGCAAGCAGTGCAAGACTACACCGCGGCGCCGGCGCCGCGGCGGGAGCAGCGCCTGCGGCTGCTGGCGCAGTATCGCGCCCCGGACTGGCAGGCGCATTTTGCCCGCGCCATCGAACTGCTGCGGCATACCGCTCATGCCGGGTGAGCGCTTCCGCTATCCGGCTGGTGTTCGCAGGTTTAGAATCCACCCAAAATCGATACGCAGCATGACTTTCAAAATATCCGCTTTCCGCAACGACACCCTTCGGGTTTGCCCCACGGCACCGCTCCTGCTGGCCGTCGGCTGCGGCCTGGGACTGGCCGGGTGCTCGGCCTTGCCAACGTCCGGTCCGCGCACCGCCCAGATCCAGGACGAGTACCAGGCAAAAGCATCGAGCCATCCATTTGAACTGGTGGACATCACCGCAAGTACCCTACAAACACTGAGGCAGCGGCTTGACCCCACCCTGTCGACACGTTTCGGCGACGACACCGGCAACCCGGAACTGGCAATCGGGCGCGGCGACGGCGTGACCGTGGTCATCTGGGAGGTCGGCTCCGATCCGCTGTTTTCTTCGAGCCCGGCGATCATGCAGCAGTCGCCCTCGATCTCGCCGCCCATCAATACGGCCCGCGGCTCGGTGATTCCCGAGCAGATCGTCGGCAGCGACGGCTGCATCACGGTGCCGTTCGCCGGCCGGGTGCCCGTCGCCGGCCACACCACGCTGGAAGTACAGGGCGCAATCGAACAGGCCCTCGCCGGAAAGGCGCAAAAGCCCCAGGTGCTGGTGACCCTGACCCGCAACGCGTCAAACACCGTCACCGTGGTGGGCGAGGTCACCAATGGCGCCCGGGTGCCGCTGTCGCCTTACGGCGAACGCCTGCTGGATGTGCTGGCCATGAGCGGCGGCATCAAGGCACCCACCTACGAAACCAGGGTACAACTTACGCGAGGCGACCACAGCATCACGGTGCCCTTGCTGCAAGTGTTGCGCGATCCGGAGGAAAACGTGCGCCTGCACCCCGGCGACAACCTGGTCATCACGCGGCAGCCCCAGACCTTTACCGCCCTGGGCGCCACCGGACACGAAGCACAGATCAGCTTTGAAGCCGCCCAGCTCAACCTGACCGAGGCGGTGGCCAAGGCGGGCGGACTCACCGATACGCGCGCCGACCCCAGAGGGGTGTTCATATTCCGCTTCGAGCCCAAAAGCGTCGCCGAGAATCTCGGCCCGGCGCCGGACGGAGTCGCCGATGGGGCCCTGGTGCCGGTGGTGTACCAGCTCGACTTCACCAAGGCAGGGAGCTTCTTCCTGGCGCAGGGCTTTGCAATCCGCGACCATGACGTGCTTTACGTCTCCAATTCCCCATCGACCGAACTGGAGAAGTTCCTGGCGCTGCTTGGCTTGGTCACGGCGCCGCTGTTCGATGCTGCCGTGGCGGACAGCTATCTCAAATAACAGCAAGGTCTGAATGGGATTGTGCTCTCGCCGCCGTTGAATCCCTTCCTTCAAAAGTTGAGCGGGAGGACCATGGGGGGACTTGCCTGTGTGGGCATCCGTCACCCACAGCTCTTTGGGGTACTGAGCGCACGAATGGCACGCCGGGCGGTCGAGGTAGGCGCGGCCAATGCCGGCACGGCGTCTACCGATCGGCAATTTCCCAGCCAGCTGCTGGTAGACGTATCCGAGATCGTAAAGCGGGATGCAGGAACCGGAATCCAAAGGGTAGTGCGGAACATCCTCCTGCACCTGCTTCGCAAACCGCCATCCGGTTACGAAGTGAAGCCGGTATATGCCAGCCGTCACGAAAGCTATCGCTATGCCGAAGGGTATCGCGCAAAGCTGCTTGGACAGCATTACGACGAGACTCCCGACCATCCGGTACGGACTCATCCAGGCGACATATTTCTCGGCTTGGACCTGGCGGCTCATCTGTTGCCGCACCACCACCGCACCCTCGGCCTTTGGAAATGCGGGGGAGTGCAGCTGCACTTCCTGATGCTCGATCTGCTGCCCGTGCGCCACCCCGAGTGGTTCACGGCCAAGCGCCCCCGGACGTTTCTGCGCTGGTTGCGCACACTGGCGATCTATGCGGATTGCGTGTTGTGCATTTCAAAGGCCACCGCCGATGATCTGGCGCAGTGGCTTGCCGAAAAACACGGCATTGCGGGGGTATCCCCTGCCATTCGCTCATTCCATCTGGGCGCCGACTTCCCCGCCAAGACACCTGGGCCGGAGCAGTCGCTGGCAGCGGACCAGCCCGCGCTGCGCTTTCGCGGATTGCCCTGTGTTCTGATGGTTGGAACGATTGAGCCCCGAAAAGGCTATGCCCAGGCGTTATCGGCTTTTGAATTGCTGTGGCAGCAGGGGACCCAGGTCAATCTGATCATTGTCGGAAAGGCGGGGTGGAAGGTCGAGGCGCTGCTTGCCCGCTTGAGGCATCATGCCGAGGCGGGGCAACGGCTGCATTGGTTCGAGAACGCGGATGATGAACTGCTGTTGCAACTCTACAGCCGGTCGGATGGAGTATTGATGGCGTCCGAAGCCGAAGGATTCGGCCTTCCGATTGTCGAAGCAGCGCGGTTCAACAAACCCTTGCTGTTGCGGGATATTCCAGTTTTCCGGGAGATTGCGGGCAACGGGGCACGGTACTTCGCCGGCCTTGAACCGCATAGCTTGGCAGCCGCGCTGAGCAGCTGGTTGCCTTTGATCAGCGCGGGACAGGCGCCGATGATGCAGACGAGCCTGTGCCAGACTTGGGCCCAGAGTACGGAACAGCTTTTGCTTGCCATGGATTTGGCCTGAGGTATATCTGATGAAAGTGCATTTAGCGGCCTTCCTCCTTACATCAATGCTGCTGCTTGGCGTGCCAAGTGCCGCCCTCGCCGCGGTGACTGACGGCAGCGTGGATGTGACCCAGCCCCCTTACAATGCCAAGGGCGACGCTACTACCGACGATACTTCTGCGATCAATGCCGCACTCGCCAGCGGCCATACGGTTTACCTTCCCGCCACAAGCGCCTGCTACCATACCAAGGCCGCCCTGGTGATGAGCACCAAAGATCAACTGATGTACGGAGACGGCCGCACCCGCTCAAGGATCTGCGTATCCTCCACCTTCGATGGCGGCGCAATCAAATTCACCTCGGGCGAA
Organism: Verrucomicrobiota bacterium; assembly: GCA_903970595.1. Lineage (GTDB taxonomy): Bacteria > Pseudomonadota > Gammaproteobacteria > Nevskiales > Nevskiaceae > Nevskia. Next base: position 16,424 of record CAJCJI010000299.1, read on the forward strand.
CCCGGCCCGGAACTGCGCGACCTGGGGATCACTTTTGCCCAGCCCGATGTTTCGTCCCGAAACTCCATGACCCACTACCAGCCGGCGGTGTACGCGAGAGCCACCCCGCGATTCAAGATCCAGAGGCTGCGAATCTCGGGCGCCTGGGTCGGCCTGGACATGACGGGTAATAGCGGTGGGGCGGTGGTCGACGATCTCGAGGTCAGCGCCTTCGATAAAGGCATCTGGGTCGATGGCAGCGAGGATACCGTCCGCTTCGGTCAGGTGCATGTTTGGAATTTCGATCTTACGAAAACCCAGACAGAGGCGTTCGCCGATCCCTGTACAGTGGGATTTTACATAGGACGCTGTGACGACTGCACGATCGTCGGCGCGGTCATGCTCTCCGGAACAGGAATGAAATTTTTTGCCGGCGCCGGCGGCATCGCCCCTTTTGCGTTGATCTCAAACACTGGTTTTGATACCTACAATGGCGTGAACATAAGCGCCGGAAACATACAGATGGCGAGCGTCTATTTCACTCTGCTCCCTTCAGTCCCTGTGCAGGCAATTGTCATGACGGGAGGCAGCCTGGACGTTTCCAGTTTTTGGGCCCTGGCGGGGCCGTCTTCGCTGCCCATGATTCAGGTATCTGGAAATGTCAATCTGAACATGTCCAACGGGCACATCCAGTTCGGGCGGCAGAACGCGACTTTTCTGTCGAGTCAAAGCAAGGGCGGAGTCGGACACATCGGGCTGAGCAACAACTATTTTGAACTCGCTCCGAACGTTGCGCACAGCAAGCCCCTGATCGTCATCAACGGCGGACCGGGTATACGTGTACAAGCTTACGGAAACCAAGTGAGCGACAAAGGAACCGGGGCCGGAACTTTCTGGAGCGTCGGCTACGACGACTTTCATCATATCGTCGACAATTCATCGGTCGGATGGTCCAACAGCTTTCCAAACGCCGTAAACGGAGTGTATCAAAACAACTGATCGTTATTCACCGGCCATTTGCCTGCCGTCGCTCGCCACGGAATGCGGGGCCGTAAACCCGCCTTTTCGCCGTCGCTCAAATTCGGCAAGGGCCTCGCGATAAATTTCGTCATCAAAAGCCGTCAGCTCCTTGAGCGCATCGGCGAGCCTAGGCGTCATCGGCACCGGAGCAACCTTCGAAAATCGCGCGTCGAATTTTGGAATTGCATCGGTCACATTCACCGACTCGATTGCCGAAGGAACAGGCAGACCTAGTGATTTGAAAATCAGATCAGCGGATTCATCGAAGCGCTCGGTGATCCCGATGCCGTCAAGGGCACGCACCCGCTGTTTGGCAAGATCCAACTCCTCCTGCCTTATCTTGTTTTCAACCGGCGGCCAGGAAATGTGCACCTCGGCGAAAGACCGGGCGAACACCAGCAAGTAGAGATTAAACAGATCCGCCGTAGCGCGAACCTCCGGATGTTCAAAGAAATCCTCAGCGGACAATCGATTGGCCATAGAGACGAGCATGGAGTCGGAGAATTCATCGCGAGGAGGGTGCGATCTGAAGAATCTGTAAAGCGAAATAAGCCTGGCCTGCGGGTTGCGAAATATGGCCACGGTCTTGACGCGCTTTCTGGGGATAAAATCCACCGAAACAAAGTCGAAGTGGCCGGAAATCAGATCGTACCTGCCGAGCTCGGCGATGGACAGAAGATGAAGGTGGTTGTCATGGATTGGACAAATGCGGTCTTTCGAAAAACACCTCTCCAACAGAGACTGCAGCGTCAAACCGCCGGTCTTTTGCAGGTGAATGAAGATGATGGCGTCGCGCTCCCGGGTCAAGCGGGGATCGTCACGAATCTCCTCGAATAAGACCTTGTACTTCCCCTGAAACTCGTTTGAGCGGAGCAAGGTCAGCCGCAAATCCTCGATAGTCTGATGCGATAAATGCCCATCGAGCGCCGCTTCACTTTCAGGCTCACGCCCTAGGACAAACCGGTAGCCGTAGCGAATATCCTCTCTGGTGATCGAGGCAGAGCCAATTGACGCCGAATCGTCACTGGTCCGAGCTACAGACCGAAATCCAGGCAGAGAACGTGCCGCCGGGTATACGGTTTTCCAAAATTTCATGGTCCGAAGAGAATTTATTTATTGCTATGACAGTTGCGTTACAGCTCAGAATATAATGAAAACCGGGTTTGGCAAGATATTCCGAACTAAGAGCAACTTAACTTAACCCTGTCCTGGATTTAACCCTGCTGCGGCTGACGAGCCCGTCATTCAGACCGGATTACCGAAAAAATCGTTATACCCCCAATCTTTACGGGCAATACAGCAACTCGTTTCTTCAGCCAAACTCGTACTTCAATCACCATGAAAACAGCGCTGATCTGCGGTATTTCCGGCCAAGACGGGGCGCTGCTGGCCCATCTGCTGCTGCGCAAGGGATACCGGGTTGTTGGCGGTGCCCGCGATGCGCAGGTCGCCAGCTTCGCCAATCTGAGGCGGCTTGGCATTCTCGATCGGGTAACGACGCTATCGCTCAGTCTCACGGACTTTCGCAGTGTAATCCAGGCGCTGATCAAGGTTCGGCCGGATGAGATTTACAACCTTTCCGGCCAGACTTCGGTGGGCTTGTCGTTCGAGCAACCGGTGGAAACTCTTGAAAGCATCAGTATCGCCACGCTCAACCTGTTGGAATCCATTCGCATCATCAGCCAGGATGTGCGGTTATACAATGCCTCATCCAGCGAATGTTTCGGCAACTCCGGAAGTCACCCTGCGGACGAAAACAAGTTGTTTCATCCGCGTAGCCCATATGGAGTGGCCAAGGCCGCCGCTCACTGGCAGGTCGCCAATTACCGTGAGGCCTATAACCTGTTTTGCTGTTCCGGCATCCTGTTCAATCACGAGTCACCGTTGCGACCGGAACGATTCGTGACGCGCAAGATAATCTCCGCAGTCGCCAATATTGCTCGTGGCAGCACTGAAGCCCTGGAACTGGGCAACCTCGATGTCATACGCGACTGGGGCTGGGCCCCCGAGTACGTCGAAGCCATGTGGTTGATGCTGCAGCAGGAGCAGGCGGAAGACTACGTGATCTGCACCGGCCGCAGCGTGAGCCTGAAGGAATTCGTAAAGCTGAGCTTCGCGGCTGCGGGACTCGACTGGGAAGCGCATATACGTGTCAATAATGAGTTCTACCGCGCCTCCGACATCGCGGAAAGCCGCGGTGCACCGACAAAGGCCTTGCATCAACTGGGCTGGAAGGCCAATGTTGAGGTGGAAGGCGTGATCCAGCGCATGCTCCTTGCTGAGCAGGGAGTCGATCTCGAACAGGTGCTATGGGGTTAGGCACCGCATGCCGGGCCTTCCACTAAGGTCTGCCCTCAGAATTCCCTATCATTCAATCGATCTATTTCTCCAGGCTTGAACTCCGTCAACCGTAACTACCGGGCGCCCATCGATCAGCTGGAATATCGCGGGGCGCTCCATTTCGAGTTTCCAGGTATTTTGGCGCGCGAACAAGTCGAAAAGACCCGCTTCGATCTGCTTGGAATGGGTGCCAATAAATATATATCTAACCTTTCCGCACAACAATTCAAAAATCTCTGTCAACAAATCCAGTTCGGCACCTTGTATGTCCACATGCAGGAAATCGAGCACGGGCTCGTTCCTGAGCAGCGATTCGATATCCACGACCGGAATCCGGATATATTTTCCGGTCTCTTCGGAGTCCTTTAGTTGCTGCTTACTAGGACTGAAGATTGCGGTTCCCCCCCAGTCGATGCCGGATTCAATTTTTGGAAACAAGACAATGCTTGCTGCTTTTCCGGCAATGCCACTCACCAAATCAAACTCGTCGCCGCTTATTTTGTTGTCGGAGAGTGCCTGCCTGGCGAAGCGGAGATGACCGTCGTCTGCCTCGATGCCGTAGAGTTTGATTTTCCTGCCTGAGAATTTCGCCGCAACGCCGAGGTTGTTCATCCAGCAACCCCATCCGCATCCCAACTCCAGCATCACGAAGCGATTTTTCGACAGGTCGAGCGCTCGAAGACAACTGCCCCATTCCGCGATATCCGCGTGCCAATTCGCCGGGATAGGCAGGGGCTCAACGACGCCTGCCTGCCCCGAAAGCAAGTCAGGAAGGACCTCGGGACGAATCCTGACCCCAAGAAAATTCGTGACATGCAGGGGAGATGCTTGCAATGCCTCTCTTGCATGTCTGCGGATCAACCCCACGGCGTCGAATGAGGAGTGATAGTGCCAGAAGGGACTTTGCACAATCTCCTGGTGCTTCCCTTTGTATTCATCGCAACTGGCGAACAATTGCGCAAGTTCCGCTCTGCTCCCTGTCTTCCCAATCCATTCCAGAATGACCGCTTCGCTCTCGGGCTCCCGATCCAGGAACAAGCGATAAGCCCATATAACATCGTCATTGCTGATCATAGACAAAACCGGAGCGATCACGCGGCTAGTAGAGGAAGATTGCGGCCTTACCAACCCAAATAGGGAGGCTAATGCCGTCCAACTGCAAGAGCGGCATACACGGATAAAGTCCCTTTGATGCAATTTTCCCAAGTCAGATGACTTGCCACATCCAGACCCTTGGTCCGAGCAGCCGATCGCCAGCCATCATCCAATAAGACTTGTTCCACACCGTGACACAACGCATCGCCGTCATCCGGATCGATCAATAGCGCGGCCCCTCCGGACACTTCCGGCAGGCATGATCGATTGGAAGTCAGCACCGGGACTCCCGACGCCATTGCCTCCAGAACCGGCAGTCCAAATCCTTCATAGAGAGAAGGATAAAAAAAGCTGCGCGCGCCGGCGTACAAAGCCGGCAATTCCGGCTCGGATACAAACCCCAGGTAACGCACCCAACCTTCGCCTTGCCCCTTGTCGATGGATGCATGGAGTGCATCGCTCAACCATCCTTTGTGCCCGATAAGTACCAGCGGATAGCGGAAACGCAATGATTCAGGCAGCCGCCGATAGGCGATCAATAGGGCATCAATCTTCTTGCGCGGCTCCAAGGTCGACACACACAAGGCATAGTCGCCCGGCTTCAGGCCGTATTGAGCCAGTGTAGAAGCCAGCATGGGTTTACTTCGATGAGGATTAAAACAGCTTGACACGCCGATCGGAACAGCCGTGATCCTGTCGGCCGGCCAGGAGAAATACTCGATTACCTCGCGACGTACCGTCTCCGAATCCGTGATCAGATGCGTAGCTCGCGCAAGCGTGCGCGGAAGTTCCCGGTCAAAATGCCGCCGTCGCGCAACTGGATGTGACTCCGGAAACTTGAATACCGAAAGATCATGCACCGTGGCCACCGACATGTCGGTGGATGCGGGGAGAAAGTAATTCGGTGAATGAAATAGACGCCTGCGAAAGTCCTGTGTGACCTGCCAGTTTTTGTACCACCGCGGTATCACGATGCGCTTGCGCCTTCCACTTGGCGCGGCAACCGCCACCGGCTGCAACAGGCTGCTGGGATCCGCCACCCAGCGACCGTTGGAATAGAAGCGCACAGAATCGATAGATGAATGCCTTGGAAGCCGTGATGCCAGTTCCCACGCATATCTCCCTATACCGGTTAGGGGCGGAAGAATGGCATCGACCGAAAGTATCAGTCTTAGTCTAGTCACCTGCTGGAAGCCCCATCTCAGCATTGGCCTGCTCAGAATGATTTGTGGGCTCGCCAATGTTCAAGCGCGGGAGTGAGGACGCTTCCAAGGAAGCCGCTTCGACCTCGGGCTGGATGTCGGGCTCACGATGAGGCAAGACCTCGATTGCGTCTACCGCCAATTCGGTCGTCCCCTCAACATACACCCGGAACTCCACGTCGGTCTCGCCGGTGTCAAGTACGAACTCACCTTCAAATTGCCATTGACCCAAGTTCATTTTTGCCAGTTGGAAGTGCTTGATCGTTTTATTGCCTTGCTCGGCCACGATATCCATATACTCATGCCCTGCCCATCGCGAGGCGCTGCCATGAAGAGCGATACGATAGCGTCCAGTCTGTAGCGCGGTATACGCGCCATACAACAGGTAGCCGCCTTGCATCGCGGTTCGGATTGACTTGGCTGAGCGCTCACCGACCTGAGTGTAAAGGCGCGGATCGTTACCCCAATAGCGCAGAATCCCGTCCGGCAGCCATGCATAGTAAGGCTCGTTGGTCAACGTAGCGTCAACCAATTGCCTGGTGCTTGCTTTCCAGTTTTGCCACTGCATTGCGTCGGGACGTGGGCTCTTGCCAGTTCGATGAAGAGACAGCCATTCTCGTACTGCCTTCGCTACAGTCTCGGGGGATTTGTCGTTAAAAAAATAGAAGGCATGATTACCTGCCACCTCCCGGAAAACGGGAAGATCGCGTGCAATGGCAGGAAGCCCTTGCTGCGCGGCCTCGATCAGCGGTAGTCCAAATCCCTCTCCCTCGCTGGCGAGAATCAGGCAGGTACTTGAAGCGTATATTTTTTGCAAGAATTCGTCGCTGATCCCTTCAAGCCAAAACAGGCTATCCCCGCGCTTCCGATGCTTACGCAGTTTCTCCGCCAATGGCTCAACCAGCCACCCTTTCTTGCCCACGATCACCAGGTTTGCTCGCACGCCTTCGCGCCAAAGCGTTTCGAATGCGGCCAGAACCTGGGCGTGGCCTTTGCGCGGTTCGATGGTTCCAACCATCAAGAACGAGGGTCGCGACTTTAACGCCATCAGCACCCTGCCGGCATTGTCCGGCAGGCCTTTCGTTGGCAGCGTGTTTTCGATATCTGCTCCCAGATGAAACCAACTCACGGAAAGTGGCCGCTTCCGCTTTTGCCCGAACACTTGTAGCCATCCATGAAATTCGTCCGCCACCGACCGCGATATACAAATTGCCCCATCAAATTGGCTTATGATCTCAAGCCAGGTGTGATGCATTCCCCGTACACCGTCCGGAAATAGCTCCGGAAAAAGAATGGGCAAGAGGTCATAGATGACAAAAACGATCTTGACTCCATTTCGATGCCAGTCTTGCAATTGTGCCTTCTGTGCGGCCACAACCGTATGCTGCAAATCCAGGCCAACGAACACATCACCGCTGTAGGCGTCAACCGGGTCATCGGCTCCAAGGCTGACTTCGCCAAGAAAACGGGAAGCAAAGCCGCGGGCGTAACGATATCCCTGTTGCCCGGGAACCGCCCGCACCGGCTCGACTGAATATCCTTCTGGCGGATTGGCCAGAAGTTCCACAAGAATGCTTCGTACCACTCTCTGAATTCCAGTGCCGGCGTCGCTCCTTGCAATCTCGGAGACGTCAACGAGCAACTGTCGTGGCTGCGCACGATGCGGATGATTGCGTGAAATCGCCAGCAAGATATCGAGACGTTCCTGTGGCGTCCAGACCGGAGCTTTCAAAGCTACTATCGAGGTGACGAGTTCGTCAACAATGTCGTGACGTCTCTTGGACGCCGGGACCGTCGTTATTGCGTTCTCGCCCTCGCCTTTTTCCCGTCGACTTGCGGAATCAACCGATTCAATGATTCTGTCGTAGACATGCCAAACCGTGATATCCGTCAAGCAGCACAGTCGATATTGGCAATCACCTTTTTGTCCTTGGTGGCAAGGAGAACACGACTCGGCTGTATGAATTACATAGCTCTCTCCAAATACCGGCGCCCATTCGTCGGGGGTTTCATGACCCGAGTAAACGGCAATAACAATAAGTCCGAGATACGCGCCAAAGTGCGCCCCAAATGAATTATTTGAAACACAAATTGCATTGCCTGAGACCGAGCGAACTAGTGACTGAAAATCCAGTCCAATGTGGATGTTTAGCTTTTCAGCCGTCTTGAATTCAAAGCCCGCCGACTCTCCAGCGTTGCCGAAATAGATGTTGATGGAGTGAATGCGCGCATCACGTTGCAGCAGATCAACGAGCGCAATGTAGCTGGGCTTTGTCCATTCCCTTACACTACTTCCTGCCAGCGGGAATATGGCAACGGATGCATGATCGCGTGTCGAACGACTGCCCAATTCTGGCAATAATACGAAGTCATTGGCGTCATCCGGCAAAGCGTCCACCAGTTCTAGCAGTTGCCTTGCCGTCGAGGTGCTGTTCAACGACGTCTTTTCGAAGGCAACATCGGGACGGACGGGAAGCCCGATATCAAGCCTGACATTGATCGCAGGGTCATAAGTCTTATAGCCCACTTTAAGCTTCGCCTGCGTCTCGACCAGCAAAAATCTAGTCTCGTGTTGCCTGCGCAGATCAATGGCAATATCGTAATCGGACAAGTTTCCAAGTATTTCAACTACATCCAAGTCGTTCTTCGAGGGCAATTCGCTCGACTTTTTTTTGAAATAATCGAATGTATAGATATTTTCGAAGATACCTAGCGAAGCGGCCATAGCCGCATTCCAACTGCCCACCACGATATCGATGCGGGCATAAGGATATCTAGCCTTGATTTTGGCAATTGCCGGTATAGATAGAACAAAATCCCCCATGTGATCCAGCTTGATCAGGAGTATCTTTCTTCGAAGCTTGGTGAATATTGACGTCTTTTCAACGTATGGTGGTGCCTCCCTCTTCGCGTCTTTCGGCAGATCAAGAGTCTGCAAGACTGCGATGGCGCGCTTTGCGCATTCATCCCAGGAGAATTTTTTCGCTTGAACCGCACCGTGCGCAATCAAGCTAGCCCGAAATGTCTCATTGGTCAAAGCTTCTTCGAGTTTGTTCTTGATCGACATAGCCGAACGGGGATCAAATAGCGCATCGTCGCGGCCAATGACCTCGGGAAGACTCGTTGCATCAGCCGCAATGACCGGCGCGCCGCAGAGCATTGCCTCAAGTGGAGGAATGCCGAACCCTTCGTGCAACGAAGGAAAAACAAACAATAGGCAACTATTGTACAGCTTGATCAAGTCATCGTCTTCGACATAGCCGGTCATGACGATATCGGTGCCATAGAGGCCACGCTCAGGTGCACTTCGACTCAACTCCTCCAAGTAGTCTTCCGGCAATTTGCCTGCGATCACCAACTGATACAGCCCGCGAATGCTTTCCGGCAAGAGCGAATATGCTTCGATTAGTCTTTTGAGATTTTTTCTTTCGTCGGCAGCTGCACCCGTATACATTATGAAGGGCTTGACTATTCCGTATCGGTTGAAAAGATGCTTCTTCTGTTCCTGGGTCAACTCGAGCAAGCGAAATGAGTCATCGCAGGCGCAGGAGATATTGACGATGTGTTGCGGTGCATACTCCAATAGACCAACTGCCTCTTGCCGCGTGCTTTCCGAGATGGAAAGCAGACGATTGCTGCGCATTACCGAATCGATTTTTCGCGCGTACCAATTCTGATGAATGTGGCTGGCCCTGAAGTGGGAATCGGGGTTGATCAGGGGAACCAGGTCATAAAGGATAAGAACCGTGGGGATATGCAAATCCAGGACCCCGACACTGGTAACGGCATCGTCGCTGAGTCCCTCAAAGATGCTGCTGACCAGTACAGCATCCGGATGCAAACTGGCCAGGAACGCCTCACGAATTCGTTCGGCTACTTCGCGACGCCCATGGTTATTAGGCGCCGCCTCATTCACCGGACCTGGCGCGGTCCAAACGCGAATATTCTCCTGCGGAAGCAATCCGGCGAATGCGGCGCGGATGAATTCGATGGTTTCCGGAAACATGCCGTTCAAAGCAAGCACGATTTCGTGCTCGCCGCGATTGCGGGCAATGGCAAGGGCAAGCGACAGAGTATAACGTCCAATGCCGCGGAAGCGGCTGCCAGTCTGCGCCCCCTGCATGTCGATGACGATGCGCATCAGCTATCCTTAGCATCCATGGTGCGAGCTTCAGCTTGGGAGAAGCGAGCGAATAATTGCCGGGCTCGCGCGGTGAGGGCGGAAGTGTCCACGCTGACTTCTTCCCCAGTTACGCCCGGCGCGGATTGCGCAATTCCGACGCAAGAGCCATCGGCTGTGGCCGGTCGAGGGGCGGCTATCTGCAGCTCTAGTTTTTCCAGGCTATTTGCCACCAAGCCCAATTGATATTCCAGCTGATTGAATCTGCGCACGATGCGACTCGTCCCGAAAAACATTCTCCAGAGCCAATGGTTCGCCTTCTTCTGCTCCGTGATGAGATGATCCAGACCCGCTAACCGCAGTCCGACTTCATAGGTTTTCGCCTCGCTCGACCGGCTCAATTGAGCAATAACGCTGGCTTTACCGTGTCCAGCTCGCAGACGGCCGAGGTAAAAGCGTTCGCCATCTACATCCGGCGAGCGTCCGAGCAGGCTTTGATATGCTGCCGCCAGAAACACGGAACCGTGTAAATCCAGAAGTTGATCGACATGTTGAATGGGGGGCATATGTGAGGATTGATTGATGAATTGATGTTGGAGGTTCTGGGGATCGGCGGGTGCCGCTGGTGCTGATAGTGAATCCTGACGCGGGTCGGGCGCCGGATACATCGTTTGGAGTGTTAATCGGCCAGGTGTGTAGAACTTAATCTCGCGATCGCCGCCAAAAAGGAAACCAAGCTTCCGCAAAGGGGACGATAATCGCCAAAAAATGGTGCTTTGCAACCACGAAAGTTGTGCCTCGACAAGCGCCGCCCGCTCACTTTGCCGGACAAGGTTCTCGCGAAGTAATGCTTCAAGGCCATGTGCCGCTTCGATCTGCCGATTGAGTTCTGCTGCTTGCAACTCGCTCGTCAATCGCGCTTCGCGCTGCGTGGCCAATGCAGCGTTGAATTCCCTCTCGCGTTCAAGCAACTCCTGCGCCCGGATTTGAGCGTCCTCAAAAGCTTGTTCCTGCAGCTTCTGCTTAAATTCGGAGAACTCACTCTCACACTTAACCATCTGCCGCTGGAGCGCGATGTAAGCCTCACTCAATTGCGACAGTCTCTCTGTGAAAACGCGCTCACGCTCGGCACTCTGACGCGTGAGTCCGTGAACCTCGGACCGCGCCGTTTCAAGCTCTTTTTGTGCTTCCTCCCGGTGCAGGCGCTCGCGCTCGGCTGAGTGCGCTTCCAGTTGCTGGTATGTTTCGCGCAATGCAGCAAGCTGGTTTGAGAGCTTGGCAACTGCCTCCGCGTGATACCGTTTGACCGATCCTATCGCCCACGCATATTCCGAGAGTTCGAAGCCGTCGAAGATGCAGGGGCCGTGGAGAAATGCTCCTTTAAGCTCGCCGTGAGCAGCGGAAAGGTAGTAGCGATTCAGGCCATCAATAAATGCCAGTTCATAGCCTTTGTCGAGCACCAGGGATTCCCAGGCCTGGTGAGTTTCAACCTGGGAGTTCGGCGCGGTACTTTCTATGATCATGATCCAGGGGCGGCGCAATGACTCCCGCCACCCCGAAAGCACCTGTCTCTCGAATCCTTCGACGTCGATTTTCAGCCAGTGAATATCGATCGACTTCACTAAGCCGAGCAATGCATCCATGGTCAATGCTGTTACAACGGTTTCGCGAACTCCGTAGCCTTTCAGGCGATGACCCTCGGCGACGCTCGGCGAGGCTGTAGACAGCCCCGTTTCCGGTATCTCGAAGAAAGGCAAGAGTCCCTGCGTTTCGCCTATTGCGGCCTGAATGACAAGATCCTCGGGGCGTTCCCTGCGCATGAGATCGGCGTAGAACACCGTAGGTTCTATATTTATGCCGCGCCAGCCATGATCATAAAAAGCCTTGCTTACCGAGTCGACGGCCGGATGCTGAGCGCCGATATCGATGTAGCAACCGCGTTCGATATGCCCCAGCGCACGCCAGAGCATGATGTCTTCGAAATTTTGAGCGTATGAGACAATACCCATGTTCGATCTGTCCGCCGGGTCACGGACTCTCTCAGCCACTGGCCCATGTAACAGCGAAGCTGTGATTGCCTGGCACTCTATTGCTGATTTTGCGGCAGCAAGCGCGTTTTAGCCTCTTCACTGTTTAGAAAATCTCTGATCCAGTTCGGCAACTCGTTTTGAAGACCATTCACCTTCAGCCTTTGTACGTGACTGGCAAATCCCGCAGGATCGGGAATCCGCCCAAGAACATGCTTATAGAGAGCGTCCACCAACTGCTCCGGACTGGGGCCCTCGCATTCGGAAGCCCCCGCATTGGCTGCGACTCCGCCGGCCGAAGCCGCGATATCCTGTACGTTCGGCAACACCGAAGCTTGCTTTTCGGACGCTAATGGCAGAACTGAGGAAGCCAGGCCTTCGGCCGATGAACTATCGACAGGGCGGACCTCGGCAGCTTGCCGCCCGGAGTTCGATTTCAACGATGACTCAAGCTCTTGATAGGCCTTCATAGCCTCTCGTATATCTTCAAAATAATGCGCCTTTCCCCCTGATAGCACCAATCCCGAATCGCACACCTCCTGTACAAATACGGCATCGTGGGAGGCAAGTACCAGCGCGCGATCAGAACGACGATCGAACAAATGCTCGCGGCAGCGATCATGGAATCTCTTGTCGCCGACGAGTATTACTTCATCGATCAAGTAGCACTGGAACTCTATCGTGAGCGACAACGCGAATGCCAGTCGCGCGCGCATTCCGGATGAATATGTCTTGACCGGTTGATAAAGGAACTTGCCCAGTTCGGAAAAATCCTCGACGAACGCCCGCATTTGTTCGAAGTCGATGCCATAAACTCGCGATATGAATCGCATGTTGTCGATGCCGGTCAAGCTGCCCTGAAACGCGCCGGTAAATCCCAGCGGCCAGGAAACCGACATCTGGTGATCCACGGTGCCGCTGGTTGGAAGCTCAACTTTTCCAAGCAGCCGGATCAGCGTCGATTTGCCCGCGCCATTTTTTCCGATCACGGCGAGCTTTTGCCCAGGCCGCAATTGAAAGGTAACGTCATCCAGCACCACGTTTGCCCACCCGTGGCTGCGATAAATCTTGCGCAAGTTCGAGGCGTAAATCATTCGATGACGATGTGCTGTCTTACCCGACGGCATAGCATCAGCCCCACCGTAACCATTCCAACACAGACAAAAGTCACGTACGGGAGACTGTAATGCACGCGAACATCCGGACCGAACTGCCCGGCGCGAACCAATTCGTAGGCGTTGACGCTTGGCAGAAATAACGCATACTTCTGGGCCCGATCAGGCAACCAATCCACCATATACAAAAAGCCACACAGAGGCACCATGATATAACCGAGTGGCCCGATCAGCTTTTCGGTCCACTCGTACATCTCCGTCATGCAGGCGACAATCAACGCCGTCCCGGTTGCATAGAGTATGTGGTACGTCCAGCCCAGATAAAAGAAGCCCCAGTCCTTAGGGAATTCATAGAGTCCCAATGTAAAGAAAATAAAAGAAACCGTGAGGTAGGCAAGAAAACAGCCGAGAATTTCGAGCACAACGCGGGCGAACAGAAGATCCAGCGCCGTAACCTGCTTGTGGTACAGCAAACTGGCGTTGCTGCGAAAGCAAAATAGCGAACGGGCGAGCGAGTGGCGCCAGAGCAGCAGCGGCATGTATCCGGTAATCGTAAATGCGACTACCGCTATGCCGTGTTCATAGCGTCCCTTGGTGATCGACCAGAGTATTGTTACCGCTGTGCAAAACAGCAACGGCTCCGCCATAACCCACAGAAAGCCGAGATTGTCGCGACCATAGCGCGTGTGCAGTTCGCGCATCATCAAAGCCCAGATTACGATGATCTGCACTCGAAACGCTTTTACAAAACCGTAAGGATTCGCGCCCCCGCGCGGAACGGAATCAGTAGTGGCGGCGATATTCATTCATCAATCCGGACTCAATCCTGGGCGTGTTCGCGAACACCGGCGAGCAGTAGTTTGCCGACCGAGTAACCCATGAAACAGCTGATCAGAACGATCAAAAATGACTTGATACGTTTGGGAAACAGGGCTTTGTCAGGCAGATTTGGCTCCACCACGCGGTCAAGATAAATGCTCTGCCGACGTGCTTCCACTCGAGCGGATTCAAGGGAGGCCATGCTTGCCGCAAGCTCTTTTGCAGCGAACTCCTGCTTGAGGATCAGTTGCTCATATTCCGAGATTTTTGGTGCCATCGATCCGCTGCCACCGGCAAGCCGTGCCCGCTGGCTCGCGATCTGGCCTTCCAGAGCCGTCACGTGCTCCTCCAGGTCCGAATGCAATGGACTGCCCGGTGAATTGTTGTCCAATTCCGCCAAGCGCGTCTTGGTCATCGCCAATTCTGCCTGCATCTTCGCCAACATCTCGACAATAGCACCAGAGGACTTGGCAGGATCCAGCATCGATTCACGGGTGCGGTACGCCAGCACGTTCTGCTCGGCCTCCACCACGCGTTCCTCGGAGAGTTTCACCTCGGTTTCCGCTTCACGGACAGAATTCTGGTGTGCGCGCTCATTCATACGGTTGACCAGCGACTCACTTTCCTTGAGTAGCAGGTTTGCGATCAACTGCGAGTCTTCCGGCCTGAACGCCTTAACCGTCAGGGTAGTGATGCCCGTCATGGTGTCCAGTACCACGTCGACGCGATATTGATAATAGCGAAAGAAATCCTCCGCCTGTTCGTGAAAAATGATATTGGGGTAGCGCGCCAGAAAGTCTGCTTCGGGACGATTGAAGATTTCACGCAAATTGACTTGTTTTTCCAGGGCGGTGATCGCGTCACGGGAAAGTATGAAATCGTTTACGGCGTAGTCGTCATCCTGCGCGCGACTGATCCCGGCACCTTGCAACAGACTGGACAGCCCACCCATCGACTGCATATGGGATGGCGAACGCACAACAAAGCTCGCCTCGGAGGCATACAGATCCGAGGCGATCAAAAAATAGTAAATTGCCGTGATCAGTGACGGCAATATGATGAATATCAATGAACCACGATATTGATGCGCCAACGCGATGACACGCTGCAGCCGCGTTTGCGGCGCGGTCATTTTGCGAATGTTTTCTATGAACAATTCGTGCTTCGGAATATCATTCATTTGATGCAGACAAAACGTTGTTCAGGTTACAAGATTTGTGGATTAGGCACTGTCGCAATGCTCTGACAGATGATGGCGCAATTTATATCCATTTAGCCCAGCTTAACATTGTCACACCTATGGGCTAAGTATCGCCCTTTCAGCGCGCGGCCCGCGCAAATTCCTCGAACGGGGCGCTGAGCTTTTGCGGCATGTGCAGGGCATCCAGCACCGCGCCGGCCAGATCCTGTGCACAGATGTCCCTGCGCAAGGCCTTGTTGGCCCCAGGACGCCATAACAGGTAGTCGCTGCGCAAATCCCTGAATTCAAGCTGCTTGAATACCGATGAGAATGCCGGCAAATGATCGCCATAAAACGCCAGCACGCCGGGCGACCGGTTCGCGCCGAGGGTGTTGCTCAGCACCTTGAGCATCTGGTCCGCACTTCTCAGGCTTTGCAGATAGCGCTCCAACGCCACCTTCTCCTCCTGGGGAAGCGCGAGCCCGGATAGCAGGTTGATGGGAAGCCCCCCGGGCGGGGCGATCCACGGGCCATGGTTTTCCATGGTGATCACGAATACGAAGACGTTCGGGCCATACTTTTCCACGAATTCGGCCGCTTTGCGGGCAGCCTCCACGTCGGAAATGTAGCCGTTGATGCGCTGCGCCCCGTCGAATGCCTCGTCGCCCAGAAACTCGTCGAAGCCCAGGTTGGGCATGACCCGGTCGCGCCCATAAAAGGTTCGATCAAAGGGATGCAGGCAGATTGTCCTGTAACCCTCGGCGCGCAGCCGCCATGCCAGCGAAGCAACGGGCACACTGATGAAGCGATGATAGGGATTGAAGCGATCCAATCCGATGACTGCATCGCTCATTCCAGAAAGAACCGCGAACTCGGTGCGCACGGTGTTGGCGCCCCAACTTGGGACCTCCAGCCTGCCCCACTGCACGCCCGATCTCTGGCAGCGGTCGAACGTCGGCAGCAGCCCTCGGCTGATCCCCGGATGCAGGCGTCGCGCGTCGAAAAACGATTCGCATTGCACCATCACCACCGGCTGGGCAGTGGCTTGGCACGAATGAGCCGGATTGGATGTGACCACGGGCAGGGCGGCGGTCTGCCGCACCGCCCGCTCGCCTTTGGCGATGATGCCGTAGGCAATCAGCACGCAAAGCGGGCCGAAGCTTGCGGCATCGTGGAACGGATCGCCGGCAAACGGGTACCGTCTCAAGGCCCTGGCCATGCGCGTACTGAAGCGGCCGCCGAGGAGCCAGCCTGTGACGATACTCAAGCCGAGGAGCAGCAAGGCCGGCCAGGGTGTCAGCATCCACGCGGCCGTCTCCAGCCGGAACAACAGCACAAAAAAGCCGATGACCGCTGTCGCCGCGATCAGCACCCTGCCCTTGTGCGGAAACGGCAGCGCCAGGCGGGGATGGCGGAAAATGTCGAAGGCCTGGAACACGTCTGTGAAGACCACGGGCTCGGCCAGGACCTTGATCTTGGCGTGATCGGCATAGGCATAGCCGGCGGACAGCGCCAGCGTGATCACCCCGGCAAAAAGCGGCCTGGCCGTGGCTGCGGCACACAGGGCAAAGCATGCGGCGGGAAGCGCCATGTCCAGCAGCAGCAGCGCCGACCATCGCGGCAGCGCCCGGCTGGCGGCGCGCAATACCATCCAGCCGCAAAACGCCAGTGCGAGGCCCGCCGCAAGGGAATGCAGGTTGATCAAGGATTGCATGGAGTTATTCGGGAATGGCTTCCGCGCCTTCCCAGCTGCCGGCATCGGGTTCCTGCGCAGGCTGCCCACGCAGATCCAGCGGACGCCCATCGGCCACCGCCCCGGTCTGCGGCAGCCGGACCGGGTAGTCCCTGACTGCCGACTCGAGCCGCGACACTGCGCCATTCACCGCCAGGGCCAGCCCCATGCTGCTGTAAAAACCGCCGTTCACCTGGGTGCGTGCCGCAACCACGCGGCGGAAGGCATCGAAGGTGGCGGCGTCCGGCGGCGTCCGGCGGCGCCAGAAGTCGTCCAGGCCGCCTTGAAAGGTCAGACCCGGCATATCGTAAATCGCATACCCCATGGCCGTCACCGGAATGCCGAAGGTCAGCGCCAGGATGCCCATCGTGCTGTTCACGGTGACGAGGCCCAGGCTGCCCTGGACCAGCTGATCCGGGCTGCCGCCCCGCAGGAACACCACTCTTCCGCTCAAGCCCGCTGCCGCGGCATATTCGCGGGTGATGCGTCCCAGCGGCACCACGCCGGTGTCGAGCGGATGCTCGGTGATCACCAGCAGCGCATCGGCCGGCGCGGAGCGGGCGAAGGAGTCGATGACCTTGCGGATCGCCGGCGCCATGCGGCCGAAAGGCGAATGAAAGCGGATTTGAGAGTCGGCATCCAGCTGCAGCGGGAAGAGGAAATACGGCTGCCCGCCGCCCAGGATCTGCTGCAGCCGGGCGGCGTTACGCCGCCGGCTCAGCGGCTTCAGGGGAAAGCGCCGCGCCCCCGCCGCATATTCACGCAGCGGATGCCAGGGCTTGTGCGTCCGGTAGGCCGGGAAGTACCAGGAGAACAGGATGGTGCTCAGATTATAGAGCACGTCCTCGGCGGCCCTGCGCAGGAAGTTGCTGCGTACCGCTACACCCGGGTCCCAGCGGTCGAGGACGGCGGCGGCGTCCTTGAACCATTCCGGATCGCGCGGCATCAGCGAATTCCGGTTCACCCCGCCGCCCTCCAGCGTGACCCAGTTGGGACGCAGATACCCCTCTTCGAACACATGTACGCGGATGCCGCGGCGTCGCGCCAGTTGTGAGGCGACACGATGCGCCGGCCGGCAGTCGCCGAACAGCACAATGTCGGTAATCGCGCCGCGCACCAGCATTTCGGCGAGAAATCCGGGCCATTGCTCCGGCGTTCCCCGGAAATCGAGCGCGCCGGGCAAACGCCAGAAGAGGCGATCTCCGCCGTTGAAATTGATCCGGTGAACCGCATGCCCCTGCCCGCGCAGGCGGCGGGCAAGATTGCTGAAGAAAGTGCCGATCGGGCCTTGCAGGAACAGATAACTGCGCCTGGGATCGGCGGCGGTCTCTTCCATTTTCCGGTCTCCGTCCATGGAGAGGTTCGAGGAACCAACACTTCCGCTGGCTTGGTTTTGGAATGCTTTTATCATGAGTTGACGCCGCAGCCAAAGGCTGAAGCATTCACTTTTCAGGCCAACCCGCCGGGGTTTGGGCTGTTATAGGTGGGCTGGCGCACACTTTTCACTCGCGATCAGAGGCTCATTTAAAGTAGGACTCTGAAGTACCCCAAAGCCAGATACGCAGACAACGTAGGTTGTTGATGGCTGAAGGGATTTATGGCCGCGCGGAGAGTAGGTATTTGCCACATTCATGGAACGAGCATAGCGCACCATGCAGGAAATGGCAGGCCCTGCGAAGTGTTAACGAACCTTAACCAACTCGGAGTAACGCGAGGTGCGTCCGCAAGCCGGGCACAGATAGACGGTGACGCTGCGTTCCAGCCGCCAGGCGCCCCATAACAACAAACCGAACAGGGCGATGCCCACGCTGACCCCCAGCAACCCGCCCGCCAGCAGGCCCGCGCCCACCGCCATCCACACCACCAGCTCCGGCGCCAAGCCGGCCAGGAAGGCGCCGGCGACGGAATTGCCCGCCAGGCCTCCCCACAGCCGTCCTTCCAGGCGCGTTTCGGGCAGCAGCCGGTGATGCGGCGCTCCGCAGCCTGGGCAGCACTTGTTGCGCACGGACAGAAACATGTTCCAGCGGCCTGAGTCACCAAGTAGTTGGCGCATGAGAACACTCCGCGCCACACAAAAACAAGGCCCCGGAATCCGGGGCCTTGCGCTACGACATTACCGCTTTGCCGCCGGGTGGAACGGGACTTAGAAGTCGCCGCCCATGCCGCCCATGCCGCCGCCGCCACCGCCCGGCATCGGCGGTTCGTCCTTCTTCGGCAGCTCGGCCACCATGGCTTCGGTGGTGAGCAGCAGCCCGGCCACGGAGGCCGCGTTCTGCAGCGCCAGGCGCGTCACCTTGGCCGGGTCGATGATGCCCAGTTCGAGCAGATCGCCGTAGGTGCCGTTGGCGGCGTTGTAGCCGTAAGAGCCGGTGCCTTCCAGGACCTTGTTCAGGACCACGGAGGGCTCTTCGCCGGCATTGCGCACGATCATGCGCAGCGGCTCCTGAATGGCGCGGGCCAGGATGCGGACGCCGACGTTCTGGTCGTCATTGGCGGCCTTGAGCTTGTCCAGCACCTTGGAGGCACGGACCAGGACCACGCCGCCGCCGGGGACAATGCCTTCCTCGACCGCCGCACGGGTGGCGTGCAGGGCGTCTTCGACGCGGGCCTTCTTTTCCTTCATCGCCACTTCGGTGGCGGCACCGACCTTGATCACCGCCACGCCGCCGGCGAGCTTGGCCACACGCTCCTGCAGCTTCTCGCGGTCGTAGTCGCTGGTGGCGTCTTCCACCTGCTTGCGAATTTCCTTGACGCGGGCCTCGATGTCGGCGGTCTTGCCGGCGCCGTCAATCAGAGTGGTGTTTTCCTTGGTGATCTGCACCTTCTTGGCGGTGCCCAGATCATTGATGGTGGCCTTCTCCAGCGACAGGCCCACTTCCTCGGCGATCACGGTGCCGCCGGTGAGGATGGCGATGTCCTTGAGCATTTCCTTGCGGCGGTCGCCGAAGCCCGGGGCCTTGACGGCCGCGACCTTGAGGATGCCGCGCAGGTTGTTGACCACCAGGGTGGCCAGCGCTTCGCCTTCGACGTCTTCGGAGATGATCAGCAGCGGGCGGCCGGACTTGGCGACGCCTTCCAGCACCGGCAGCAGCTCGCGGATGTTGGAGATCTTCTTCTCGTTGATCAGGATCAGCGGGTTTTCCAGCTCGACCTGCTGGCTCTGCGCGTTGTTGATGAAGTACGGGCTGAGGTAGCCGCGGTCGAACTGCATGCCTTCGACCACGTCCAGCTCGTTTTCCAGACCGGAACCGTCTTCAACCGTGATCACGCCTTCCTTGCCGACCTTGTCCATGGCATTGGCGATGATCTCGCCGATGGCTTCGTCGGAGTTGGCGGAGACGGTGCCCACCTGGGCAATGGCCTTGCGGTCCTTGCACGGCACGGACAGCTTCTTGATTTCGGCGGTGACGGCTTCCACAGCCTTGTCGATGCCGCGCTTGATGTCCATCGGGTCGACGCCGGCCGCAACCGACTTCAGGCCTTCGTTGAGAATCGCCTGGGCCAGCACGGTGGCGGTGGTGGTGCCGTCGCCGGCGGCGTCGGAGGTCTTGGAAGCGACTTCCTTGACCAGCTGCGCGCCCATGTTCTCGAACTTGTCCTTCAGCTCGATTTC
>CAJCJI010000300.1 GCA_903970595.1 Verrucomicrobiota bacterium
CTGTCGATGGACCCCGCTCCGGCTGCGGAGCGCAGGGGACCGAATCATCGCTTGCGATGATTCGGCGCAGACTTCGGGGCGGCGCTTCTTTGGTTGCTTTCTTGGCGCTGTTGCCAAGAAAGTGACCCGCCAGCAGGGCGGAACCGCACTTCCAACATGCGCGCTAATGAGCCGCGCGCCAGCGCGCGTGCAGAAGTTTCAAGGTATGGCGCTGGTCCCTCGATACGCCCGCTCACGCGGGCACTCGGGACGAACGGAGTTCTGCGCTGCGCATGTGAAAAAGCGCCCCTCACCCCACATTCGTTGGGAGGGGGAGACAAAGCGGCCCGGCCGCCCTCACCCGGGCAAGACAATCTCCGCCCCCAACCCCTTTCCCTCGATCCCCTCCCCCAAAGCCAGACTCCCCCCATGCGCCCGCACGATCTCCTGCACGATCGCCAGGCCCAGGCCGCTGCCTTCGGCGCCGCTGCGGTCGACGCGGTAGAAGCGCTTGAGCACCTGCAGCCGCAGGGCCTCCGGCACGCCGCTGCCGTCGTCGGCGATGCGCAGGCGCGGCTGCGGGTGCGCCGACACTTCGATGCTGATGCGGCCGCGGCCGGGGTGGTACTTGAGAGCGTTGTCGAGCAGGTTGTTGAGGGCTTCGGCCAGCAACACGCGGTTGCCGCGGACGCTCACCGGCTGTCCCGGCACGCTCAGGCTGATGTCGATGTCGCGGCGCAGGGCGCGCGGCACCCATTCCGCGCCGACTTCCTGCGCCAGCGCGGCCAGGTCCAGGCGCTCGAACGGGGTGGTGGCGATGGCGTCGGGTTCGGCGCGGGCCAGCAGCAGCAGCTGGTGGGCCAGGCGGCTGACGCGGTCCACGGCGTGGGCGCATTCCTGCAGCAGCGGCGCGGCGCCGTCGCGGCCGGCGTCCTGCAGCGCCTGGTCCATGTTCAGCTTGAGCGAGGTCAGCGGCGTGCGCAGCTGGTGCGCGGCGTCGGCGACGAAGCGCCGCTGCGCCGCCAGCGCGCTGTCGAGCCGGATCAGCAGGTCGTTCAGTGCCAGGGCCAGCGGCTGGATTTCATACGGCACGTCGTCGGCCGTGACCGGCTGTGGCCGCCGGTGATCCTGCGCCTGCAGGCGTTCGGCCAGCCGGCCAAGCGGCGCCAGGCCGACGCGGATGCCGAACCACAGCAGCACCGCCGCGGTGCCGATCAGCACCAGCTGCGGCAGCAGCACGCCGGCCAGGATTTCCCGCGCCAGGGTCCTGCGTTTGCCCTGGGTTTCGGCGACTTGCACCGTTACGGTTTCGCCGTACTCCGCCGCGGGCAGCAGCAGCGTGGCGATGCGCACCGGCGCGCCGTCGATGATGCCGTCGAACAGGCGCGCGCCCTGGTAGTCGACAATGCTCGAGGGGCCGGCCGCCGCCGGCATCTGCTGGTGCCCGGCGATGAAACCGCTGCGCGAGCCGGACACCTGGTAGTAGGTGGTGTCCACCACGTCCCATTCAAACAGGCGCAGCGCCGATTGCGGCAGGTCGAGGATCACGCCGTGATCGGTGCGCACCACCGCCAGCGCCAGGGACTTGACCGAATCGAACAGCCAGCCGTCGTAAACCGTGTTGGCGTAATGCAGGGAAAAGGCGTAGCAACCGGCGCCGCCGATGCCGAACAGGACCAGCAGGGGCGCCAGCAGCAGGCGCAGGAGCCGTCTGCGCAGGCTGCCGGCGGCGGCCCCGCTGGAGCCCTTCATCCCTGCGGATGCTGCAACAGGTAGCCGAAGCCTCGCAGCGTACGCAACTCCACCTCGGTGCCTTCCAGCTTCTTGCGCAGGCGATGAACGTAAAGTTCGATGGCGCCGTCGGTCAGCGCCTCGTCCCAGTCGCACAAGTGCTCCTGGATTTGCGCCTTGCTCACCACCCGGCCGCGGCGCAGCAGCAGCACCTCCAGCACGCCCAGCTCGCGCGGCGACAGCTCCAGCGGCAAGTCGCCGGCGTAGGCGCGGCGCTCGGCCAGGTCGAAGCGCAGGCCGCCGACCCCGATGTCGCCGCCGGAACGGGCGATGGCGCGGCGCGCCACCGCGCGGATGCGCGCCTGCAGTTCCACCAGTTCGAACGGCTTGACCATGTAGTCGTCGGCGCCCAGGTCGAGCATGCGCACGCGGTCGTTCAGCTCGTCTCGCGCGGTCAGCACCAGCACCGGCGTGTGGTTGTCCTGCGCGCGCATCGCCCGCAGCAGGGTGCCCCCGTCGCGGTCGGGCAGGCCCAGGTCGAGAATCACCAAGGCATAGTCCACCGCGCGCAGCGCCTGCTCGGCGTCGCGGGCGGTACCGTAGACGTCCACCAGATCACCGGCGCGGCGCAAGGCCCGCCCCAGGCTCTGCGCGATTTGCGCGTCGTCTTCGATCAGCAGCAGTCGCATAGTGTTTCCCCGCAGCTCATATTATCCGGCATACGATAGCGCCATCGGCGGCGTGAGGTAGTTGTATTAAGCTAGCCCCCTGCTCAAACGCAATGCCGATTGGATGAGCCCATGACTCAACAAGCTCCCGCATTCAATCCGGGTCAGGCTTCAGGCGATGCCGACCCCCAGGAAACGACGGAGTGGCTGGAAGCTCTCGAAGCGGTGCTGCAGCGCCAGGGTCCCGAGCGCGCGCACTACCTGCTGGAAGCCCTGCAGGAGAAGGCCCGGCTGTCCGGCGCCTATATCCCCTTCTCCGCCAACACCGCCTACATCAACACCATTCCGCCGCACCTGGAGGAGCCCCTGCCGGGCGATCCCTCGCTGGAATGGAAAATCCGTTCCATCATCCGCTGGAACGCCATGGCCCTGGTGGTCAACGCCAACCACGAGCATTCCGGCATCGGCGGCCACATCGCCAGCTTCGCCTCGGCGGCGACGCTGTATGACGTGGGCTTCAACCACTTCTGGAAAGGCCCCCAGCATGCGCAGGGCCAGGACCTGATCTACGTGCAGGGCCACTGCACCCCCGGCATCTACGCCCGCGCCTATCTGGAAGGCCGCATCAGCCCCGAGCAGATGCACCATTTCCGCACCGAGACCGAGCGCGGCAAAGGTCTTTCGTCGTATCCGCACAGCTGGCTGATGCCGGACTTCTGGTCCTTCGCCAACGTCTCGATGGGCCTGGGCCCCATCATGGCGATCTACCAGGCCCGCCTGATGAAATACCTGCACCACCGCGGCCTGGCGAGCATGGAAGGCCGCAAGGTCTGGTGTTTCTGCGGCGACGGCGAGATGGACGAGCCGGAGAG
>CAJCJI010000301.1 GCA_903970595.1 Verrucomicrobiota bacterium
GAAAACTCCCTGGACTCGGTCAGCGACCGCGACTTCGCCATCGAATTCTGCGCCGCCGCCAGCCTGCTGATGGTGCACCTGTCGCGCTGGAGCGAGGAGCTGATCCTGTGGAGCAGCCCGATGTTCGGCTTCGTCAAACTGCCGGACCGCTTCTGCACCGGCAGCTCGATCATGCCGCAGAAGAAAAATCCGGACGTGCCGGAACTGGTGCGCGGCAAGACCGGCCGCGTCATCGGCGACCTGCAGGCCCTGCTGGTGCTGATGAAGGGCCAGCCGCTGGCGTACAACCGCGACAACCAGGAAGACAAGCAGCCGCTGTTCGATGCGCACGACACCGTTGCCGCGTGTTTGCGGGTATTCGCGGCGATGCTGCCTTCACTACAAGTTGAACGCGAGGCCTGCCGGGCTGCCGCCGCCAAGGGGTTCTCTACTGCGACCGACCTTGCGGATTACCTGGTGAAGAAAGGCTTGCCGTTTCGGGACGCGCATCATGCCGTCGGCGCGGCGGTGGGGTATGCCGTGAAGAAGGGATGCGATCTGGCGGACTTGTCGCTGGAGGAATTGCGGGGGTTTTCCGCCCTGGTGGAGCAGGACGTGTATGAGCGGCTGACCCTGGAGGGCTCGCTCAGGGGGCGGAATCATTATGGGGCGACGGCGCCGGAGCAGGTGCGGGCGGCGATTGCGCGGGCGCGGGGGCTCTCCGTTCCCCCTCCCCTTGCGGGAGGGGGCTAGGGGGAGGGGTGCTGTTCTGTCCGAACAACACCGAACTCCGATTGCCCCGAGTAGGCGCGTAGCGCCGTATCGAAGGAAGGACCCAAGCTCTCAGTTTGAAGTCGTTGCGCGTGCACTGGCGCGCGGCTGATATGCGCACTTCTTGGAACCTCACTAGTCAGCGACCCGCCAGCCGCGCGTATGCCGCATGCCGCAGCGCGCGGCAGACCACTGGCCTGCTCTCGCTGCTGCATCAGCCGAATCGCCGCATCGGCAGCGGCGGTGCCGGGTAACGGCCCATCTTGGCGTTCCAGTAAGCCCAGGAGCGCCGATCAATGATGCCGGGCGGCGCCTGGTCCAGCACAGCGCGCAGGTCTTCGTCCGAGACGTATCGGCGCAATACTTTCATGTCCTCGTGTGTGGCCGCGGCCAGCGCATAGGACATGAAGCGGATCGGATCGGCCAAGGCCTCCTCCGGCGCTTCGAACCAGATCACGCGGCGCGACACGGCCTCCGTTTCCGGAGTCAAGGGGATCGGCTTCACGGCGGCGGAAGAATATGAAGTTGCGGCGTGAACATCTGGCTCACCTTGGAGTTCACGCTAACAGAACAAGTCCCGCCGCGGTAGCCCTGCCGAGGCTGCAGCCGCCTCGGTTTACGGCTGTCAACCGATGGCCCCGTCAAAGGGCGATCAGCCTGTCTTCCACTTGATATTGCACCCCACACTCGGCTTCTGCTCCACCGCCACCGGGCTCCCACCCAGCAGCGCATCCAGCGCCGCGCGCAGATCGGCGCCCGTAACCGGTACCCGATTCCCAGGCCGAGAGTCATCAAACTGCCCCCGGTACGCCAGCCGCAGCCCGGCGTCGAAGACGTAAAAGTCCGGCGTGCACGCCGCCTGGTACGCCCGCGCCACCTCCTGCGTCTGGTCGTACAGGTAGGGAAACGGAAACGCGCTGGCCCGCGCCACGTGCTGCATCTGCTGGGGGCCGTCGTCGGGATGGCTGAGGGCGTCGTTGCTGCTGATGGCGACGAAGGCCACGCCCTTGGCCTGGTAGTCGTGCGCCAGCTGCACCAGGGGCGCCAGCAGGTGCCTGACGTAGGGGCAGTGGTTGCAGATGAACATCAGCACCGTGGCCCGCCCGGACTTGAGCTGCTCCAGGCTCAAGCTGCGGCCGCTGACGGTGTCGGGCAGCGTGAAGGCGGGGGCGGCGGTGCCGAGCGGCAGCATTCGGGAGGGCGTCTCCGGCATGTTCCTGTTCCTTGCGGAGGGTGGCTGGGGGTGGATTCCGGGCCGGGTACACAGGCCTGCAACATGGAGTGGCGCATTGTAGGCAGGGTTCCGTGAAAGCCCGGAGACTGCCGCGCCGGAGGCGGATGCGTGACGGTTTCGATTGCCCTATAATTATCCGCCTATCCGTATAAACAGATGACGAGGATTGCATTAGTGAGCGAATACCTTTTTACGTCCGAATCCGTGTCCGAAGGCCATCCGGACAAGGTTGCCGACCAGATTTCCGATGCGGTGCTGGATGCGATCCTGCTGCAGGACAAGCGCGCGCGCGTGGCCTGCGAAACCCTGATCAAGACCGGCGTGGCGGTGGTCGCGGGCGAAATCACCACCAGCGCCTGGATCGACCTGGAGCAGCTGGTGCGCAAGGTCATCACCGACATCGGCTATAACTCCTCCGAGGTGGGCTTCGACGGCGCCACCTGCGGCATCCTCAACGTCATCGGCAAGCAGTCCCCGGACATCAACCAGGGCGTGGACCGCAAGAACCCCGAGGAACAGGGCGCCGGCGACCAGGGCCTGATGTTCGGCTACGCCTGCGATGAAACCCGCGAACTCATGCCGGCCCCGATCTACTACTCGCATCGACTGGTCGAGCAGCAGGCCAAGGTGCGCAAGGCCAAGAACAGCAAGCTGCCCTGGCTGCGCCCGGACGCGAAGTCCCAGGTGTCGCTGCGCTACCGCGACGGCGTGGCCGTGGGCGTGGACGCGGTGGTGCTGTCCACCCAGCACTCGCCGGATGTGAAGTACAAGACGCTCAAGGAAGCGGTGATGGAAGAGATCATCAAGCCGGTGATCCCGGCCAAGTGGATCTCCAAGGCCACCAAGTTCCACATCAACCCGACCGGCCAGTTCATCATCGGCGGCCCGGTGGGCGACTGCGGCCTGACCGGCCGCAAGATCATCGTCGACAGCTACGGCGGCTGGGCCCGTCACGGCGGCGGCGCCTTCTCCGGCAAGGACCCGTCCAAGGTCGACCGCTCCGCCGCCTACGCCGCGCGCTATGTCGCCAAGAACATCGTCGCCGCCGGCCTGGCCTCACGCTGCGAAGTGCAGGTCAGCTACGCCATTGGCGTGGCCGAGCCGACCTCGATCTTCATCACCACCTTCGGCACCGGCAGCATCGCCGACGAGAAGCTGGAAAAGCTGGTGCGCAAGCACTTCGACCTGCGCCCCTACGGCATCGTCAAGATGCTCGACCTGATCCACCCGATGTACCAGGTCACCGCGTCCTACGGCCACTTCGGCCGCAAGCCTTACGACGTCACCCTGGCGAACGGCGAGAAGTTCACGGCGTTCTCGTGGGAGAAGACCGACAAGGCTGAGGCGCTGAAGGCGGACGCGAAGTCGATCAAGTAAGTCTTACGTCGCATACGAAGAAAGGGCGGGGGATTCGATTCCCCGTCCTTTTTTTGTGGCTGATCCCTGACGGCCGACCAAAGTACGCCACTCCTGCCTACCGCAAAATGCTCCACTGGCCACAAGGCGCCAACCCCGGACCTTTGAACTAACGTTCTCGAAAGAGAAAACTGCACGTTCAACCCCCTCTAACGAGCGAAAGACCCCTGACTGAGTCGTATCCGCTGGATGTCCCGCTGCGGTGGCTCGCCGA
>CAJCJI010000302.1 GCA_903970595.1 Verrucomicrobiota bacterium
GATTCTGGGGGCAACCCTTCGGGACGGGGGTGATTTTCACGCATTGCGTTGTCTCTCCTCGCTCATGTACTACAGTACACATCGCTCGTCGTTCCTAGCACTGCGCGAAAATTCCCCCCGTCGCAGCGATCAAATAATTGTCAACAGACCCTAGAAGCGCGCCCGCAGCCCGCCCCAGATCTCGCGCGGGGCACCCGGCACCACGGCGTTTTCATTGGTCCAGTCATCCGGGTTGGTGCGGAACGAGCCGTTCGGGTTGAAGACATTCCGGGTCAGGAAGCCGGCGGTGTAGTAATCCGTATTCAGCGCATTGCTCATCCGCGCGAAAATCTCCAGGTACTTGTTGATGCGGTAAGTGCCATGGAAATTGAGCGTGGCATAGCCGGGAATCCGCCCCGTGCCGTCCGGCGAGATATAGGCGCCGGTCGGCGCATTGGTGGTCCCGCCGGCGTTGGCGTTGTTCTCATCCCCGTGCAGGAAGGCGCTGGACGTGAAAACCAGGTTCGCGCCAAGGTTAAGGTGTTCGTCGACGTCGTAGTCGAGCACCAGCCGCGCGCTGTTCAGCGGCACCAGCGGCAGACGATCCCCCGGCTGCACCTCGATGTTGCCGTTGGCATCGGCCTGGCTGTTGGACGGGGAGTTCACTACGAAGCCGGACTGGAACGTCGCGATGACGTAGCTGTAGGCGACGTTCCAGCGGAAGGGGCCTTTCTTGCCGCCGAAGGCCAGGTCCAGGCCCTCGCGGCGCGTATCGCCGACGTTGTCGAAGTAGCCCGAGTTGGTGGCAGTGGCGATGTACTGGATATCGTTGGCGCTGGTGGCGTGGAACGCATCGGCCGACCAATTGAGGCTTTGGTCGGGCAGATTGCCGCGCAAGCCGATCTCGAAGGTACGCGTCACCACCTGCCGCAAATCCGGATCGCTGGCGAAATCGTCCGGCAGGCCGCAGGGAACCGCCGGATTGGCGCAGCCCAGTTCGATCACGGTCGGCGCCCGGCTCGCCTCGTTGTAGTCCGCGTAGTAAGTGGCGCTCTTCGTCGGCGTGATGGTGAAGCCGAGCGAGGGGTTGATACGGACGAAGCTGTGATCGCCGGCGACCGGGGCCGCCGCGAGAAATCCCTTGCCGTAGTCGGCCGGGTCGGTGTCGATCGAGTAGCCGTTGATCGTCTCCTTGCTGAGGTTGTAGCGCAGGGCCGCGGTCAGGTGCATCAGGCTGTTCGGCGACAGCGTGTCGGTAAGGTAAGCGCCGAAGATGTTGTTGACGCCGCTCACCGAGATCACATTGAAATTGTTGTAGGGACTCGGCTCATACACCAGATCATGGTCCGCGGCGAACCCGCCGTACTGGGACAACTGGTTGAAAACGTCATGCGAGCCGGCGTAGTCGCCGCCGAGAGTGGCCTGGTTCTTCATGCCGAACAGGTCGTCCGCATCGGTCAACTGCAGGCCGAACCCTGCAGAACCCTGGTTGGTCACCGAATCGGCGTCCTGCGCCGGCGTGCAGTAAGCCAGCGTGGCCGCGTTCGCCCCGGAGTTGCCGCAATCGGTGGGCGGCCCGGCATAGCCATCCTCCAGGTAGTAGTCGTTGGTATTGCCGTTGATCACGTAGGCGTTCACGTGGCGGTAGAACAGGTTGCCGGACAGCAGCAGGTGCTCGCCCAGCGTCTGCTTGCCCGTCAGGTTCACGAAATTCATGAAATTCTGCGTGTAATCGGGCGTATAGGCCTGTTTGCGGTTGTAGGCCAGCAGGCTCTGCGGCGTGGAACCGTCGCCATACATGAAATTGTCCGCGCCGGTGTAGCTCAGGTCGATGCGGGTCGTAGCGCTTTGCCAGCCGATCTTGGTGAAGCCGCGCCACAGCTTCGAGTTGTCGATGTTGCGCCAACCGTCCTCGTCGAAGTAGTCGCCGCTGAAGAAATAGTCGAACGCGCCGTAGGTTCCGCCGGTTTCAATCTCGGCCGAGCGCCGGCCGTACGAACCGTAATACACCTCGGCCTCGGTGCCCGGATCGCTGCGTCCGTCCTTGGTCTTTACCGCGAGCGCGCCGCCGAGCGTATTGAGCCCGAACACCGGATTGGACCCCGCGATCAGCGACACCGTGCCGATCGCGGACTCGGGGATGAGGTCCCAGTTGACCGTGTCGCCGAAGGATTCATTCACCCGCACGCCGTCGACGTAAACCGATAGTCCTTCGGGGGTACCGAGCAGCGGGGACGCCGTGAAGCCGTGGTAGTAAACGTCGATCTGGAATGGATTGCCGTCGCTCTCGCTCACGCTCAAGCCGCTGAAGTTGTTGTTGAGGTAGTCCACCACGTCCAGCGACTGCTGGCGCTGCAGGTCCGCGCCGGTCGCCGTCTGCACGTTCGACGGGATCTGGTTCAAGGGCAGCCCAAAACCCACCAGCGGGGTATGGCCGACGACGATCACCTGCGGCAGTTGCTGCGGCGCCTGCGCTTCGGCGCCGGTCGTATCCGCAGCCTCGACAACCAAAGGGCAAAATCCGATGAGGCCGCAAGCCAGGATTACGGCCTTGGACAATCGGCTCACTGGAAATCTTCCCCGAGATCACTACCCTGAATGAGTATGAACGCATTCCGCGCGCCAGGCCGGGACGCAGGTCACGCTTGACGAGCATGGCAATCAAGCCGCATAAAATCCGGTTTGGCGGCGGGGACGCTGCCCTACCCTGGAGCCCGGACGGCGGCGGGCGCCGTGCGATCCGTCAGCCTGGCAAAAACTCCATTCAGCGGTTCAATCCGGCGTGGCACTGACCTGGTTGGACGCAGGGCTGGTCACCGCATTGGGGCGGTTGTAGGCCTCGACATCGAAATAGTAGAGCGTCCCGCTGCTGAGTCCGCTGATGGTTGCGGTCGTGGTCGTGACTGTCGCGCCTTTGGTGTTGACCGCTCCCGGACTGGTTCCATAATAGACCGTGTAGTTGCTGGCTCCGGAGGAGCCGGTCCAGCTCAGCGACACCTGCCCCGTGCCGGTGCCGGAAACACTCAGATTGCCTGGGGCCGCCAGCGGCGTGATGGCGCTGACCTGACTGGATGGCGGGCTGGTGATGCTGCTGGCGCTGTTGTACGCATAGACGACGAAATAGTAGGTCGTGCTGCCACTGAGTCCCGTAAGCGTTGCCGAAGTGCCCGTGACCGGCGCGCTCCTGTTGCCTTGGACGGCGGCCACCGTGCTGTAGTAGACGTAGTATTCGTTGGCGCCGCTAACGGCCGACCAGCTCAGGGAGAATTGCCCGGCGCTTCCGGGGGTGACCGACACGCCGGCCGGCGCAGCCAGCGGCGAGGTGGCGCTGACCTGGCCGGAAGTCGAACTGTAGACGCCGCTGGTTCTGTTATATGCCTGGACCGCAAAGTAGTAGGTCGTGCCCCCGATCAGCCCGGTCAGGGTGGTGGTCGTTCCCAACACGGCTGCGCTCTTGGAGGCTAATTCGCCAGGGCTGGTGCCATAGTAGACATAGTAGGCGTTGGCGCCGGTGACCCCGTTCCAGCTGACGACAAACTGCCCGGCAATGCCCGGAGCAACCGTCAGGCCGGTGGGTGCGGACAGCGGGAAAGTGGCGCTGGCTTCGTTGGAGGCCGGGCTGATGGTGTTGTTTGCGTTGTTGTCGTAGGCTTTCACGACGAAATAGGCGGTGCCGACGGCGTTCGGCACTTTGAAGCTGGTGGAGGTGCCCTGGATGTTCCCGACCTCGGTCGATTCGCCGCCGGGTGTGGCCCCGTTGTACATGTAATAGGCGGTGGCGCTGCTGACCCCGGTCCAGCTCAACGACACCTGGCCTCCGCTGCCGGCCGTGGCCTGGAGATTGGTCGGCGCCGGCACCGTCGAGACCGCCACCGGCACCGTGGAATTGGAGCGCCAGGTGCCTTGGGATATGGCCGGAAGACCCCCCCCTGCCACAGTGTAAACATTGTAGTAAATGAACACCCCCTGCGTGGTGGCGTACCACTTCGGATCTTCCTCCACCTCGCTCAATGCGGGATTGGACACCTGCTTATTGATGGTTCCATCCAGGGACGCCACCCAGACCTGTGTGGGGTAGCTGAAGTCCTCCGGGTTAGTGAAGTCGAGCCGCACCATGTAGAAGTAGGTCTTGTTGTTGTAGACGAAGGGCGTCGGCTTGTAGTTGTAAATCGGCGCCCCCTTTGGCGCCAGGATATTCTGGAACGGGGTCCAGGCCGTTGAGCCGGGGGTCTGCATGTACAGACGGATCGACTGGTTATCGACCTGTGCGGACAATATATAAGCGTTGTTGTATTCCGGCGCCTGGAACATCATCACGAATTCTTTGTCGCCGGCGTCGGTCGTGAGCTGCGTGGTGGTATTGTTGGTGATGTCGTACAGGAACACCTGCCGGGTGCTATTGACCGATCCGGACGCCGGCTCCGAATAGACCAGCGCGTTCATGCCGGTGACAAGCCGGTACGATCCGACGGTATTGTAGGTATTGGTGACTTCATGCACCATTGAGGCGTTGATGCCCTCGATGTCCAGCGGCGGATTGCCGGGCGCTATGCCATTGGCAGCCACCACGGCCGGGTCCGACTGGGTCGGATTGATATTTCCTTCCTCGACGATCAAGCCGTCGGTATCGGGCAACGCGGACACCGTCCAGACGGCAGGGCTGATCATCGTGGCCTTGGCCAGAAAAGCCGTGCTGGCCGACTGGTTCGCCGGGGTCGTTCCCGGCTGAAATTTGTCGTAGACGATCGAGTAGCCGCTGCTGTCCTGCACCCACTCCGGACCATTGCCGAAGGTGAGCGCGAGCGCCGCATTGGTATCGACCAGGGTGGCCTCTCCCGAGGCGGGGACGAAGTTTCCCGTGGTCGGGTCGATACCGCCCACCCAGAGATTGTAGTTCTGGTCGACGAATTGCAGCAGCCCATCGGTGCGGTCGAACTCGAAATCCTGCATGGTGGTGTTCGACACTTGCACTTCGTCGGCGAAGGCAGAGCCGGCGACAAACAGCAGGGATGCGGCCACGGCTGCGCTTGCCTGAAAAAAAATCAACAGGCCGGCGAGCCCTGCGCCGAATCCGGCGCCGCTGCGTCTTCTCGGGCGAGCAACTCCCTTGCCGCTCTTTTGCGCTGACATGCCACTCCATTGCTTGAACACCGAAACCCCCTAAATACAACCATCGGTGCGAGCGCGCCGCAGCCGAATCAAGATTGATTTTTCTATTGTCTGTTGCCGCACATCCATTGTGCCGAACCGGGAAAGATTTCCTTAACCCGTTAGCGCGTTAGTACGCAAGACGGGTGCAAACGGTTGCACCGTCAGCGTTCATAACGGGTGGAAAATTGCAAAATCCGTCCCACGCTTGGGATCGGCCGCCGGGAACCAGGGCGCCGGCAGAACAAAACGCCGGTAGCACTCCACAAAACCGTTGCCACAGTCATGACCCCCGGTGGTGCGGACTTTTATGCCGACAGGTTCTTGTTGTCCAGAATCGCTTTTGTGCGGCGAAAGGCGCATCTCAGCCGATGAAAGGTACTACCGGGCGGATGAATTGCGCCGACGGCGATCAACGCCAACTTGGCACCTGCGGATTCAGCTTAGTTTTTTGAGCCGGCTTTACTCGCATTGGCCAACGGTATCGTGGAATTCGAGCGCCAAACCCCCAGCGATTGGGTGCCCACTCCCAGCGATGCCACAGTATAGACGTTGTAATAGATGAAGACTCCCTGCGCGGTGGCGTACCACTTTGGATCATTACGCACCTCGCTCAGGCTGGGGTTGGAAACCTGTTGATTGATGGTGCCGTCCAACGACGCCACCCAAATCTGCGTGGGGTAGGTGAAGTCCTCCGGATTCGACTCGCCGAGTCTTTCCATGAAGAAGTACGACTTGTTGTTGTAAACGAACGGTGTCGGTTTGTAGATGTAAGCCGGCGCTCCGCTCGGCACCGCGATGGTCTGGAACGCGGTCCAGGCGCTTGAGCCCACGGTCATCTGCCGATAGAGCCGCAGCGTGGTATTGTTGACCTGCGCGCTCAACACATAGGCGTTGAATTCCGGAGCCAGGTACATCTGTACAAACTCCTTGTCGCCTGAATCGGTCGTCAACTGCGTGGTGGTATTGGTGGCAGGGTAATACATGAACACCTGCCGGTTGCTGCTGGTCGACCCGGAGACTGGCTCCGAATAGATCATGGCGTTCATGCCGGTCACGAATCGGTACGATCCTACGACATTGTAGGAATTCGGCACCTGATACGGCGTCGTAGAGTTGATGCCCTCGATGCGCACCGCCGGATGTCCCGAGTCAATGCCATCCTCGGCCACAACGTAGGGATTTGCCTGGCTGGGATTGAGATTGCCTTCCTCGTCGACCATTCCCGCGGAGTTTGGCAAGTATGTTATCTGCCAGCCGCCGAAACTGGTCGGGGACGCTTTTGCCAGGAAGGCGGTGTTGGCCGACTGGTCTGCGGCGACCGTTCCCGGCTGGTATTTGTTGTAGACGATGGAATAGCCGGCCGTATCCTCCACATACTCGGGGCCATTGCCGAAGTCGGAGGCCAGCGCCGCATTGGTATCGACCAGGACGCCCTCACCCGACGCAGGCATGAAAGCTCCGGTGGTGGTGTTGACCTTGCCCACCCAGAGATTGTTTTGCTGATCGACGAATTGCAAAGCGGCATGGTCGTGGTCGAACTCGAAGTCCTGCATCCAGGTCGTCGATACCTGCACTTCGTCGGCAACGGCCGGGCCGCTGGCAACAAAAAGCAGGGAAGCACAGGCCGCCGCTGCGATCGCCATCGCTCGTGAAACGATGATCGGGCGCTCTGGCCCCGGTCCGAATCCGGCCCCATTGCGCGTGATTTCACCTTGCGCCGTCAGGCCTGCGTACGTGTCCGAATGGCCGCGCCCTTGATTGTCCATCTCATTTCCCTAGAAATTAAAACCCCGGTACCGCCAGTTCTAGGACGGTTAAACTTCCCCAACTTACGACTGGTGTTGCAAGCAACTTCGAGACCACTTTGTCCACAATCCTCTGCGGCGAGACGGTCTGCGGTGTGGCAAACCACATGGCATCGGACGAAAGGTGGCTTCTCGCAGATGAATGGAAGAGTCCTAACTTGTGTGCGCCTTTTTATATGCCCGGATGGTCCGTGGTCCGCCACATTTCGCGCCGATCGCCATCCCCAATCGGCCGCGGCGGACGCCGGAAACCGCGAAATGCAATTCAGACCGCTGATTTGTTGCCAAATTGTGCTTCCTGATTCCCGCTAATTGCCGCCACCGCTTTTATTCGCGGCGGCCAGCGGTATGGTGGAATTCGAGCGCCAGACCCCTTGAGGGATGGTTGGCACTGTCGAAGTAGCCGGCGTATACACATTGTAGTAGATGAAGACCCCCTGCGCCGTGGCATACCATTTCGGGTCGTCGCGCACCTCGCTCAGGGCAGGGTTGGACACCTGCTGGTTGATGGTCCCATCCATGGAGGCCACCCAGATCTGGTTGGGCACGGAGAAGTTTTCGGGATTCGCAACGGTACTTCTTTGCATGAAGAAGTAGGACTTGTTGTTGTACACGAACGGTGTGGGCTTGTAGTTGAAATTCGGCGCACCTGGCGGCGTGGTGATCGTCTGGAATGCGGTCCACGCGGACGAGCCCGGCGTCATCTGCCGGTAGAGTTGGGTCGAGGTATCGTTGACCTGCACGCACAGCACATAGGCGTTGTCGAATTCCGGCGCCTGGTACATGATGACAAATTCCTTGTTGCCGGCGTCAGTGGTCAACTGCGTGGTGGTGCCGGTGTCGAGGTCGTACATGAACACCTGCCGGTTGCTGATGGTTGATCCTGAGACCGGCTCGGAGTACACCAGCGCGTTCATGCCATTTACGAACCGGTACGTCCCGATGGAAAAGTTGGTATTGGGCACGGTGACCGGCTCCGCATCGTCGATCCCCTCCATGCTCAAGGGCGGATTCCCCGATGCGATGCCGTTGGCGGCGATGACGGGCGGATCGGACTGGGTCGGATTGATGTTGCCTTCTTCATCAACCAGTCCTTGCGTGTTGGGCAGGTTCGACACCTGCCAGCTGCCATTGCCAGTCAAGCTGGCCAAGGCCAGGAACGCATTGGTTGCCGCCTGCGTGCCGGCCGTTCCCGGCTGGTATTTGTTGTAGACGATCGAGTAACCGCTGCTGCTCTCCACCCACTCCGGACCGTTGCCGAAGGTCGTCGCCTTCGCCGCATTGGTATCGACCAGGATGCCCTCGCCCGACGATGGGACAAAGTCCCCAGTGGTGGTGTCGACGCTGCCCACCCACAGGTTGTTGTTCACGTCGACGAATTGCAACAGCGCATCGGTGCGGTCGAATTCAAAGTCTTCCATCTTGGTGGTCGACACCTGCACTTCGTCGGCAAATGCGGAGCCGTTGGCCACCAACAGCAATGCCGCCAATGCGCTTGCCGCCACCAGCGCCCGCGATGCGATCTGCCGGCGGTCTGGCCCCACGCCGAATCCGGCCCCGCTGCCGTTCATGGCGCAGCCCTGTGTGCTGCTTGTGCATTGCCCCAGGACGCCGCGCCTTTGATTGTCGAGTTGACTGCTCATCTGCATTCCCCTGATCCGATTTCGCTGAACGCCGTACGCTCGATAGCGGCAAGTTTTTTAAGAAGCACCCTGTGCCCATCCGGCGCGAGCCCGCCGGAATTACCAGCAACCAGTACAGGGGTTTCCATGTATTAATCGGAATCAAGCCGCCAAACCGGACAAAAAAAATCGGCGGCTGAAATCCAAATGTGATGCAGCTCACGCTAGGCAGGCGGCTGGTGCGTAGGCCGCCGGGCGGCAGTGCGCAAGCGCCGGAGGCGAAGCACGATTGATGCTGTTTCATCATCTGCTCAGGGGCTGCCGGATATTTCTCAGACCCCTGGGCGGGGACCGGCCGAAAATTCGGCTCTTGCTGATGCAGACGCGTTCTGCGGCAAGGACGGCGCGGGCTGCGCCCTTAAGGGCTTGCGGAAAGAGTCTTTCATCGCCGCATGTCTCCCATGTCAGTCGCCATCGCGCGACGACAGCCTGAAGTTACCGATCGGGCGAGCGGCAGACCTTACGAATATGTGACTTTTTCGTGGTTTGTTCGTGAATGCGCCAGCCGGGCGCTGCCGCGTCAGCCGAAAAAGTCGTGCGGGATTAGTTCAGGTGCTCGACCAGTTGCCCCGATTGCCTTAACTTAGGGCTTCCTTTGCGACGCGCTGCATGGAGGCCAAATGCATTCGCACGGTCTTCGGCAACGGCGCAGACAAAGCTCCTTAACTTTTGTCCGGTGTTTCATTTATGGCCAAGCTCAAGCTGATCTTCGTCCTGGCCTTCCTGGCCATCGCCGGCGCAACGGTGTGGGCCTCGCTGCAGGTGCCGGTCTGGAAGGTGCCGCAGGCGGTGGCCGGGCACCCCTGGTTCATCGCCACGCTGGTGGATACCTACCTGGCGTTTTTCACCTTCTGGGTCTGGGTGGCCTACAAGGAAAGCTCCAACCTGGCGCGGGCGATGTGGCTGCTGCTGATCTTCGGCCTGGGCAACCTGGCGATTGCCGGCTACATGCTCCTGCAATTGTTCCGCCTGCCACCCGGGGCGCGCGCCGAAGACCTGCTGTTGCGGCGCAAATGAAGCAACCTGAGGAGGCCGCCGCCGCGCCGCGCAGCTTCTGGAAGCGCCGCGTGCTCGACCCCATCGTCGCCCAGCTGCGGCAGGGCACCACCCCGGAGAAGATCGCCTTGACGGTGGCCCTGGGCAGCGTGCTGGCGCTGTTTCCGATCCTGGGCTCGACCACCGCGCTGTGCGCCATCGCCGCCGTCGCGCTGGGACTGAACCAGCCGATCATCCAGCTGGTGAACTACCTGATGTACCCGGTGCAGCTGCTGCTGCTGATCCCCTTGTACCGCGCCGGCGAATGGCTCGGCGCGCCGCACCTGGCGCTATCCATCCCGCAGCTGGTGGAGCGCTTCAAGGCGGGGCCGCTGCGTTTCATCGGCGACTTCGCCGGCATCGCCCTGGGCGGCGTCGGCGCCTGGTGCCTGACCTCGCCGCTGCTCGCGGCCGCGATCTACCTGGCGCTGCGGCCGCCGCTGCGGCTGCTTGCGGCGCGCACTGCCCGCCGCGCGAGCCCGGTCTAGGGCCTTACAGGTAGCTCAGCCACCACTGTTCCTTGTGCCGCGCCTTGTAGTCGGCATAGCGGCGGCACATGGGATACAGGATCAGCAGCACCAGGGCCCACACCAGGTAGACCCGCAGCAGGCTGGGTTCGTAGCCCGGCGGCGGGCTGGATGGCCCGATCA
This sequence comes from Verrucomicrobiota bacterium, assembly GCA_903970595.1. Classification (GTDB taxonomy): domain Bacteria; phylum Pseudomonadota; class Gammaproteobacteria; order Nevskiales; family Nevskiaceae; genus Nevskia. The sequence continues at coordinate 10,303 of CAJCJI010000302.1, forward strand.
GCTGGGGGCTCACACCGTAGACCAGAAGCGCCGCGATCAGGGCGCCCAGGTGGATCAGCGGCAGGTGCAGCAGGTAAAAGAAGAACGGCACGCGCCCGAATACCGTGATGCGGCGCGCCAGGCCGCCGCGCCAGCGCTCCAGCAGCGGCAGCAACAGCAGCACGGGGCCCAAGGTCATGAGCAGGTAGTGCAGCGAAGGCGGGTACTTGCTGACATTGAGAACGTTGAGCGCGGTGAACAGAGGGCCGCGCGGGTTGTCGCTCCAGGCCTGCGGCTCGCCGTAAAGATTGCCGAGTCGCAGCAGCAGGAACAAGGCGATTGCGCCAAGCCCCAGCACCCGCATCCAGTGCTCGCGCCGCGGGCGCGGCAGTTGCAGCAACGCGCCGAAGCCGTAGCCCAGAGCCATCACGCCGATCCAGGGCACCAGCGGATAGAGCAACAAGACCTGATAGCCGGAGCCCAGGGTGGCGAAGTGCGTCTCGTGCAACAGCGCCCAGAGCCAGCCCCAGGCCTCCCCGTGCACGGCGAAGTCCTGGAAATGCCAGCGGTCGAACAGGTTGTGGCCGAGCACCAGCGCGGCGCCCACACCCAGCAGCAGCGGCCGCGGCAGGAACAGCAGTCCGGCCAGGCACACCATCGACCAGCCCAGGGCCCAGATCACCTGCAGATTCAGGCCATTGAAGTCGAAACGCCAGCAGAAACTGATCCAGCTCAGCTCCAGCAGCACCAGCCACAGGCCCCGGGTCAGCAGGAAGCGTTGCAACTGGCCGCGCGTGGCGCCGCTGTTGCGGGCATAGAGAAAGGCGCTGGTGCCGGCCAGGAAGACGAAGGTCGGCGCGCAGAAATGCGTGATCCAGCGGGTCAGGAACAGTCCCGCCGAGGCCTTGGACAGATCGGTGGGCTCGGCAAAGGGGTTGAAGTAGTCCCGCACATGGTCGATGGCCATGATGACCATCACGATGCCGCGCATCAGGTCGATCGAGGCGATGCGCTCGGCCGGGGCGGCGGTCGGCTTGCCGGCCTGGCGTTGTGATTCCACCGTCTGGCTGCCTGCGTCCACGCGCTCCCCCGGCAAACTTGCTCGTAATGTTCCCATCAGACGCTGCGGACGGCCGGCGGGTTTGAATGCCCGGCTCAGCGGGCGGCGTACGCCGCAGCGGCCCGCGATCTACTGCGGCGGCGGCGGAGCCGGAACCGCCCTGAACGGCGCAGAGCAGGTGCTGACATAGGGATAATAACCGGGCGGATCATCGCACCAGTACCAGCTGCCAGCCTGCGGCACTTCCGGCTGGGTCAGCGCACCGGTGTCTTCCGCCGCGTCATCGGAGTAGTACGTGTCGGACACCGCCACGGGATACGGATAGACCGGCGCATCGTAGTAATACCAAGCGCCGCCGGCGTACCACCAGTAGCCGTATCGACCATGGTGATAGCCGTGCTGCCAGGCGCCCCCCTGCCATACCACCCGGTCGTGATCGTTGAAATACCGGACGTCGTGTCCGCTAAAAGCGTAATGCTGCGGCACGCCGCCCTGCGGGCCGGCGAAGGCATCGGCGTGAACCCCCGATTCAAAGTGTTCGGCGGGACGCGGCGCCTGGTGCATTTCCGGAGCCGGGCGCGCCGGCGGTGCCGCGGGGCGCGGAGCCGGGCGGTTTTCCTCCGCCATGGCCGGCGGCGGCGTGCTCAGGCATACGGCGGCAAGGGCAAGCACGATGCGGCAAAGCATGCGCAAAGGCACTGCATGCAGAAGTCTGTAGTCCGCTTGAGCGCCATGCATGCAGGTGTCCTCGACGAGGCAAAGGCCATAGCCATTTTGTCGGAGATGGCCCCAGGGCGCAAAAAGGGCCGAACTCCGTCTTACAACAATGGCGAGACCTGAGCGTTCCTGGCAAACGTACACAGGCTCAGCATCAGCAGTGCTTGCGGCAAGCAGATCAGGCTGAAGTCGAATACGGCCTGGATTCCGGGGGCGCCAAGAACCACGTTGCCGGCACAATAGACAATCGAAACCAGACAATACAAGCAAGCGCCTACTGCCAGCTTCTTGCCGCGTGCATATTGCAGCAACAACAGGTGCGCGCACACACAGTAGGCGATCAACAAGATGAAATACACCGCTATCGTCAGGCCCGTCGCTGTAAGCCAGAACTTCAACTGGTACAACTGATCTGGATAGGTGTCCGGCCAGATTGTTGAGAAAAGGAAAAGGACCCCAGACGGCGCAAGAACCACCAGTAAAGTAGCGAAGGTCCCTAGCCAGCCGAGGATGGCCACTGGAATTCTCCATGCATAGCCGATGCCGAAGCGCCGGCTGATGAAGTTGCCCAGAGGTACCAGCGGCGCGGCTGCGAATAAAAGAACCAGCAACAGATATCCAAGCGCCGTTTGCAGCGGGCTCGGCTGCTTTTGGCCAACGGGTGCCAGACTCCGCTTGGGTGGATCCTTTCCGTGCTCCAGGTACCACGACTTGCCCGCAAAGGTGGTGACTTCTCCGGAGGGGGTGATCTTTCGTATCGTGTTGTCCCTGGAGTCCGCGACAAAAATGTTGCCTTGTCTGTCGACGGCAATTCCCGCTGGCCTCATAAGTCGGGCCGTAGGACCCTGCCCATCCTGGCTGCCATATTGTCCGGGAGAACCGGCCAAGGTGCTGACTATTCCGGAGCGCGTGATTTTTCGAACGCTGCGACCGACACCGTCCGCAACGTAAAGCGTGCCATTGCTGCCGACCGCGATGCCCTCGGGATCATAGAATCGCGCCGCCTCGCCGGAGCCGTCCACGCTGCGCAGTGGCGGTGCGGAGACACTTGGCTCCGGCGCGGCCCCCGCAAGAGTGGCGACGAGGCGCCGCGGAGAGATCGTACGGATGGTTCTGGATTCATCGTCCGTTACGTAAAGGACCCCGGCGGCATCGAGGGCAATTCCCTTTGAACCATGAAAACTCGCTGAGGTGTCGTAGCCGTCGCGTTCCGCCGTGGATTCCCGGTTCTGGTTCGCACGGCGTACTGGGTTGCCCGCAAAGACGGTTTCATCTCCCGACGGCGTGACCTTCAGAACTGCGTCCATAACGGTGACATACATGTTTCCAATGTCATCAACGGCGATTCCCTGCGGTGTGCGGCTCTCCAGGGATGGGCTGGGTCCAAAGAGCTCGGCGGCGAGCGGCTCGACGACACGCGTCGGCAAAGTACTTACTTCACCGTCAGGGGCGATCTTGCGGATTCTGTTGGACCCGCCGTCGAGGGCATACACCGTGCCGCCCGCATCGACCGCAATGCCGGTCAGGCCGAAAAAGCCGGCCTGACCGACGGGTCCGTCCGCGCAGCCTTGTGTGCCGGCCGTGCCGGCCAGCGTCGTGACCTTTCCATCCGGGGTGATCTTGCGGACTAGGTAATTATTACGATCGGCAACGTATAGCACTCCGCTCTCGTCCACTGCGATCCCCACCGGATCGGAAAACCGCGCCTGTGCCCCTATTCCATCGGCAAAGGCATCGGGTGCCGGTGCGTGTGCCCTGGTAACGTGAAGATATGCGCCGCATTCCTTTGTCTGATCGTTCGTCAGCGAAGCCGGCTCGCGGCTTGCCGAGTGCCGACTACATGCGGTAACGGCAAGCAAGGTGCCCATGAGCACCATAGCTGACCCCGTCGTCCGGCCGAGCCGCCAGGCTGAATTGCGCGACATATCCTTTCTTCCCCGGAATGCCCGGCTCTATGTTCCCATGGCCAAAAATAGCCATCCGCCGGTGACTTCGCCATTAGACCATTTTGCTTTTGCAGCCGACAATCGCTGCGCCAAGGTGCGCCTACCCGCCTGGACCCAAAGAGTTGCAAGAGCAGCACGGCTTTGGTGGCTGCCGCGTCCACGAGCCGCTAAGCTAATCGCATACCCCTTGTGCCTCTCCCCATGTTCCGCTTCATCTGCCCACTGTGCGGTCAGACCCTGGAGCCTCATCCCAAGGTCTGGCTCTGCGCGCAAGGACACAGCTTCGACGTGGCCCGAGAAGGCTATGTGAACCTGCTGCCGGTGCAGCACAAAAGCAGCCGCGAACCGGGGGACAGCACGGACATGGTGCTGGCACGGCGCGAATTCCTGCAGGCCGGGCACTATCAGCCGCTGCGCGATGCCTGCCTGGCGCTGCTGGCCTCCTTGCAGGCACAGACCCTGCTCGATATCGGCTGCGGCGAGGGCTATTACACCAGTGCCCTGGCGGCACTGGCGTCCGAGGCGGTCGGACTGGACATTGCCAAGTCGGCCATCCGGCTGGCCGCCAGGCGCTTTTGCGGCATCAGCTGGCTGGTGGGGAGTGCCGCGCACCTGCCGCTGGCGGATGCCTCGGTGGATCTGGTGTGCAGCCTGTTCAGCCAGTTGCAGATGGCCGAACTGCAGCGCGTGCTGCAGCCCTCAGGGCATGTGCTGCTGGTGACGCCGGCACCGGATCATCTCTGGTCCCTACGCGAGGCGCTGTTCGACGAGGTGCGGGCTCATGAGCCGGAGAAGTTTCTGGCAGGATTCGAGGGGGCGTTCGAGCTAGTGGTGCAGCAGGAACTGGGATTTGTTCTTGATCTGACCGGGCCGGGTCTGCGGCAGTTGTTGATGATGACGCCGTATGCGTGGAAAGCGCGGCTGGAGAAGCGCGCGGCGCTGGAGGCGCGGGTGGCGTTTGCCACGGAGGCGGCGTTTTCGATGATGTTGTTGAGGAAGTTGTAGGGCGGAATTAGCCCGTTCAACTCCGCCTTAAGCCTAAGTCCGGCTTCTGCCGCGGGCCGCGGGCCGCGGGCGCAGCGAGCGGCCGGCCGGCTGTAGCGAATACCGGGCCTTATTGATGGGCGAGGCGCCGCTGCAGCCTAATCGTTAACTTCCTTTCGAATCCTTGGCGAATTGAGCCACGCCAAGATTCGTCAATCCCCAAAAAGCATACGCTGTGGACATTCCGGCAATCAAAACGGGCAGGATGGAGATCGCCCAGTCCGCCTGCCAGAACGGAAGGCTCAGCGACGGCAGCACGCTGGCCGCCAGAAGATAGCGGAGACGGTACCGGTTGAAGCGCCGGAGAATGAACACCAGCGGCAATGCGTAGAACCAGGTGAAGAAATACCCCACGGCCGTGCAATTGATCGAAACGCCGATGAACGACTGCAGCGGCGGCAAGCCCCACACCGAAGGATAAAACCACTCGTGCAGCAGAAAGAACAGCCATCCTCCGGTAAAGGGAATGACCAGAGGGGCTAATGCCGCTGCAAGAAGACAGATTAATAAGCCGGAGATTTCTTCACCTCACCGAAGCCTGGATTCCGGCTTTCGCCGGAATGACGATATGGAATTCAGGGAAAGGGTGAGCAACGAGCACAGATCACCCCTTGAGCGCCGCCACCCCATGCTCATGACACCCATCATCCACCTCCGCCACACACCCCCCGCGCTCAATCTGCACCGTTGCATGCACCACCCCAAAGCGCTCGCTCAGCCGCTTCTGGATCGCGGCCAGCACCGTATCCTGGTTGCTGTTTTCCTCGATCACGGCATGCAGCGTCATCATCGGCTTGGCATCGGTCAGCGACCACACATGCAGATGATGCACGTCGCTGACCCCCGGCACCTGCGCGATGACGTCGGCGGACACTTCCTCCACCTCGATGCCGGGTGGCGTGCCCTCCAGCAGGATATGCGCCGACTCCCGCGTGACGCGCCAGCCGCCGCGCAGGATCAGCACCGATACCAGCGCCGATAGCAGCGGGTCGATCGGCATCCAGCCGGTGTAGATGATCACGCCGGCGGCGACCATCGCCGCCGCTGAGGCAAGCAGATCTCCCAGGACGTGCAGCACGGCGCTGCGCATGTTGAGGTTGTCCTCGCCATCGCGCAGCACCAGGAAGGCGGCGATGTTGGCCAGCAGGCCCAGGCCTGCCACCACCAGCATCACCGGGCCTTGCACGGCCTGCGGGGCGAACAGGCGGCGCGCCGATTCGACCAGGATCCAGACGCTCAGGGCCAGCAGCACCAGGCCGTTGACGAAGGCGGCCAGCACTTCGTAGCGCTGCCGGCCGTAGGAGTACAGCTGGTCCGCCGGCTGCTTGCCCACGCGCAGCGCGAATAGCGCCAGCACCAGCGAGGCGGAGTCGGTGAGCATGTGGCCGGCGTCGGCGATCAGCGCCAGCGAGTGGGCGATGATGCCGCCGGCAACCTCCACCAGCATGAACACGGCAATCAGGATCAGGGCCCAGGTGAGGCGGCGCTCGTTGCTGGAGCCGTGATGGTGATGACCATGGCCATGGTGATGGTCATGGCCGTGTTCGTGCGCTTTCTTGGGCGGCGCATGGTGCGCATGATCGTGCCCGTGGTCGTGGTCGTGATCATGATTGTGGTCATGGCCATGATCGTGGCCGCCGTGCGTATGGCTGTGGTCGCTGCCGGACATGCTACGGCTCCCCGCCGATGCGTACGATGGTGCGGCCGAGCACCTGGCCGGCGATCAGTTCAGCGCAGGCCTGCGGCACCTGCTCCAGCGAAATGGTGCGACCGGCGATGTCCTTGAGCTGGGCCGGCTTCCAGTCGGTTGCCAGCCGCTGCCAGATCTGCAGGCGCCAGGCGCGCGGCATTTCCACCGAGTGGATGCCGAGCAGGCTGACGCCGCGCAGGATGAAGGGCATCACCGTGGTGTTCAAGCTGAAATTCTGTGCCAGGCCGACGCTGCCGATGTTGCCCCAGGGCTTCACCGTGCGGGTCAGGTACGCCAGGGTATCGCCGCCGAGGTTGTCCACGGCACCGCCCCAGCGCGCGGTCTCCATCGGCTTGCTGCCGAGGTCCAGGCTGTTGCGGTCGACGATTTCATCCGCGCCGAGCATGCGCAGGTACTTCTCGGACTCGGGCGTGGTCTTGCCGGTGATGGCGGCTACAGTGAAGCCCTGCTTCTTGAACAGGCTGATCGCCACGCTGCCGACCCCGCCGGTGGGTCCGGTGACAGCGATGGGCCCCTGCTCGGGAGCCTGGTGATTTTCCAGCATGCGCCGCAGGGCGATGCCGGCGGTGAAGCCGGCAGTGCCCAGGGCCATCACCTCTGACAGGCTCAGGCCGCGCGGCAGCGGCACTACGGCGGCGGCGGGGACACGGGCGAACTCGGCCAGTCCGCCGTCGAGCAGTTCGCCGATGTTGCAGCCGGTGACCAGCACCTTGTCACCCGGCAGGTATTGCGCATCACTGCTGCTCTCCACCACGCCCGACAGGTCGATGCCGGCCACGCGCGGCATGCTGCGCATGATGCGGCTCTTGCCGGTGACGGCCAGCGCGTCCTTGTAATTGAGGCAGGAATAGGCCACGCGGATCACCACCTCGCCGGCGCTGAGGTCCGACAGCTGAATCCGCTCCAGGCGGCCCTGGAAGGCCTTGTCCACCTGGTGGACGCGCAGCGCTTTGAAGGTGGCTATCATGAGGTTCCGGCAGAATCGGCAAATCGCAGACCCCTATTTTGCCTCAGCTATCTTGCCCCTGTTGGATTTTCCATGGCCCAGTACGAACGCAATCCGCCGTTGAACGACTCCGATGTGCTGCCCGACCCGCTGGCGCAATTCGAGCGCTGGCTGGCGGATGCCGCTGACGCCGGGGTGGTGGAACCCACCGCCATGGCGCTGGGCACGGTTTCCGCCGCCGGCAGGCCTTCGGTGCGGATCGTGCTGTTCAAGGGCTTGCACGAAGGGGCTTTTTGCTTCTACACCAACTACGAATCGCGCAAGGGCGAGGAACTGGCCGGCAAGCCGTTCGCGGCGCTGACCTTCTGGTGGGACCGGCTGGAGCGCCAGGTGCGCATCGAAGGACCGGTGGAGCGCGTCCCGCGCGAGTTGTCCGATCATTATTTCCATAGCCGCCCGCGCGGTTCCCAGGTTGGCGCGTATACCTCGCGCCAGAGCCAGGTGCTGGCGCAACGCCGGGAACTGGACGAGCGACTGGCCGCCACCGAGCAGCGGTTTTCCGGGCAGGAAATTCCGCTGCCGCCGTACTGGGGCGGTTACCGCGTGATTCCGGAAACCATCGAGTTCTGGCAGGGCCGCGCCAACCGCGTGCACGACCGCTTGCGCTATCTGCGCCAAGGAGCGGACTGGCGGATCGAGCGGCTGGAGCCGTGAGCGAGCCCGACTGGTTCGCGAAGCTCCAATTGGAGTTGCATCCTGAGGGCGGCTTTTTCAGGCGCATTTACACCTCCGCGTTTTCGCACGTCAGCGCCACCGGCGAGCGGCCGCTCGCCACATGCATCTACTACCTCCTCGACCGCAGCCAGCCGCTGGGCCGCATGCACCGCAACCGCAGCGACATCCTGCATTTCTTTCTCGACGGCGGGCCGGTGGAATACCTGCTGCTGGACGAAAGCGGCGCGCTGCGCCGCGTGCGCCTGGGCGCCGCCGATCAGCGCTTCCTGATGGTGCCAGGCGGATGCTGGAAAGCCTCGCATCTGGTCGATGGCGCGGCAAATGCGCTGGTGGCCGAGGTGGTGACGCCAGGCTTCGACTATGCCGACCATCAATTTCTCGGCGAGGAACAGTTGCAGCGGGAGCATCCGGAGCACTTCGCAACGCTGCGGCCGTTCCTGCGCCGCGCTGTCTGAACCGCTTTCAGTCGGCCTGGTGCGGCGGTTTCCCGACATAAACCGCCCGCGGCCGGATCAGGCCGCATGGGCGCTGTTCCAGCGCATGGGCGATCCAGCCCACGGTGCGCCCGAGACAGAACATCACGAAGGCGCTGCCCGGCGGCAGCCCCAGGTGGCGGCGCAGCGCGGTCAGGGCGAAATCGACATTGGGTGCTTCGCCCAGCAGTGCCGCGGCCGCGGCCACCAGTTGCGGATTGCGCGCCGCCTCCGGCAAACGCGACAAGATCCAGGCCGCGCGCGGGTCGCCGTCGCGATACAGGGGATGGCCGAAGCCGGCGACCTGCACGCCGCCCTGCAGGTGCCGCGACAACACGGGCTTGGCATCGCCGCCGGACTCGCATTCACTCCACAGTTGTTCGATCAAGGCGCTGGCCTGGCCATGCCGCGGCCCGGACATCGCGGCGAGCCCGCCGCGCAAGGCTTCACGCAGGCTGGCGCCGGTGGAAGCCACCACCCGCGCGGCGAAGCTTGAGGCATTCAGTTCATGATCGGCGCAGAGCACCAGGGCGCCGCGCAGCAAGTCCTCGCCCGTACGATCCAGCCGCCAAGCGTGGGCGCACTGCTCATGCAGCGGCGCCGCCGCGGCCTTGCGGCCGAGCAGGACCGCGG
>CAJCJI010000303.1 GCA_903970595.1 Verrucomicrobiota bacterium
GTATTCTCCGACTAAATGAGCACAACCCGAAGCGCTGCCAACGCGGGAACCAACGCTGCCAACGTCTCCAGCTCGTGGACCGGCCCCGCATCGAGCTTCGATGCCACTGCCCGATCATAAACCGCGACACATATTCTCCGTGTGAGGCGCGAGAGGTAGAGGATTCCATCCAGGTCTGTCTGATCGAACACGGCTTGGCCGAATTGGCGGGATTCATCCTGGGCTTTCGCCCCCGTTATGTCGGTGGACACCCCGAGAAGAAAGCAGCCCGCCGTCCTCACGTCCAGCAGGCGGAGTGGTATCTGCGTGCTGACCTCCGCCGCGCCCCAGCCGGCCAGCTCGCCCGCCGTGAGTTCTCGCGCGGTCGCCCCCTCGAAGCGGTCCCGAATGACCGCCTCGGCGACGCTCGTTGCCAAATCTTCCGCGATATAGAGAAGCTTGAATGCATCAGTCGGGCTTGCGAAACGGGTCTTTCCAAAGCCCATGCCGAGCGGGGTCGCTCGATGGGCGATCGGCGTGACCCGCAGATAGGCAGTGGGCTGATAGGCGACGACCAGGCTCGCGACGACATCAGGGTCCAGGTCCATCACGCTAGACGAAGTCGCGTTCTGCCGCCTGGATGACCTGTTCCCGTTGCCCGGCCTTCAGGAGGTCCAGAGGGGGCCGCATATCAAAACGGCCGTGAGGCTGCCGTAGCCATAGCCAGGCCGCCCGTTCGTCGGGCGCAATCTTCGCCACGTCGCCGACGCCTTGCATCGGCCGCGCGTCGACGAACTGCTCCAGCGGATACACGTGTTTCCGTTCGCCCCGCAGCAATCCAATTACTGCGCCGCGGCGGTGCCATTCGTTCAGGGTCGAGCGGGCAACATGAAGCTGCTTCTCGATTTCGCCTGGCCCGGCAACTGGCCCGGCCCAACTCTCGAGGGGGCGGGTGTGGACGTACTGCGCGAGCCGTTCACGACCCACCTCGAGACTCAGGAGGTCTCCCAAGCCGGTTCCTCTGTGGCGTTCGACCGCCGGCTCCACGGCGGCGTTTTGCGACTCATCCGCGCTGGGCTCGGTTCGCAGTCTGGCGGCCGTGAGCAGCATGTTCCGCAGCACCGTCTTCGAGGTCGGAATTTTCTCCCGCTGATCGACGGCCAACCCGGCGACGACGTCCGCGAAATTGGCCACGAGCTTGGCCAAGGGTGTCAGCGCGCGCGCAGTCATCTGAGGGTTCCGGTGCGCAAGGATGGCGCGAATTTCGGCCTCGGCCGGGGTATGGACTTGCTTGCTGGACGGTTTGGTCGATCTTGAAATCGCGGTCATGAGAGGCTCCATCGGAACTCACACAACATAGTCCGGAAGATCCGGAATGTCCAGATTCGCTAATACGCCCTTACCGGGCGGTTCCCAAGAGATGGCCTGTGCGGCTGAGCGGAACAGAAAACCGGCATAAGGCTATTCAAAAGTCCCATGCGGAAGTAGGGTTCCTGAGCGGCCTGAGACCGCCGTTCATAACGGTATCGGGTAGCGAGAAGTCGTACCGCCCGAGGAAGTTGAGATGGCGCCAGATCAGCGGGGAGAGATGGGCGATGTCGTCGTTGCTGACATCGATGCCGTCCGACCTGACGTGGCGAATGGCCTCCTGCATGTAGATGGTATTCCAATGCACGACGGCATTGAGGGCGAGACCCAGGCAGCCCAGTTGCTCTTCCTGCCCCTGTTGAAGCGCACTCCTGATTTCGCCACGCTCACCGTGATGAATGCGCCGGGCGAGACGATGGCGCAGTTCGGTATGGTTGAGCTGGGTCAGGATGCGCCGGCGGAACGCCGCATCGTCGATGTAGTGAAGGATGTGGATTGTCTTGGCGACCCTGCCGATTTCGGAGAGCGCGCGCGCCAGGGTGGTCGGCTTGTCCCTGACCTGGAGCGTCCGCATGATGCCCGCAGCCTTGAGGTGCCCGAGTTTCAGCGAACCGGCGAGGCGGATGACATCGGGCCAATTTTCCCGGATCAGCGCGAGATTGATGGTGCCTTTGCTGAGGCTGTTGAACGGGCCGTAATCGGCCTTCCGGTCTATCCGCCACAGCCTGGCGTCGCCGAGGTCGGCCAGGCGCGGGCTGAACTGATAGCCGAGCAGCCAGAACAGGCCGAACACCGCATCGGAGTACGCACCGGTATCGGTCATGAATTCGACTGGCTCCAGCTCGGTTTCCTGTTCGAGGAGAAGGGCGAGCAGCACCAGGCTGTCGCGCAGGGTGCCGGGGACCACGATGCCGTTCAGACCGCTGAACTGGTCGGACAGCAAGTTGTACCAGGTCACGCCGCGCGACTGGCCGAAATATTTCGGGTTCGGCCCGGCATGGATGGCACTCGACGGGGCGGTGAAGCGCATGCCGTCCGCCGAGGCGACGTCGCCAGCACCCCATATTTTGGCGAGCGGCAGCGCGGCGTGGGCGGACACGATCCGCGCATTGGCGGCTGCGATGGTTTCCGGGCGGATGAAGTTCTGGCTGACCCAGGCCAAACGCTCCCGCCGGAGTGCTGGAATATCCTGCCGGCTGACCGGCTCGATGCCGATATTGAAGGCTTCCGCGACCAGGGCAGCGCACAGGCTGGTCTCGAAATGCTCTACTCTGGCCTGCCGCTCGCTGAGATGGGTGAAGGCCTTGGCGAAGCCGGTCCGTTGCATGATTTCCAGGAAGAGGTCGGGCATGCCGGCCTTTGGCATGCGCCCCTGAACGGCCGGCCGCACGGCGCGCAGGCTTTCCGTGTCCTCCAGCCGGTCGAGCGGCGTGACCACAATGCGGGTCTTGCCGTCGACGGTCTCAAAGCGCAGATCGGGATTGCTCGCCGCCCGGTCCGCGACGGTGCGGTAGGCACCATCGAGCAGCTTCGCCAAGGCCGCGATCTCGGTCTCAGCATCCAGCGAGCGGTTGAGCGCCCGGCAGACGACCAGCTTGGACGCCTGCCATGTCGCGCCGTCCAGCATTCCGCGCCTGGGATCACCGTACCGGGTGCCGGGGCTGGCGAAGATATCGCGGCGCTTCACGGCGGCTCGCCATGCGTCGATGATGGCAAACACGTAGGCCTTGGGATCGGCCACGCGGCCTTCAGCGTCCAGCACATGCTGCTGCCAGGCTTTCGGGATCGCCGCGACCGGCGCATCACGCATCCTGGCATGGGACCAGTCGTCGATTTTCGCCAGGTAGCGGATCGCTTCCTGCACGGCCCTGCCGCCAGGCGCGGCATCCATCTCCAACCTCGTGGCAATGTTGAAGAACAGGCGGCGCGCCCTGCGCCATCGTGCGAGAAGCTCCGCGTAAGGCTTGGCGTCGCGAGGCTTGGCGATCGCATCGACCTCGGCCATCGCGGCCACGAGATCGTCGCGGGGAAGCCGCTCGAACAGGGCGTCGCGCCATTGATCCAGCGGCAGGGCGTTCTCTTCAAAGACCAGCCTGGCCATGTCGCGCAGCAGGATCGCGGCATCGTCGAGATCGCGCAGGCTTCGCAGCCGGGCCTGCTTGTCCGCGGCCTCGGCATCCTTGACGAGATCGGTGATCAGCGCCTCGGCCAGTTCGGCGGCGTCATCCTGTGCTGCCGCTTCGAGCGTATGGAACAGCGCCGCCACGGTTGCGGTCCGTCGCGGTTCCTGCAGGGCGGCAATCGCGGACGGCTTTCCCGCCCGCGCAACCCGCGCCAGCCGCTCCAGGCTCGCTGCCGGAACGCCCTTGGGCGGCGACGGGCGCAAATCGAACGCGCGAATGGCTTCGAGCCTGTCCAGGTGATGCAGGAACTCGCTGGAGGATCGCTGCGTCGGCACGGTTCGCAGAGCGTCCAGCGTGGCAAAGCTGGTCTCGTCGGTTTCGTCGAACAGATTCGTAATGCGTTCGCGCTGCTTCTCACTGAGAGCCGCGACAAGGCGCTTCCAAAGACGCTTTTGCGCCCGGTCCCGGATGCGGCCCACAAAACGTTCGAGGACGCTGACACCCGGCAGCAGCACCTTGTTGACGACAAGCCACGATGCGGCGCGCTCGACCAGGGGACCAGGGTGGTCGTCGCCACTCCAGCACAATGCATAAAGCCACCGGGTCAGGCGGAACCGGGCCGGCCCGTTGTCCGCGAAGTCCGTGAAGCCATAACGCTTACGGATCAGGGCAAGATGGCGGATGCGCCGGCTGTTATGGTCAAAATAGCCGTTGAGAGAGGTCCCCACCTTCAGGCCAAGCTGGCTGACCAGGAAAGCCGTGACAGATCCGGGGATTTCAAGATCAGCACCAGGGAAGACGCCGACGAACCTGGCCGATCCCAGCATGAGCGCAAAGCCCAGGCGGTTATGGTCGCCGCGGAGCCCGTCGATGATCTCGCGGTCGCTTCGGTCCAGGTGGAAATACCGCGCCAGCTGATCCGGCGAAGGGGCGACGGCAAAATTGGCATAGCGTTGCCGCTGCTCGTCGGACAGGTGGCGGGTGGGCATATCGTGCGGAACTTGAGACTTTTGCGAAGGGTCAGTGAGGCACGGAAAACACGGGATATTTTCCTTGCAAAACACCTATGCGAAAGCCACTATATTTGCGATATGTTTTGCAACGCTAGGGAGGCGCTCGCATGAGGCTGGGGTATGCTAGGGTCTCGACCGGGGATCAAAGCCTCGAAGGGCAGTGCCAGCGCCTCTCAGCCGCCGGGTGCGACAAGCTGTTCGAGGAGAAAATCTCTGGCGCCACGCGCAACCGCCCCCAGCTCGAGAAGCTGATCGAGCACCTGCGCAAGGACGACATCCTGGTGGTGACACGTCTGGACCGCCTGGCCCGCTCGACCTCCGACCTCTTGCGGATCGCCGAGCGCCTCACCGAAAAGAATGCAGGATTACAATCGCTTGACGAGCCGTGGGCCGACACGACAAGCCCGTCCGGCCGCATGGTCTTGACGGTCTTCGCAGGCATCGCCGAGTTCGAGCGTACCCTCATTCTCAGCCGCACGAACGACGGCAGGGTCGCTGCCAAAGCGCGCGGCGTCGCATTCGGCCGACCCAAGAAAATGCGCCCGGACCAGCAGCAGGTGGCGAGGGAACTCGTCCGCGACGGGAAGTCGATCAGCGCCGTCGCCAGGACCTTCGACGTTCATCCGGCGACGATTTACCGCATCATTGAGGGATAGAGGCCTTACGCCGCTTTTCTGTTCCTCTCAGCCGCACAGGCCGGAAACGCGGGGGGTGGCGGCGCCTTCCTCATGCTCGCCCTTTCGGATCGCTTCGTGCCGGACATGTCGGCCGGGCGGGGATGGCTGGTCATCGTCGCCCTCGTCGCCGGCAACTGGTCGCTGTTCGGCACCCTGGCCGCGATCCTGTGCTTCGCGCTGCTCGACGCGATCGCGAGCTTCGGCCAGGTCCTCAGCCTGCCGGCGCCTTACAAGTTTCTTCTCGCTTTGCCCTACATGGCCTCGATTGTCATTCTGACAGTATTCCGATCCCGCTCCGGCCAGCCCGCCCATCTGGGCATTCCCTATTCCCGAAAGTGAGGCGACACAGCATGCACACGAGCCCACAGGACCCCATTCACGACGCCTGGCATCCGGTCTCCGCGATCGATGCCCTCGGCGCCAGGCCGCTGCGGACCCGGCTGCTGGACGTGCCCATCGAGGTCACACACGGCCCCGCTGCCTGGCGCACGGATACCGGCGCGGACCTGCCCGTCCGGCAACAATACGGCCTGGTCTGGACCTCGCTCGGCCAGCCGCCGGAGGACCTGTTTGCCATTCCGGAATATGACGAGCCGGACCGGCGCAACCTTTCGGCGGGGCCGATCGGCGTCG
>CAJCJI010000304.1 GCA_903970595.1 Verrucomicrobiota bacterium
AACCGCCAATTCCGCCGCCGGCACGGATTCCGCATCAGATGAAAAACCTTCCGCCTGCTCCTCGGCGGGCAGCTCACCGACAACATCGCATGGCTCAACGGTGAAGTCCTCGCCTACGACACCGAGTTGATGGCCGAGATGCGCGACGGGACCGTCTATGTGCAGCATCACAAGCTGAGGGTGCTGTTCATCCTCGTCACGATGCGAGATTTCACGCAACGGCTTACCGCGCGTGCGCCCGGCACGCCCAGAAACGCAGGTCGGGCAGAGTCGGGTAGAGCGAGGGCTGCTGCACCAGCCCTTCGTCTTCATGCAGGATCAGGGTGCGCACGGCGACCTTGCGCTGCCGCCCGTCGCGCAGCGAGCGGACGATGGCCATGTCGGACCGGCCGGAGAGGTACACATCCTCCCACAGGCCAGAACGCACGAACGGTGCGCAATCTACAGATAAGCGGACAAAGCTGGAACAGCCGAGGGGGACTTCTGTGGCAGAACAAGGGCTTGCACCGATCCGGTGGCGCTATTGCGAGCTGGTCGGGGTGACGGAAAACAGTTGATATCCGTCAGTGCGATTGGGCGCGTGCGGCGGGGCCGTTTTGGGGTTAAAAACTGCACGACAAACTGTGTCGGAATGGACCAGTGTGCGGCAACCTGCCTCCGGGGGTTTTCCGTCATGCTGGTGGGCTACATGCGCGTCTCCACCGATGGTGACCGCCAAGTGCTGGACCTGCAACGAGACGCTCTGGTCACGGCTGGCGTCGATGAACGCCATCTATTCGAGGATCGTGTCAGCGGCAGTCGCACCGATCGTGCCGGTCTGGCAAAGGCATTGGCGTTCGTTCGGCCCGGCGACTGCCTAGTGGTCTGGAAGCTCGATCGTCTGGGCCGGTCGCTGCCGCATCTGCTGACGACGGTGACCGGCCTGAAGGAGCGCGGCATCGCGTTCCGGTCCCTGACCGAACAGATGGACACCACCACGCCGCAGGGCGAGCTCCTGTTCCATGTGTTCGGCGCGCTGGCGCAGTTCGAACGGTCGCTGACGCAGGAGCGGGTGCGGGCCGGGGTGGCGGCGGCTCGCCGTCGTGGCTGACGGGGCGGGCGTCCCACCATGATCGATGCCGAAAAGCTAGCGACCATCACCACTGCCCTCGACGCCGGCGCCACCAAGGCGGCGGTCTGTCGCAGTTTCGGCATCAAGCGCAGCACGCTCATCGACTCCCTGGCTCGGATCGGCTGGTTTGCCGGCCGCAAGGTCCAGGAGGCATGAGTGACGCGACGGCAGCAACTGAGCGACGCCCAGATCGTGGCGATGTTCGATCCGCCCACAGACCACCATGAACTGGTGCGGCACTATACGTTGTCGGAGGCCGACCTCGCGGCGATCCGCCGGTGTCGGGGTGATCACAACCGCCTCGGTTATGCGCTGATGCTCTGCTACCTGCGTCATCCCGGCCGCCCGTTGCGCGCTGGCGAACGGCCGCCGGAACCGCTGCTCGCATTTGTCGCCGAACAGATCGAGGTTCTTCCAGAGGTGATCGACACCTATCTGGCGGCGGACCGGAACCGCGTGTGCCATTCCGCCGAATTGCAGGACAAGCTGCGGCTGCGCCCGTTCGGGCCGCATCCGGCGGCGGCGTTGACGACCTGGCTGTTGCCGCATGCCGTCGAAGACGACCGGCTGGTTCATTTGGCCGGGCTGGTCCTGGAAGAATGCCGGCGGCGTCGGATCGCCATCCCCAGGCCCGCCGCCCTCGAACGCCTCTGCATGGAAGTGCGTCATCAGGCGCGGCGGGAGGTGCATCACCGCTTGACCAACGGCCTGACCGCCGCACAGCGCAGGCGTCTGGATGCATTGACGCAACGCCGCGAGGAGGATGGCCAGGAAGCCAGCCAGACCTGGCTGACCTGGTTGCGCCAGATGCCACAGGCTGGCACGCCGGCCGCCATGCTCGGCATGATCGAGCGGCTGCAGCATGTGCGCGGGATCGGCATCGAACCTGGACGCGGGCACCATGTTCATCAGGCGCGCCTGGCGCAACTCGCCCGCGAAGCCGGTCGCATGACGGCGCAGCACGTCGCCGGTTACGAGCGTCAGCGCCGGCACGCGACGTTGGTCGCCACCAGCATCGAACTGGCCGCCAGCCTGACCGACCAAGCCATCGATCTGTTCGACCGTCTGGTCGGTGCGATGTTTCGCCGCGCGGAGGGTCGGCACGCCCGGGCCTTCCAGTCCGATGCGCGTGCGATCAACCAAAAAGTTCGTCTCTACGCCAGCGTGGGTGCGGCAGTGATCGCGGCCCACGACCAAAACCAGGATGCGTTCGCCGCCATTGCAGCTGTGATCGACTGGGAACGTTTCTGCACGAGTGTTGCCGAGGCCGAGAAACTGGCGCGGCCGGAGGAATTCGATGCCTATCAGAAGCTGGGAGAGCACTATGCCGCCGTCCGGCGCTGGTCGCCCGCATTTCTCCAGGCATTCGCATTCGAAGGCGTGCCGGCATGCGCCTCGCTGATGCGCGCGATCGAGTTGCTACGCGATGCCAACCGCTCGGGCACGCCCATCCCGCAGAAATCCGTCCCGACCGGGTTCGTTCGCCTGCGCTGGGCGCCGTTGGTGTTGCCTGGCGGTACGGTTGACCATCGCTATTACGAGCTTTGCGTGCTGTCCGAGTTGCGCGACCGCTTGCGCGCCGGCGATGTCTGGGTGGCCGGCAGCCGGCAATACCGGTCCTTCGAGGAACGGCTGATCTCCGCGCAAACCCTGGCGGAACTGCAACAGGCCGGTACACTCCCGATCGCGGTCGATGCCGATTTCGAGAGCTTCATCGCTGGCCGTCGTGCTCTGCTGGATGAACGGCTGACCGCGATCGACACGAGCGCCAAAGACGGCACCTTGGCGGGCGTGACAATCGACAAGGGCGTACTGAAGATCGCGGCGATCGAAAAATCGACGCCGCCGGAAGCCGAGGCCCTGGCCATCCGCCTCTACGCCATGCTGCCCCGCATCCGCATCACCGACCTGCTGGCCGAGGTGGCGAGGTGGACACTGCTCCCGGCCTGCTTCACGCATCTGCGCACCGGCGAGACCGCCAACGACAGCCGTATCCTGATGGCGGCGTTGCTGGCCGATGGGCTCAATCTGGGGCTGACGCGCATGGCCGAGGCCTGCAGCATCGCCAGTCTCAGCCAGCTTGCCTGGACGTCGGACTGGCATATCCGCGAGGAAACCTACAGCTTGGCGTTGCAGCGTTTGGTCAATCAGCAACAGCGCGAACCGTTCGCGGCAAACTTCGGCAGCGGCACCGCGTCCTCGTCGGATGGTCAGTTCTTCCAAGCCGCCGGCTTCGGCCGCGACGCGGGCCGACGCAACGCCCACTATGGCCCGCGGCCGGGGTTCAAGGTCTACACTCACCTCTCAGACCGCTACGGGCCATTCTATACGAAGCTGATCGCCGCCACGGCGAGCGAGGCCCTGCACGTGCTGGACGCGCTGCTCTATCACCAGAGCGATGGCCTGCAACGGCGGCACCACACCGATGGCGGCGGCGATTCCGACCACGTCTTCGCCCTCTGCAGCTTGCTGGGGTTCCAGTTCGCGCCGCGCATCCCGGACCTCAAGCACCGGCGCCTCTACAGCTTCGCCAGGCCGTCTGCCTATCCCAGTCTGGAACCAATGATTGCCGGCCGCATCAACGTCGCCCTGATCCGCGCCCATTGGTCGCAGATCCTGCGCATCATCGCTTCCATTCGCGCCGGCACCGTGACGGCGTCGCTGATCACGCGCCAGCTCGCTGCCTACCCCCGCCAGAACGGCGTGGCCGCGGCGCTGCGCGAACTCGGGCGGCTGGAGCGTAGTCTGTTCACCCTCGACTGGATCAGCGATCCCGAGCTGCGGCGCGCCACCGGCCACGAACTCAACAAGGGCGAGGCGCGCAACAGCCTGGCACGCGCGGTCTTCATCCACCGGCTGGGTGAAATTCGCGACCGCACCTACGAGAACCAGCAGCACCGTGCTTCCGGCCTCAATCTGCTGGTCAGCGCCATCATCCTCTGGAACACCCGGTATCTGGAGCAGGCCGTCGCAGAGCTTCGCCAGGTCGAGGACATCCCCGATCACCTGCTGGCCCACCTGTCTCCGCTTGGTTGGGAGCATGTGAACCTGACCGGAGATTATATCTGGGGCGCCGCGCGAAACGCGTCGGAAAACGCCGACGGATTGGGGCCGCTCAGGGGAGCACCCGAGCCCGCGCGGAAGGCGGCCTGACGTTCCACTTTTGTCCGCTTACCTGTACTTTTCGCGCATTTCGTGCGTTCCGGCC
>CAJCJI010000305.1 GCA_903970595.1 Verrucomicrobiota bacterium
GGAGGTGGACCGTGGCGCCATGGGCGGCGGCGCCCACCTGCAGCGACTGTTCCCGCTGCAGAAGGTGCGCATGATGTACTTCACCGGCGAGCCGATCGGCGCGGCCGAAGCGTACCGCCTCGGCGCCGTCGAGAAAGTGGTGCCGGGGGCCGCACTGCGCGAGGCGGCGCTGGACATCGCGCGCAAGATCGCCGCCAAGAGCAGCAACATGATCCGCCTGGCCAAGGAATCGCTCAACGGCGTCGAGGACGGCAACCTCGAGGCCAAGTACCGCTGGGAACAGGGCTTCACCCTGCAGGCCTACCTCAGCGCCGAGTCGGCGGAGACGCGCCGCGCCTTCGTCGAGAAGCGCGAAGCGCGGCTCAACGCGCCGCCGGACCAGAAAAAGACAACGGGGGACCAGTGAGACTGGAATACACTGAACGCCAGCAGCGCTTCCGCCGGGAAGTGCGCGACTGGCTGGAGCACAACCTGCCCAAGCGCGCCCTGCAGAGCTTCGATACCAAGGAAGGCTTTGCCGAACACCGCGCCTGGGAAGGCAGGCTGTTTGAAGGCCATTGGAGCGCGGTGACCTGGCCCAAGGAAGTCGGCGGCCGCGGCTGCGACCTGATCGAGTGGCTGATCTTCGAGGAAGAATACTGGCGCGCCGGCGCCCCGCTGCGGGTCAACCAGAACGGCATCTTCCTGCTGGCCCCCACCCTGATGGAATACGGCACCGAGGAGCAGAAGCGGCGCTTCCTGCCGCGCATGGCCAGCGGCGAGGACATCTGGGCGCAGGGCTGGTCCGAGCCCGGCGCCGGATCCGACATGGCCGCGATCCGCAGCAAGGCGCTGCGCGACGGCGATCACTACGTGATCAGCGGCCAGAAGACCTGGTCGACCCGGGCAGTGTGGGCGGACTGGCTGTTCGGCCTGTTCCGTACCGATCCGTCTTCGGTGCGGCATCATGGGCTCACCTTCATCCTGCTGCCGCTGAACCTCCCCGGCATCACCATCCGCCCGGTGAAGCAGCTCAACGGCCAGACCGGCTTCGCCGAGATTTTCTTCGACGAGGTGCGCGTGCCGGTGGCCAACCGCCTGGCGGACGAAGGCGCCGGCTGGCAGGTGGCGATGGCTACCGCCGGCTTCGAGCGCGGCCTGATGCTGCGCTCACCCGGCCGCTTCCAGCAGACCGCCAAGGCCCTGGTGGAGCTGTACCTGCGCCACCAGGCGCGGGTGGATGCCGATCCGGCCGTGCGCGACGCGGTGCTGCAGAGCTGGATGGGCGCCGAGGCCTATGCCCTGGCCACTTACCGCACCGCCTGCCGCCTGGCCAAGGGCGGCCAGATCGGCGCCGAAGCCAGCACCAACAAGATCTTCTGGTCCGAGCTGGACCTGCTGATGCACGAGACCGCCATGCACATCCTCGGCGCCCGCGCCGAGCTGATGCCGCATGCGCCGGACGCCGGCGACGTCGGCTCCTGGCTGGACGGTTTCCTCTTCGCCCAGGCCGGTCCGATCTACGCCGGTACCAACGAGATCCAGCGCAACATAATCGCCGAGCGCATGCTCGGCCTGCCGCGCTCATAAGGCGGACCCGCAATGGATTTCACCTTCGAAGAACAACAAGTCGCCTTCCGCGACGCCGTGCGCAAGTTCCTGATGGTCGAGGCAGCGCCGGAGATGCTGCGCGACATCTGGGAAACCGAGAGCGGCCGCTCGCGCGACCTGCGCGCCAAGCTGGCGGACCAGGGCATCACCGCGCTGTCGGTCCCGGAAGAGTTCGGCGGCATTGGCCTGGGCGACCTGGATTGGGTGCTGATCAACCAGGAGCTGGGCTATTACGCCATTCCGGATTCCCTGTCGGACACGGCCTATCTCGCGGCCTGGCTGCTCAAGCAACTGCCCGGCGACGTGGCGCTGAAGAAAAACTGGCTGCCGCGCATCGCCAACGGCACCGCGCGCGTCGCCCTGGGCCATCCGGCCAACCCCTTCGTCGCCGATGCGCAGCTTGCCGACCTGCTGCTGCTCTGGTACCAGGACGAGGTGCACGCGGTAGCGCCCGACCGGGTCAAGCTGTCCTTCAACCCCAGCATCGAAATGTCGCGCCGCCTGTACCGCGTCGACTGGACGCCGGGCGAGAGTACCCGCGTCGCTCCGGCGCGCGTGGGCCGCGACCTGTGGGAGGGCGTGTTCAACCGCGCCGCCCTGGCGGCCGCCGCGCAGCTGCTCGGCCTGGCGCAGCGCATGCTCGACCTGGGCATCGACCACAGCGCGCAGCGCAAGCAGTTCGGCAAACCCATCGGCTCGTTCCAGGCGGTCAAGCATCACCTCGCCGACGTGGCGGTGAAGATCGAGTTCGCCAAGCCGGTGGTGTTCCGCGCCGCGCACTGCCTGGCCAACAACCGCGCGCGCGTGGCGGTGCACGTGTCCCACGCCAAGCTGGCAGCCTGCGAGGCCGCCTGGCTGGCCGGACGCAGGAGCATGCAGGTGCATGGCGCCATGGGCTACACCTGGGAAGCCGACCTGCAGATGTTCATGAAGCGCGCCTGGGCGCTGGACTCCGCCTGGGGCGATCGCGCCTTCCACAAGACCCGCGTCGCCCAATTCATCTTCGCCGCCGGCGCCCCCCTGGGTCCCGGCGAAACCTTCACCTAAAGATCAAGGGAAAACCCATGGCGGAAGCCTATATCGTCGACGCGGTGCGCAGCCCGGTGGGCAAGCGCCGCGGCAAGCTGGCCCATTTACATGGCGCCGACCTGGGCGCGCACGTGCTCAAGGCCCTGGTCGCGCGCAATCCCTCCATCCCGCCGGAAGACTACGACGACGTGGTGTTCGGCTGCCTCGACGCCATCGGCCCCCTGGCCGGCAACATTGCGCGCTCCTGCTGGCTCGCCGCCGGCCTGCCGCTGACCGTACCGGGCGTCACCATCGACCGCCAGTGCGGCTCCTCGCAGCAGGCCCTGCACTTCGCGGCGCAGGCGGTGATGAGCGGCGTCAACGACGTGGTCGTCGCCGGCGGCGTGCAGACCATGAGCCAGATTCCCATCTCCTCGGCCATGGTCGCGGCCAAGCCGCTGGGATTCAACGATCCCTTCTCCGGCAGCAAGGGCTGGGTGGCGCGTTTCGGCAATGAGCCGGTATCGCAGTTCTACGCCGCGCAGAAGATCGCCGACAAGTGGGAGATCTCGCGCGAGGACATGGAGCGCTACTCGCTGGAGAGCCACCAGCGCGCGCTCAAGGCCATCGCCGAGGGCCGCTTCAACCAGGAAATCATCCCCCTGGAAGGCCTGGAGCAGGACGAAACGCCGCGCCAGACCTCGCTGGAAAAGATGGCCGCGCTGGAGCCGCTGGAGCCGGGCGGCAAGCTTACCGCCGGCGTCTCCAGCCAGACCTGCGACGGCTCCTCGGCCCTGCTGGTGGTCTCGGAGCAGGCGCTGAAGCGCTACCAGCTCAAGCCGCGCGCCCGCGTGCACCACATGAGCGTGCTCGGCGACGACCCCATCATGATGCTCACCGCCCCGATCCCCGCCACTCGCCATGCCCTGAAGAAGGCCGGCATGAAGCTGGAGGACATCGACCTGGTCGAGATCAACGAGGCCTTCGCCTCAGTGGTGCTGGCCTGGTTCAAGGACATCGGCTACCCGCACGAAAAGACCAACGTCAACGGCGGCGCCATCGCCCTGGGCCACCCGCTCGGCGCCACCGGCGCCAAGCTGATGTGCACCCTGCTCAACGAGCTGGAGCGCACCGGCAAGCGCTACGGCCTGCAGACCATGTGCGAAGGCGGCGGCGTCGCCAACGTAACCATCATCGAGAGGCTGGGCTGATCCATGGCCATATGCGCAAACCGCACCGTCATCGTCACCGGCTCCGGCAGCGGCCTAGGCCGCGAATACGCCCTGCTGCTCTCCGCCGAAGGCGCCAATGTCGTGGTCAACGACATCCGCGCTGAAGCCGCCGCCACGGTAGTCCACGAAATTGAAGGCAAGGGCGGCCAGGCCATTGCCAGCAGCGACGACATCACCAGCATGGACGGCGCGCAGCGCATCGTCGATGCCGCCGTGGCCCGCTTCGGCGACGTCCAGGCCCTGGTCAACAACGCTGGCATCGTGCGCGACCGCATGTTCGCCAGCCTCAGCGAGCAGGACTGGGATGAAGTGATCCGGGTTCATCTGAAGGGCCACTTCTGCCTGACCAGCATCCTGGTGCGCCGCTGGCGCGACCAGGTCAAGGGCGGCCAGAAAGTCGATGCCCGCATCGTCAACACCAGTTCCGGCGCCGGGCTGCAAGGCTCGGTGGGGCAGGGCAACTACGCCGCGGCCAAGGGCGGCATCGCCTCCCTGACCCTGGTGCAGGCGGCGGAGCTGGGCCGCTACGGCATCACCGCCAACGCCCTGGCCCCGGCGGCGCGTACCGGCATGACCGAAAAGGTCTTCGCCGACGTGATGAAGAAACCCGAGGGCGAGGCCTTCGATCATTTCCATCCGGGCAATGTGGCGCCGCTGGTGGTCTGGCTGTGCAGCCCGCTGTCGGCAAAGGTCAGCGGCAAGGTGTTCGAGGTCGAGGGCGGCAAGCTGTCCATCGCCACCGGCTGGCATACCGGCCCGGTGCGCGACAAGAAGGCGCGCTGGCAGCCGGCCGAGCTGAGCGAGGTGGTTGAGTCACTGCTCGCCGAATCGCCCAAGCCGCAGAAGGTTTACGGCACCTGATCCGCCCATGAACTTCGCACTCACCGCCGACCAGGCCATGATCCGCGACGCCGCGCAGAGCTTCCTGGCGGACGCCTGCGGCTCGGCCGCGGTGCGCGCGGCGGCGGCGAGCGAATCCGGCTTCGACGCCGGGGTGTGGGGCAGCATCGGCTCCGAGCTGGGGTGGTGCGGCATCCCGGTGGCCGAGGGGTACGGCGGCCTCGGGCTGGGCGCGGTCGAACTGGCGCTGGTGCTGGAACAGATGGGGCGGCACCTGCTGTGTTCCCCGTACTTCTCCACGGTGTGTCTCGCCGCCAACCTGCTGGGCTGCATCGGCAGCGATGCGGCGCGGCGCCGCTTTCTCCCCGCCATCGCCGAGGGGCGTTTGTGCGCCACCGCGCCTCTGGGCAGCGGGCCGGACGCCTGGAGCGGGGCGCCGGAAGTGCGGGCGCAACAGGCCGGCGGCAGCTGGATGCTTGACGGTATCTGCCGTCGCGTGCCGGATGCAGGATCGGCCGACTGGGTCCTGGCTTTCGCAGGCGTGGACGGCACGGCTTCGCCTG
>CAJCJI010000306.1 GCA_903970595.1 Verrucomicrobiota bacterium
CCCGCCGTGGATGTGGCACTTCAGGCTGTACATTCACAGTAAAGATTCACGAATAAGGAGATTGCAATGAGCGAAAAGATTGCGCTGATCACCGGCGCCAACAAGGGTATCGGCTTCGAGACCGCACGGCAGCTGGCGCGGACCGGCGTGCACGTCATCATCGGCAGCCGCGACCGGGCCAAGGGCGTGGCAGCCGCGCTCAAGCTGCAGGCCGAGGGCCTGGAAGTGGAAGCGCTGGCCATCGACGTGACCCACCTGGGCAGCATCGGCGAGGCGGCGCGCGAAGTGGAGCGCAAGCACGGCCGGCTCGACATCCTGATCAACAATGCCGGTGTGATGCTCGAGGATTACGCCAAGAAGCCCACCGAGCAGACCCTGGAAGCCTGGCGCAAGACCTTCGACGCCAACGTCTTCGGCGTGGTGGCGGTGACACAGGTCTTCCTGCCCCTGCTAAAGAAGTCCGCGGCCGGCCGCATCGTCAACCTGTCCAGCATCCTCGGCTCCAACACCCTGCACAGCGATCCGGCCTCGCCGATCTACAACTTCAAGGTGCCGGCCTACAACGCTTCCAAGTCCGCCTTGAACGCCTGGACCGTGCACCTGGCCTACGAGCTGAAGGACAGCAAGATCAAGGTCAACGCCGCCCACCCCGGCCACGTCAAGACCGACATGGGCGGCGCGCAGGCGCCGATGGAAATCGTCGATGGCGCCAAGACCAGCGTGCAGCTCGCGCTCCTCGGGCCGGATGGTCCCAATGGAGCGTTCATCCATCTGGGTGAAACCTTGCCCTGGTAATTCCGCAGACCCCCGGTAGGTCGGCCTTCAGGCCGACACGGATGTCGGGCTGAAGCCCGACCTACAGTCTTAAAGAGAAAAGAGAGAACACAAGATGTCAAAAACAAACCTGCTGCTCACCCCGCTCAAGGTCGGCGACCTGCAATTGTCCAACCGGGTGGTGATGTCGCCTCTGACCCGCGCCCGCGCCGAGGCCGATCATGTGCCGGGCAAGCTGGTCGAGAAGTATTACGCCCAGCGCGCCGGCGCCGGCCTGATCATCAGCGAGTGCACCATGACCGCGGTGCACGGCAGCGCCTTCGTCAACGAGCCGGGCATCTACAGCCAGGAGCAGATCGCCGCCTGGAAGAAGGTCACCGACGCGGTGCATGCTAAGGGCGGCCTGATCGCCCTGCAGATCTGGCATCCGGGCCGCGCCACCCATGCCCTGCTCAACGGCGGTGTCACGCCGATCTCTTCGGCGGCCAAGGCCATCCGCGAAGGCCAGGTGCAGACCCCGCAGGGCGCGTTCGACTATCCGGTACCGCGCCGGCTGGACGACGGCGAGCTGGCCGGCGTGGTGGAGCTGTTCCGCGCCGGGGCGGAGAACGCCCGCGATGCCGGCTTCGACGCCATCGAAGTGCACGGCGCGCACGGCTACCTGCTCGACCAGTTCCTGCGCGACAGCCTCAACGACCGTGACGGCGAGTACGGCGGCTCGATCGAAAAGCGCGCGCGGCTGCTGTTCGAGGTGCTGGACGCGGTCATCGACGTGTTCGGCGCCGGCCGCACCGGCCTGCGCATCTCGCCGCTGGTGGGCTTCAACGACATGAGCGATTCCGACCCGCGCGCCCTGGTGCAGTACGTGGCCGAACAGCTTGAGCGCCGCGGCGCCGCCTTCCTCGACCTGCGCCACGACAACGGCGCCGATCCGCGGGAGCAGGAACTGGCGCGCATCGCGCGCCGCGCCTATCACGGCACGCTGATGCTCAACGGCGGCTTCACCCAGGCCAGCGGCGAGGCGGCGATCGCGGCAGGCGAGGCCGACGCCATCATCTACGGCAAACCCTTCATCTCCAACCCCGACCTGGTGGAGCGTTTCCGCATCGGCGCGATGCTCGCGCCGATTGATTTTACTACGCTCTATACGCCTGGGGCGAAAGGCTACATCGACTATCCGGCGCTCAAGAGCGCCACCGCCCGCACGGCATTAGCGGTATAAGCAGGAGCTTCACATGAAAAAATCCATCCTTGCGGCCCTGGCAACGCTGCTGCTCACCGCCTGCGCCGTGGGGCCGGATTACCGCGCTCCGCAAACGGCGCCGGCGGCCTTGCTCAACACGCAGTCGCCGCAGTTCACGGCGCAAAACCCGGAGGCAGCCTGGTGGCAGCAGTTCGCCGATCCGGAACTGGACAGCCTGGTGGGCCGCGCATTGAACGCAAACCTCGATCTGCGCATCGCCATCGACCGGGTGCGCGAGGCGCGCGCCGTGTTCGTGCAGAACCAGACCGACTTCGCGCCGCATCTGCCGCTGCAGGCCGAGTACCAGCATTCCAACGAGCAGGAGCCGGGCTTCGGCTCTTCGCGCATCAATGCCGTGGGCTACAGCCTGGGCTTCGACGCCACCTGGGAGGTGGACCTGTTCGGCCACGTGCGGCGCTCGGTGGAGGCGGCGCGCGCCGACCTCGGCGCGCAGCAGGCGCAGCTGCGCGACGCCCAGGTCACGGTAGCGGCGGAAGTGGCGCGCAACTACTTCGAGCTGCGCGGCACGCAGAAGCGGCTCGACGTGGCGCGGCGCAACCTGGACAGCCAGAACCAGACGCAGCAGCTGACCCAGCTGCGCTACGAGGCCGGCCGGGTCACCGAGCTGGACGTGCAGCAGAGCCGCGCCCGCCTCAAGGCCACCGAGTCCAGCATCCCGCCGCTGGAAGCCCTGGAGAAGCAGTACGCCTATCGTCTGGCGGTGCTGCTCGGCCAGCGCCCCGGCGCGCTCGACGCGGAGCTGCACCCGGCCGAGGTGCCCACCTACGCCAAGGCCCTGCCGATCGGCGACACCGCCCAACTGCTGCAGCGCCGCCCCGACGTGCGCGCCGCCGAGCGCCAATTCGCCGCGGCCACCGCCCGCGTCGGCGTGGCCACCGCCGACCTGTTCCCGCGGGTCAACGTCACCGGCTTCGTCGGCTTCCTCTCCGGCGACCTGGGCCACCTGTTCAACGCCAACGCCGGCGACGACAGCCGCGCCTGGTCGGTGACCCCCAGCGTGAGCTGGGCCGCGCTCGACTTCGGCTCGGTCAAGGCCCGCCTGCGCGCCAGCAAGGCGCAGTCCGACGAAGCCGCCGTGAACTACGAAAAGGTCGTGCTGACCGCGCTGGAAGACACCGAGAACAGCTTCGTCGCCTACAGCGAACGCCAGGCCCAGCTCAAGAGCCTGGACCAGCAGGCCGAGGCCTCGCGCCGCGCGGCGGAGCTGGCAGAGGTCCAGTACCGCGAGGGCGTGGCCGATTTCCTGACCCTGCTCGATGCGCAGCGCACTCAGCTCGAGGCCGAGGATGGTGTGGCGCAGGCGCAGACGGCGGTGAACGTGGACGTGGTGGCGATTTACAAGGCGCTGGGCGGTGTCGGGCAGGAGGATACCGCGGAGGCGGTGGCGCTGAACCGGTAGAGGGTATCGGTTGGTACGGGTGCGGGTTTGCCTCTCCCTCTTGGACGTGTCCCCTGCGAAGCTGCGGGTAGATCAATTGTTAAATCTTCGTAGGGCGGGC
>CAJCJI010000307.1 GCA_903970595.1 Verrucomicrobiota bacterium
GTGCATTGTGTACCGATTATGGGACACCGCCCGGACGAGAACCGATGAATCAAGGGGCGAAAGCTGGGCACGCTTCTTGCGCTCCCTGCGCGCCCGCAGCGTGGCTGACGGGTTCACCATCCAGGAAGCAACTTGTACCCACTCGGCAGTGATATGCAACTCCGGCCGCCGCGGTACGTGGCATTGACCACAACGCTGTTGAAAAAGAGGAAATGTCAGCGGACAGTGATATTGCACGGACGGAAAAAAGGTTGGCACTTTAGTGATGAAGGCAGGCGACTGGACACTCCACGATCTACGGCGGTCCAGCGCACCTTTGATGGGCGAACTCAATATCCTGCCCGATGTGATTGACCGATGCCAGGGTCACATCGAAACGCAGAAGGAGAAGCGGACGTATCAGCGGCAGGTCTTGCTGGCGGCCCGCAAGTAGGCGCTCGATCGCCTGGACTAGAGGCTCATGCTGCATGCCCGTATAACCGATACCGAGGTTACTGGAGCCTTTGGCAGGAAGGTCGAGGCCGTCGCATAAGAGTCGGCGCCCGACAAGAGTCTTGCCCCTTGCCCCACTGCCTTCCTGAGGCCGAACTAGGGAAATCTGACCTTGATCTGCGACGCACTTGCGAACCGCCGGGCGTTGATGCCCACGATCCCAGCATACGCTACCCAGGAACATGCCGCCCTGACCGATGATCAACGTCAGAATTCAGCATGCCATACCCAGCCAGCCAAGAATGTATTTGGTTGGGATGAAGCGGGAGCGAAGAAGGATGCCGGCCAGCACGAAAAGGACGAAACCGGGATTCAACAGGATCAAGGCCAACATCGGCTGGGCATGACGATCTCTGTCCAGCCAATCTGTTCGGCATCGTACTTCGAGCATGCCCGCAATGTGTCCTATCGTGCCCCTGAGCGATCGGGCGCTCCTTGCCAAAGGTCTCGGTGCTGGGCGGCGATTCGGCGACGCAGTGGCCGCTCGAACGGATTCTGCGGGAAATCACGAGCAGTGGTCACGTCCTAGCCCGCAGGTCACCTCTCCAGCGGGAGCATTGTGTCGCATCCGTAAAGCTAAGGTCCTGCCAGCCGACAAATACCGGCCTGCGACTACCTTCAGAATCCGATGAAGTCGGTGTTCTCCACTGCCCGCCTTCGCCCGGGCTATGAGGGTGCTGCATCCTGAATGCTGGCGCAGCCTGGCTGTGTCGCCAAGCATCCAGCGCAAGGTCATATTCGCCACGCAGGTCCGGATCCAGAAGGGTCCGGTATGCAATGTTTATAATTTTCATGACACGCTCGCAGCGATCGTGCATTTCCCCCGGATTCCGGTCAGGGTGCCATCGTTGCGAAAGGGTCCGGTAGGCTGCACGGATCACTTCCGGGCTGGCGTTCTTTGCTACCTGCAATGTGTCGTAGTGCGTAATCACTATTGAACTCGAACCGGGGTGATTGTTGCTTACCTTGGAATCGCGATTGGACTGGGATGTCCCCGTCGCTGGTGAAACCATCATCTGGCATCGACATGTCACAAGTCGGCACGAATCTGAAACGAAAGGGCAACGCCGTCACCTGTTTTTCACACACACCGCGATTTGCGCCCCGCGCAGCATCCGGACAGCGGTCTTTCCGAGACATCGCGCCCAAGCCTGGAGGCTCATCCGATCTATAATATGAATCATATGTCATATATATTCATTCCTGAAGACTGCCGGAATTGATGGGCGGGACAGATTGATCAGCCTTGTTTCCCAGTACATCGACCCAACCTTTGGTTCTATCACGTCGATTCGACTAATCAATATCGTTATGAATCGGCACCACGCCGATTTAATGAATCCACCCGCTTCCAGATAAATGACGATGACCCGGCATCGCTTGGTTTATGACATGGATCATGTCGATTCGCGTTCTGAGCGAGCATTCTCGACAATAGCCAGCAATCTCAGCCAGCAATGCCCATCGAAACAAAAACGACCCTGCACCTCGCCGCCGACTTCAGCGCGGCGAGCGAGCAGCAGCGGCTACAGGATCTGATCGGCCGCCTGTCGGAAGCCCGCAGCAGCGGGGCGCCGGCCTCGGAGCTGCTTGCAATCATCACCGCGTCACTGGACTTTGCACGAACGCACGCCCAGGAAGAGGAGGTTGTGATGGCAGCGGTGTGCTATCCGGATCTTAACGAGCACCGGGCTGCACACGAGGACTTCGTCCACAAGCTCGCCTTGTATGCTTCCCGCCTGCAGGCCGCCGACCTGTCGGCCGCATCGGATGCTGAGATGCTGCTGCGGCAGTGGCTCAATGAACACTTCACCGATTCCGACCGCCGCCTCCACGAGTTCGTCATCGCTTTTCTGCTGCATCGCCTGCACGGCGGCGCCTATGGGGAAACGCGCGATGGCACAGGCGTGCAGATCGAACAAGACCGATTCAGGGCAATTGTGGAGGCGGCCCCCAACGCCATCTTGGTGGTCGATGAAGAAGGCCTCATCAGTATGGTGAATTCCCAGGTCGAACGGATGTTTGGCTACAACCGCAAAGAGCTTCTTTGCCAGCCGGTCGAGTTGCTCATCCCTGAACGGTTCCGCGGCCACCATGCCGGTCTCAGAAAGGGCTATTCATTGTCTCCTGTGGTTCGCAGCATGGGTGCAGGCCGCGAATTGTTCGGGCTGCGCAAGGACGGCACCGAAGTACCGGTGGAAATCGGGCTGAGTCCACTGCAAACGGCCGCCGACCGCTTCGTGCTGGCCAGCATCATCGACATTTCCAAGCGCAAGGAAGCGGAGCAGCTGATGCGGGTAGCCGAAGCCAATACGCTGCGGGACTCCATCCTCAGAAGCCTGCCTGCCAGCGTCGTTGCCACGGATTCCGAGGGAATCATCGTGGCGATCAATCCGGCGGCCGAGCGCTTGCTGGGTTACCGGCGAGATGAATTGATTGGTCAATCCACGATGCTGATCCACGATCAGGACGAAATTCGGCAAAGAGCCATCGATTTGTCCAGCCAGTCGGGACTGAACATCCCGGCCGATTTCCAGGTGATTGTGGCCGCCGGCAGCAGAGATGTGCCGGACGAACGCGAATGGACGTATTGCCGGAAAGACGGGAGCCGGCTACCGGTACACATCGCTATCACCACGCTTTGCGACTCGGCCGGCAAAGTCATTGGATTCCTGACTGTTTCTGCCGATATAACCGCGCGGAAGCGGGCCGAGCAGTCGCTCGTACACATGGCCAGTCACGACGCCCTCACCGGGCTGCCCAACCGCATCTTGCTTGCCGACCGGCTGCGAATGGCAATCCGGCAGGCCAGACGCAACAAACTGCAGGTGGCGGTCCTTTTGCTTGATTTGGACCAATTCAAGCAGGTTAACGATTCTCTCGGACACCAGGTCGGCGACGAGCTGTTGGTAGCCATCGCCAAGCGCTTGCAGGACAGTGTGCGCGAAATCGACACGGTCGCACGCCTCGGCGGCGATGAGTTCGTGGTCGTGGTCACCGATGTGGGGGACAAAGATGACCTCACCCCACTGATTGGCCAGATCAGCAAAGCCGTGTCGCAACCGCTGCGCCTGCAGCTGCACCAGCTGCACGTCACACCCAGCATCGGCGTGTGCCTCTACCCAAAGGATGGTCAAGACCCGGCCACTTTGCTGAAGAAGGCCGACGCCGCCATGTATCAGGCAAAAGCCAGCGGCCGCGGCACCTTCAAATGGTTTACCGAAGAGATGCTGCTGGAATCGCACGAAAAGCTGGTGCTGGCCAACGGCCTGCGCCAAGCCGAAGAACTTGATGAACATTCTGTTCATTACCAACCCAAGGTATCGCTGCGGACCGGACAGATCGTAGGCACCGAGGCGCTGCTGCGCTGGAAGCACGGCAAAAAAGGTGACATCACTCCGTCGCGCTTCATTCCCATCGCAGAGGACACCGGGATTATTGTGCGCCTGGGCGAGTGGACGTTGCGGGCGGCATGCCGTCAGGGTGCAGAAATGCAAAGGCAGTCTGGCCGGCCGCTCAACGTTTCGGTCAACGTTTCGCCCCGTCAGTTCAATCAAAAGCACTTTCTGCAGGTCATCAAGAGCGCGCTGAGGGAAAGCGGATTGCGTCCGCAAAGCCTCGACCTGGAAATCACCGAAGGCGTGCTGATGCAGTATCCAGAGGATTGCGCCAAGCTCCTGGGCGCCATCCGCGACCTGGGCGTGGGCGTCGTCATCGATGACTTCGGCACTGGATATTCCAGCCTTTCCTATTTCACACGTTTCCCAATTGACAAGATCAAGATTGACCAGTCCTTCGTGCGCGACTTGACAACCGATACCAAGGATGCCGCAGTCGTCAATGCGATCATTGCGATGGCAAAGAGGCTACATATTTCAGTCATCGCCGAAGGAGTGGAGACGGCTGAGCAGCAGAACCACCTATTGGATGAAGGCTGCGACGAGGCACAGGGCTTTCTCTACGCGAAGGGACTGTCGATGGACGAGTTGTTGCTGAATTTCGCAAAGATCGAATCGGCCGTCGAGTTGGACGAGTCCCGTAGGCGGCGTGTGTTTGAACTGACAGACTTCGTGAATCGCGCTGAATCGCAAGAATGACTTGGATGCGTTTTAATCTAGCGTTAAAGCCGGAGCGCCAGTCCAGTAAGCAACGACGACCACCAATGAAGCTGATTTAAATTTGCGCCCTTGCTCGGAACGGCTTCAGCAGCCGCATCGTGGTCGCAAAAGCTTCAGCAAGGACTGTTTCTGTGAGTGTTGCTCGGCTACCGGTTGCCTGACCAAAATCCTCAACACTTAGGAATCCATGCCGTTCCCGGCGACCTTAATATACACCTGAATGCCCGTTCTCAATTAATCCTTATCGCGCAAAGTCCTTCCTGGCGACATCCGGCAATCTGCGGCGGACCAATGGCGCACATTCTGGGCCCCGGCCCGGCTCGCAACCGGGCCAAATTCCCTGTGTGAGGATCAAGTACGGACCCCGGATGCCGATAACTGGTCAATGAGTTCCCGTCAACGAAAACCAGCCCCATCGTCGTACGACCATCTGCTGCGCCATCTGCGCAACTGGCGCTTCGGCCCTTATGCAGCCGTCTTGCATATCGACCTGCATGATGTCCGCAAGCTAAACCGCAACGAAGGGCCCAAAGTCGCCGACCAGATCATTGCGGCCGTTGGCAGCGCGGTGAGTTCCTGGGCCGGCGACGGAGGCGTCGGCGGACATTTGTGGAGCAACGAATTCGTTGCCGCAAGATCCATCGATCACGCCCAAGCCACCCTGGAAGAAGCGCATGCCTTGCGTGCGCTGTTGATGTCCTTGCCTCTGCCGCAGGCCACCAGCGGTTGGACAGCAGCCGCGTCGATCGGAGTTGCCTGTGCCAAACCGGGCGCGGACTGGGTGCAGATCCTGCAACAGGCGGCGCTAGCCTGCGAAATAGCCAAGCACCGCGGCATCAACCAGATTGCCCCGTATTCTGCGTCCGCCTACGATCTCCGCGACCGGCTAATCAATATCGAATACATCGAAGAGTTCCGGCGTCTGCTGGCTGCCGGATCGCTGACCCTGCATCCGCAACCGATTCTCGACATCAACTGCAAAGAAGCGCGACTGGTCAAGGCCGAATTCCT
Source organism: Verrucomicrobiota bacterium (assembly GCA_903970595.1). GTDB lineage: Bacteria > Pseudomonadota > Gammaproteobacteria > Nevskiales > Nevskiaceae > Nevskia. The sequence continues at coordinate 5,622 of CAJCJI010000307.1, forward strand.
TATACGGATGGAGAAGAACGGCGTATTGATGCCCCTGCCGCGGGGAATGATCGAGTCGCTCGAGCGCTTTGGCGTCGCCACCGAACTGGACCGCTTTTCCGCCGCCTACATTCTCAACTGGCTGGAACAGAACAGTGCCGCCATGCAGCGCCTGAAAAGCGTCTCAATCAACCTGTCCGCCAATTCGGTCGCCGATGGCGACTTCATGTACGGCCTGTTCAACGACGTGCGCGGCGCCGGCCTGCCGCGCGGCACCCTGGGCTTCGAAATCACCGAAACCTCAGCAGTGGAGCATCTCGACGTAGCGTCCGAAGTCATCGCCGAATTTCGCAGCCTCGGCTGCCGTTTCAGCCTCGACGACTTCGGTTCAGGCCTGTGCTCCTTCGGTTACCTCCATTCCCTGCCGGTGGACGAGGTCAAGATCGATGGGCAGTTTGTGCGTCAGGTGGCCAATGACGGACCTTCGCGGGACATCGTCAGCGCTATCAACCATGTGGCCCACGCTACCGGCAAGAATACCGTTGCCGAGTTCGTCGATGACCGGCGCAAACTCGAGGTGTTGCGCGAAATCGGCGTCGACTATGCCCAGGGATATCTATTTTACCCCGCGGTACCACCGGAAAAGCTGCTTGAACTGCTGGGACTGGGCTGCGCCGCCGAATCCTAGACTCACACGAGATAAAAACGCAGCACATCAAGACCACTGCGCGAAACGGCTTGTTCCAGCAGCTTTGCAGTACGCGCCTTGATGCTCAGAACAGCTCCACCGTGCCTTCCTGCAGCGATACTTGCGTCACCGGCTTATGCGGCACCACTCGCCAGTCTCCGATGGACGCGTTGTCGTGATGATGTGCGGCGGCGGCTAGCGCGGCGTCGCCGCCGCGCCTAGCCGTCGTCAGCGCAGCCGGGACCTTGCCGGAGATCAGCAACGCAGTCTCGGCCTGCGCCTGCACCAGGCGCTGCGCATGCTGGTCGGCCGCGGCCAGCGACTGGAGGCTGATGTCTTCGAACTGCAGACAGCGCACGGCCTGAGCCACGGCGCGGCCGATCTGCTCGCCAGCGGCGGACACCTCGCGCATGCCCTGTCCAAGCATGCGGTCAACGCCCTGCATGCGGCCGAGCAGCTGCCCCACTTCGCCGCGGGCCTGTTGGCCGACACTGGTGTCGCGCGCCGCCATCGCGCCGACGCTGTCGCGCACGGTGGCGATGGCGTCCTTGGAACTGGCTACCAGCTTGCGGATCTGCTCGTTGAAGTTGTTGGAGCGCTCGGACAGATTGCGCACTTCTTCGGCCACCACCGCGAAGCCGCGGCCAGCTTCGCCCGCGCGCGCGGCCTCGATGGCGGCGTTGAGCGCCAGCAGATTGGTCTGGTCGGCGATGGTCTTGACGTCGCCAAGCAGTTCGAAAATCGCATCGAAGTGCTTGACCATGGCGTCGATCAGCTGCAGGCTGGCGCCGCTTTGACGGGTGGCCTCGGCCAATACGTCGACCAGGCTTTCCAGCAGCTTGCCGGCCTGGTGGGCAAATTGCTGCACGCCAGTGCCGCGCGCATCGTCGCAAGTCTGGCTGAGGATCTGCGCAAGCGCGGCTTCCTGGCCGCGGGCCTGCTTGTTCATGGTCTCGAAGCTGGCAGCCAGTTCCCGCGCCGCGCCCTGGATCAGCCCGCGCACGCGGGCGATTTCTTGTTCCACGCCCCGCACGTCGCCGGCCAGAGTGGCCGCAAGCTGCTCGAGTTCATTGCCACGCTGCTGCGCCTGTTCGAGGCGCCGCCGTTCATCTGCCTGGTGGGCAGACAGCACGCCGCCCACTTTCCAGGCGGTCCAGACCCAGGCCGCCAGCACCCCTCCCAAGAGCAGCCAGTACAGCATCGACGGCACCTCCAGCCAGCGCGATGCTGCGGCGGCCAGGGTCAAGGCCAGCGGCGGAAAAAAGGGCTTGTACACCAGCGCATGCATGATGAATTTCAAGGGACGGTCTCCAATGCGATGCTTATCGGCCCAGGGCGGCCGTTCTTGAACCAAATGCCGGCGCCGTGCCCGCCAGCTCCAACAATTTCGCGGCAACGCCCTCTACTGGCAGCTGGTGCTGCACCGCGCCCAGACGCACGGCCGCGCCAGGCATGCCCCAGACCACGCTGCTGTCCTGGTCCTGCGCCAAGGTAGGAGCGCCGGCGTGAAGCATGGCCAGCAGGCCGCGCGCGCCGTCATCGCCCATGCCGGTGAGGATGGCACCGAGGGCGTTACCCCCGGCCTGCTCCGCCACGGAGCGGAACAGCAGATCGACACTTGGACGGTGGCGGTTCTCCGGGGGCGCTTCGCTGAGCCGGCACACATACCGGGCGCCGTTGCGCGCCAGCAGTAGATGATGATCGCCCGGCGCGATATAGGCATGGCCCGGCACCACCTGCTGACCATCCCGCGCCTGGCACACCGCCATGGCCGAATGCCGGTCCATGCGCGCGGCGAAGGCCTGCGAGAAGGCCGCCGGAATGTGCTGCACGATGAGCATCGCAGGCGCGTCGGCAGGCATGCGCTGCAGCACTTCGCGGATCGCCTCGGTGCCGCCGGTGGAGGCGCCGAGGGCGATTATCCTTTCGGTGGTGCCAAACTGACGTGCGCGGCACACATGTGGCAGGCCGTCGATGACAGGCGCGGCGCGGCGCGGACGCACCCTTGCGGCCAGCTTGATCTTGGCGATCAGCTCACCGGCATAAACCGCCATGACGCTTTCAACATCCAACTTAGGCTTGGTAACGAAATCCACCGCGCCCAGCTCCAGCGCCTGCAGGGTCACCTCCGCGCCGCGTTCGGTAAGCGAGGACACCATGACCACCGGCAGGGGATGCAAGCGCATCAGGTTTTCCAGGAAGGTCAGGCCGTCCATGCGCGGCATTTCCACGTCGAGCGTAAGCACATGGGGGCGCAACCGCTTGATCATCTCGCGCGCCGCATATGGATCAGGGGCCGCGCCCACCACTTCGATGCCGTCGTCCGCCGCTAGAAATTCGGTCAACATCCTGCGCATCAGCGCCGAATCGTCGATCACCAGGACGCGGATCGGCGGCGCGCTCATGTGAACAACTCCACGCCTCCGCCCGCGGGCTCACTGCCGAGTCGGCTCTGGTACAGTTTCTCGCCGGCCACCACCTCGGCGCGCAGGGCGCTGGGCAGCCGCCTCACCAAGGCCCGGCCGTCGCGCGGGAAGTAGTGTACGCGGCGCGGACAGGTATCGCCCAGGTCCTGCGCCAAGATCGGAATTCGTTCCGCCGCAAGATAGGCGAGCACGAAGTGTGCATTGCGCTGACCCACATCGCTGCTGCTCAGGGCGGCGATGACAGCGCCGCCACCGAAGACCTTGGCTTCGAGCCGATTGCGCATGGCCCCGCGCTTGAGCAGATCGTTAATCAGGATCTCCATGGCATAGGCGCCGTAGCGCGCGGTGGCGCCTTCTCCGGTCTCGCTGTCCGGCAGCATGAAATGATTCATGCCGCCGATCCTGGAGAACGGATCGCGCATGCAGGCGGTGACGCAGGATCCGAGCAGGGTGACCAGCATCACGTCATCGACGGTTACGACATACTCCCCCGGCAGTACCTTGACAGCATACGCATCGAACTTGGTGTCGAAGTAACCGCCGATGGCTCGGTCCGGGGGCAGCGGTGCGCCCCGCGCCTTGCGTATGGCGTACATTTCAGGCGGCCCTGGCGGCAGGACGATAAATGGTCCGGCCGCACGACAGAAGCAGATCGGTGGCGTGGAAAAAACTCTCGGAATGGCCGGCGAAGAACCGGCCGCCGGCCGCCAACAGCGGCACCAGCCGGCTCAGGACGCGGTACTGTGTTGCCTTGTCGAAGTAAATCATGACGTTGCGGCAGAAGATCGCGTCGAATGGTCCGCGCAGGTCCCAGGCTTCGTCCAGCAGATTGAGCGGACGGAATTCGACCATTCGGCGTAACTCTTCCGCGACTCGGCAATAGCCCTGGTTGGCGCCGCTACCCCGCTGGAAGAAACGGCGCAGCCGCTCCTCCGGTAGACCGGCCACTCGGTCTAGCGCGTAGACTCCGCTACGGGCGGTTTCCAGCACCTGGGTATCGATGTCGGTGGCCAGGATCCGCACCGAGGCATCGACCCGGCCATAGTGCTCGGCCACGGTCATCGCCAGCGAATAGGGCTCTTCGCCGGTCGAGGCCGCAGCCGACCACAGGCGCAGGCCGCGGCGCGGATCGCGTTGCGCCAGCAACTCGCCCAGCGCCTCGAAATGATGCGGCTCGCGGAAAAACGCGGTGAGGTTGGTGGTCAGTGCATTGGTGAAATCCTGCCATTCCGAGTCGTTTGAATGCTCCAGCAGATCCAGGTATTCACGAAAGCTGCACACCCCACGGGCGCGCAGGCGCCGAACCAGCCGGCCATAGACCATGTCTTCCTTGCCCGGCGCCAGCGCGATGCCGGCACGCAGGCGGATCATGCGGCAGACGCGTTCAAAATCGCGCTTGGAGTAGGCGAACTCGCGCTCAAGGGTGGCGGTCTGGCTCATGCTCGGGCCATGGCAGGAGTAGCACCGGAGGGTGTGGATCGGCCCGACCCGGAATGGTTCATGCTGGCACCCGGCTCAGAATTCGGTCCAGGAACCGGCGGGATCCTTGGCCAGGGGCGCCTTGGCGTGAGCGCTGCCATTCACGCGTGGCCGCGCCGCGGGCGCGACATTGAGCGACGCCGGCTTTCGCGAGGGCACCTTTTCCCCGGTAGTCCTTGGCGCCGGCCGGATCGCGGGTTCTGGCTGGGCGGATTCGGCCTGTTCCACCACGAAGCGGCTTACCGCCGCGACGAGGCTGCCGGACTGCTCTTCGAGTGAACGCGCCGCGGCGGACACTTCCTCCACCAGCGCAGCGTTCTGCTGCGTGGTCTCGTCCATCTGCGTGATCGCCTGGTTGACCTGCTCGATGCCGCCGCTCTGCTCCTGCGAAGCGGCGGTGATCTCGCCCATGATGTCGGTAACGCGCTTGACCCCAACCACAATTTCTTCCATGGTCTTGCCGGCCTGCTCGACCAGCGCGGTGCCGTTGCCGACTTTTTCCACGGAATCGTTGATCAAGGTCTTGATCTCCTTGGCGGCTGCCGCCGAACGCTGCGCCAGGCTGCGCACCTCGGCCGCCACCACGGCGAACCCGCGGCCCTGCTCGCCGGCGCGTGCCGCCTCCACCGCGGCGTTGAGAGCCAGGATGTTGGTCTGGAAAGCGATGCCGTCGATGACCCCGATGATGTCCACGATCTTGCGGCTGGACTGGTGAATCGCCTGCATGGTCGACACCACCTGGCCTACCACGTCGCCGCCCTTGCGGGCAATGTCGCTGGCGCCGATCGAAAGCTGATTGGCCTGGCGCGCATTTTCCGCGTTTTGCTTGACCGTACCGGTCAGCTGCTCCATAGAACTGGCGGTCTCCTCCAGCGAAGCCGCCTGCTGCTCGGTGCGCGCCGAGAGGTCGCCGTTGCCCGAGGCGATTTCTTTGGCTGCCGCGTTGATGGCGCCGCTGGACTCCTGGATGCGACGCACCACATCGGACATGTTGTCGACCAGGGAATTGACGCCGTCGCACAGATCGCGGATGGAACCGTTCTTGCCATCCAGGGCGATGCGTTGCACCAGGTCTCCGTCGCGTGCCGCTGCCACCATAGCCTGGGTTTGCTGCACCGCCTGTTCCAGCGCCTCGCTGGCGCGTACCTGGGCGGTCACGTCGGTGGCGTACTTCACCACCTTGAAAGGTTTGCCATTTATATCCAGGATTGGATTGTAGGAGGCCTGGATCCAGATCTCCCTGCCACCCTTGGCCAATCGCTTGTACTGGCCCGCGTCGTATTCGCCGCGGCCCAGCTTTTCCCAGAACAGACGATAGTCGGTGCTGGCTCGGTGCGCCGGATCGATAAACAGGCTGTGGTGCTGGCCCTTGACTTCGTCCAGAGTGTAGCCCAGGGTCCTCAGGAAATTGTCGTTGGCGTTCTGAATACGACCGTCCAGCGAAAACTCGATCACCGCCTGGGATTTTCCGATGGCGGCGATCTGGCCTTCGAAGTCCGCATTGCGCTGCATCTGCGTGGTGATATCGGTGGCGTACTTGATCACCTTGAACGGCTTGCCGGCGGTATCGAGTATCGGGTTATAGGAGGCCTGGATCCACAGCTCGCGCCCCCCTTTGCCGATGCGCTTGTAGACCCCGGAGTCGTACTCGCCGCGGCCCAGCTTGTCCCAGAACTGGCGGTATTCCGGGCTCTGCCGCTGCGCTGGATCGACAAACAGGCTATGGTGCTGACCCCGGATCTCTTCCAGGGCATAGCCAACCGCTTTGAGAAAGTTGTCGTTGGCGGAAATGATCCTGCCGTCGAGTTCGAATTCGATCACCGCTTGGGCTTTGCTAATCGCCCGCAACTGTCCAGCGGACTCGGCGGTCTGCAACTGCCGCCTCGCGTTCTCGGCCAGATCGGCGGTGAGGTCCGACCACTCGACCACAAAGCCGTCGCGAGCCCCTTTGGCATTGAGGAGCGGGTTGATCAGCAGGCTGAAGGTGCGCCCCCCCAAGGAAACGCGCACACTTTGCGAGCTGCTTTGGACGGCGAGCTTTTCGCGCTGATCGGCTGCGCCCAGAATCCCCTCGATGCTCGATCCTGGCAGCTTGCCGGCCTGGAAGTCCGGCAGATCCTTGCGGATATCGCTCTCCGCTTCGGCCAGCAACTTCACCGCGGCAGGATTGGCATAAAGCACTTTCAGGTAAAGGTCCAAAATCGTGATACTGGTGCCGATCGCTTCCAGGCCGTAGTGAGATCGCGCCTGCGCCGCGGGATCGGCAAGGCCGCTGGGGATAGCCCGGGGCTTCACCCTCTTGAGCGGATTCAAGCCCTTGATCGGCTTGCCTGCCTTCGGGGCCGTCTTCGATGGGCGCCTTTTCGCCGCGATGCTTTTCTTGCTCATGAGAATGCTCCGGGAATCAATGGGGGGAGAGATGATCTGACGTGGAAGGCAACAAAGCCATGTCTTGCGCGCGCAACAGCTTTTCGATGTCGACCAGGATCAACATGCGCTCGTCGAGCGTGCCCAGGCCGGTGATGAAGCGGGTATCCAGCGTGCCGCCGAATTCCGGCGGCGGACGCACCTGCTCGGCGCTGAGCTGAATTACGTCGGAGACGCTGTCCACCACTATACCGACTACACGCTTGGCGATGTTCAGGATGATCATCACGGTAAAGCCGTTGTATTCGGCCTTGCCCAGTTTGAACTTGATGCGCAAATCAACCACCGGCACGATGGTTCCGCGCAGGTTGACCACGCCCTTGATGAAGGCCTGCGTTTCGGGGATGCGGGTGACGGTGTCGTAGCGCCGGATTTCCTGCACGCTGAGGATATCGACACCGTACTCCTCCTCGCCGAGGGTAAAGGTCAGAAATTCGCGGCCGGCGGCGACTTCCGCTACGCGTGCCATGCTCGGGGCCGGCGTTTGGGTTTGCATCATGTGCGCTCCGTCAGGCAGCGGCGGCACGGCTGACCGTGCGAACCAGTTCGGCGACGTCGAGGATCAGCGCAACCCGGCCGTCGCCGAGTATGGTTGCGCCGGAAATGCAATGGACCCGGCGATAGTTCGCCTCCAGGCTCTTGATCACCACCTGCTGCTGGCCAACCAGTTCATCGACCTGTAAAGCCAGCTTACGGCCCTCCGATTCAAGCAGAACCAGAATACCGCGATGTGGATGACGGACCTCGGAGCGGATGCCGAACAATTCGTACAAGGCCAGAAGAGGTACGTACTCGTTGCGCACCCGCACCACGCGGCCCTGACCAGATACGGTCTTGACCTGCTCGGCCAGGGGTTGCAACGACTCGACAATGGCACCAAGCGGTATGATGAAAACCTCCCCCCCGACGCTGACGGACATGCCGTCGAGTATCGCCAGCGTCAGTGGCAGG
>CAJCJI010000308.1 GCA_903970595.1 Verrucomicrobiota bacterium
CGTCCTCCACCAGGCGCAGCACCACGTTGACCGGGATCAGCAGCACGTTCAGCACCACCAGCGGGCCGGACGGGATAAAAAAGGGATGGGTCAGGAACTCCTTGCCCAAACCGATCACGCCCTTGTATTTGAAATTGAAGATATACATCAGCACGAACACCGACAGCGACAGGCCGAAAGTGATGTTGATATCGGTGCTGGGGACCACTCTCAGGTGATGCAGGCCCATGTGCTTGCCGAGAAGCGGCAGCCAGTCGATGGGCACGATGTCCATCAGGTTCATCAGCAGGACCCAGGCGAAGATGGTGAGGCCCAGCGGCGCCACCAGGGAGTCGGCATGCGGGTTGATGTCCTTGACCTGGCCCTGCACGAACTCCACCACCATCTCGATGAAATTGCCGATGCCGGTGGGAATGCCCGTGTTCGCCTTGCGCGCCACGCGAATCATGAAGAACAGCAGGAGCGCGCCGAGGATCAAGGCGAAGGCGATGCTATCGAGATTGAGCACCCAGAAGCCATGGGCGTTCGGATCGATCTGCATGGTCCGCAAATCCAGCTTGAGGTTAGTCAAGTGGTGCAGAACATAGTCACCAGAGTCTTCGCGGGCTTCTGCTGCTGCCATAAATCAGAACTCTTTCGTCTCGTCGGTCCAGTCAAACCCAAGCCATGCCAGCACCAGCCAATAGGCCAGCAGGCAGGCGGCGTAAGTCGCCATCAACGCCAAAAACTGCTTGGCGAACAAAATCACGCCCAGCCAGAACAGAAGGGCGGTCAAACCAATCTTGCCAATCTCCCCCAGGTAGAATGCACCGAGCATCAAGCCTGGATCCTGCGTCTTGCGTTTCGCAAATACACGGTATGCGAAATACGCCGTCGGGATTACCGCCACCAGCCCGCCGTACAGCGCGGCGATCGCTTGCGGCCTGCCCCATATCCACAGCGTCAACAGGGCGGAGATTCCGAGAATTCCCATTTGCACCAGGCACACCGCCCGAGCGATTGCTGCACCGCGCAATTGGGTTCGCATTTTCATCCGCCCGTGGTGACGATTTGGTTACGTCGCCCCTAGCGAATTCACCAGCGGGATTGCGATTTTACCGGCTAGGGTCAAGGGTGGTCAAACTTTGTCCCAAATTTGCAAGCCGCACATCGATTGTGGCAAAGCGGCAACATGGGACCGCGCGGAGCGGACTGCCCGGCTTATTTTTCGCTGCGCTCAAAATGAGCGCAGGAACGCCAGAGCCCTATAGTGATACGCGGGCAAAACAGCCGGCGGCCACAGGCCCCCTACTATTGTTGATCAAACCCCTCGTCATTCCCGCGTAAGTCATTCCCGCGTAAGCGGGAATCCAGTTTTGAGCTATTTGCGAAGGGAAATCCAGCAAGCTGGATCCCCGCCTGCGCGGGGATGACGACTCAAATTTTCAGCGGATTTCGGACTCACATAATAATAATGAGGCGGAAAACTACCGCAGCATCTTCAGCAGCCGCTCCAGTTCCTGCTTGTCGCCGAAACCGATGGTGAGCTGCCCGCGGCCGGCGCGCCCCTGCTTGAGCTGCACCGGCAGGCCGACGCGCTCGCTTAGTTCCAGTTCCAGCGCGCTGCGCGGGCGCGGCGCGTTGCCCTTGTGCGCCGCTTTTTCTGCGGCCTTCTGCGCCAGCAGCTGTTCGGTCTGGCGCACCGACAGCTGCTGCTCCAGCACCTGCCGGGCCAGGGCGATCTGCCGCTCGCCGCTGGCGGCGAGCAGCACCTTGGCATGGCCCAGGGACAGGCGGTCGTCGCGCACCAGTTGCTGCACTTCGGCTTGCAGGTCCAGCAGGCGCAGCAGGTTGCTCACCGAGGCGCGCGAGCGGCCCACGGCTTCGGCGGTGAGTTCATGGGTCAGGCCGCACTCGTCGATCAGGCGGCGCAGGGCCTCGGCTTCTTCCAGGGCGTTCAGGTCGGCGCGCTGGATGTTCTCCACCAGGGCCACGGCCATGGCGGTGCGGTCGGGGATCTGCCGCACCACCGTCGGGATGGTTTTCAGCCCCGCCATTTTCGCGGCGCGCCAGCGGCGCTCGCCGGCGACGATCTCGTAGCGCCCGGGGCTCAACGAGCGGGCCACGATCGGCTGCACCACGCCCTGCGCGCGGATCGAATCGGCCAGCGACTGCAGGGCCTCGGGATCGAACTTGCGGCGCGGCTGATGCCGCCCCGGCGAGAGCAGCTCCAGTTCCAGCTCGCGCAACTCCTCCCCCGCGTCGGCCTGGGTCGGCGCAACGCTGCCGAGCAAGGCATCGAGTCCGCGGCCCAGGCCGCGCTTTTTTGTGTTCATGACCGCTAGTTTGTAGGGTGGGTGAAGCGCAGCGCAACCCACCGTGGCCGGCGGCGCGGCGGCGGCCTGCGGGCCGTGCAGGGGATGATCGCCGCTTTTTAAGTCCCCGACTGCGCCGCCATGGCGGCATTGCGGAACTTGAGCGGCTGGGCGATGTTCGGGATCGCCTCGCGGCCGCCCCCGGTGCCGTGGATCAGCAGCGTGCCGTAATCCAGCAGCCGCCCCATGATGCTTTGCTCCACCGACAGGCTTTCGATCCGCTTGTGCAGCATTTCCATGGTGTGGCGGCTGATCACGCCGTGCTTGGCGACGATGCGCATCGAGGTCACCACCAGCTCGGTGGACCAGGACCGCAGCATGGCCGGAAGCGCGGCCAGCACGCCGACCAGGATCGCCGCCGCGCCCCAGTACCACAACCTGGAGGGAAGGCCGATCTGCACCTGGGACAGCACCACGATGAGCAGCCCCGCGCCCGCCACCAGCATGGGCTTATGGATGCACCGTTGTAAGGTGGGTGGAGCGCAGCGTAACCCACCGGGGGCCTGGCACCAATGGCGGCTTGCGCTTTGTCCCGCCTACCCTACATCACCCGAGCGGCAGCTGCCCGCCGTCATGCCGCCGCAACAACTCCCCCGCCAGCGCCAGGTAGGCCTTGGCGCCGCTCGAGGCCGGGTCGTAGCCGATCACCGGCAGGCCGTGGCTGGGCGCCTCGGCCAGGCGCACATTGCGCGGCACCATGGTGCGGTAGACCTTGTCGCCGAAATGCTGCAGCAGCTGCTCGGACACGTCGTTGGCCAGGTTATTGCGCGGATCGTACATGGTGCGCAGCAGGCCTTCGATCTCCAGCCTGGGGTTGATCACCCGACGGATCTTGTTGATGGTATCGACCAGGGCGGTGAGGCCCTCCAGCGCGTAGTACTCGCATTGCATCGGGATCAGCACGCCGTCGGCGGCGACGAAGGCGTTGACGGTGAGCTTGGACAGCGCCGGGGGACAATCGAGCAGGATGTAGTCGAAGTCCGCCGCGATCTCGGCCAGCGCCGACTTGAGCGAAAAATCCCCGGCGGCCACGTCGCGCAGGCGGATTTCCGCCTCGGTCATGTCGCCGTTGGCCGGCATCACGGAAAAGCCGAGGCTGGGCAGATACTGCACCACGTCCGCCGCCCGGGCCTGTTCCAGCAGCACGTCGCAGGTGGTCTTGGCCAGCTTGTACTTGTCCACCCCGACGCCCATGGTGGCATTGCCCTGCGCGTCCAGGTCGACCAGCAGCACGCGGCGCTTGGTCGCCGCCAGCGAGGCGGCCAGGTTGATGGCGGTGGTGGTCTTGCCCACCCCGCCCTTCTGGTTGGCGACGGCGATGATGCGGCTCATAAGCGCGCAGCGATGACCAGATGCCGCGACTCGGCGAGGCCCGGAACTTGTAGGGTTTTGATGTCCACGATCCCGACTCCGGCGGGGAGTTGCTGCGTTTCCTGGGCGTCGAGCTTACCTTTCATCGCCAGCCAATGCCCATCCGCAGCGAGCAAATGCTCGCTGCGGATCAGAAAATCGTTGAGGGAAGCGAAGGCGCGTGAGGTGATGGACGCAAACCGCTGCGCAGGTTTGTAATCCTCCACCCTGGCTTCCGCTACCGCCAAATTGTCCAGCTTCAGCGTGCGCACTGCATGGCGCAGGAAGCGGGCCTTCTTGCCGTTGCTGTCCAGCACCGTGACCTCCAGCTGCGAATTGGCGATGGCCAGCGGGATGCCGGGCAGGCCGGCGCCGCTGCCGACGTCGAGCAGCGGGCTTTTGACATAGGGCAGCAGCACCAGGCTGTCGAGCAGGTGGCGCGTCACCATCTCCGCCGGCTCGTGCACGGCGGTGAGGTTGTAGGCCGCGTTCCATTTCTGGAGTTCGTCCAGATAGGCCAGCAGCGGAACGGTCAAGGACTCCGGCAGATTGAGCGCCGCCAACCCCTGCCCAAGCACGGCGCGAAGATCCCCTACCGCTTCGCGCCTCACGCCGCCCGCCTCTCGCCTCCCGGCTTCAAACCACGAACAGGCTTACGAAATCCTGCACCGGCGTCGCTTCCAAACGCGCCTGGTCCTGCGCGATGTGCATGATCTTCGCGGCGTTCTTCGGCGCGATCTTCAGCGCCAGGTTGCTCTTGAACTTCTCCACCAGCACCGGGATGCCTTCCTTGCGGCGGCGGCGGTGGCCGATCGGGTACTCAACAACGACTTCCGGCAGCTTGCTGCCGTCGTTGAACTCGACGGTGATGCCGTTGGCGATGGAGCGCTTGTCGGAATCCAGGTAGTCCTTGGTGAACTGCGTGTCTTCCACGCATTCCATCTTCTCGCGCAGGGCGTCGATGCGCGGGTCGGCGGCGACGGCGTCCTCGTAGTCGGAGGCGACCAGGCGGCCGAAGATCAGCGGCACAGCGGTCATGTACTGGATGCAGTGGTCGCGGTCGGCGAAGTTGGCCAGCTTGCCCCTCTTGTCGATGATGCGGATCGCCGACTCGTGGGTGCGGATGGTGATCTTCTTGATCTGGTCGATGCGGTCCTTGACCTGCGGGTGCAGGGTCATGGCGCATTCGGCGGCGGTCTGGGCGTGGAACTCGGCCGGGAAGCTGATCTTGAACAGCACGTTTTCCATGACGTAGCCGCCCAGCGGGCGCGCCAGGGTGATGGCCTTGCCGCGGTTGAGCGAATCCTGGAAGCCCCAGGTCTTGGCGCTGAGCACGGTGGGGATGTTCATCTCGCCGCGCAGGGTGCGCAGCGCCAGCAGCACGGCGCGCGAGGTGGCGTCGCCGGCGGCCCATGACTTGCGCGAACCGGCGTTCGGCGCATGGCGGTAGGTGCGCAGGGCGCCGCCGTCGGCGAAGGCATGGGTCAGCGCGGTGAGGATCTCGTCGCGGGTGCCGCCGAGCAGCTTGGTGACCACGGCGGTGGACGCCACGCGCACCAGCAGCACATGGTCCAGGCCCACGCGGTTGAAGCCGTTGTCCAGGGCCAGCACGCCCTGGATCTCGTGCGCCATGATCATGCCTTCCAGCACGCTGCGCAGGGTCAGCGGCGCTTTGCCTTCCGCGACGTTCTTGCGCGACAGGTAGTCGGCCACGGCCAGGATGCCGCCGAGGTTGTCGGAAGGATGGCCCCATTCCGCCGCCAGCCAGGTGTCGTTGAAATCCAGGTAGCGGATCATGCAGCCGATGTTGAAGGCCGCCGTTACCGGGTCCAGTTCATAGCTGGTGCCCGGCACGCGGGCGCCGCCCGTCATGGTCGCGCCCGGCACCACCGGCCCCATCAGCTTGGTGCAGCCGGTGTAGATCAGGGCCTGCAGGCCGCAACCCAGGGTATCGATCAGGCAGTAGCGCGCCGTGCTCAAGGCCTCGTCGGAAAACCCCGGATGGTTCCAGGCGTAGTCGGCGATCTGGACAAGGACGGCATCGGGGTCGGGACGCGTGGCGTCGCGGATATCGTGGGCGCTCATGGGTTCAAATAACCAGTGGTGGGAAAATGCGAAAAATGGCGCGCAGTATACCGCGCAGAGCCATCCGCGCACCCTCCGTACGCCGGCGGACGGGCCGCACGGCGCCGGTCCATGCTGCTAAGCTGCCTTGGAGAATCCGCACCCTGGGGAGCGCCAATGATGCACCGCCCGATCTATTTCGCGGCAGCCGCGGCGCTGGCGTTTTGCGCTGGCTGCCATCAGAAGGAGAGCCCGGCGGGACGCCAGCCGTATGCCTCCACCTACGCGCCGCCTGCCGCCGCGCCGGTGCTGATCCGCCACGCCACCGTGCTCACCGGCACCGGCAGCCGCCTCGACGACGGCGACGTGCTGATCCGCGACCACAAGATCGCCCAGGTCGGCAAGGACATCGCCGCGCCGGCCGGCGCCGAGGTGGTGGATGCGCAGGGCCGCTGGGTCACCCCCGGCATCATCGACCCGCACTCGCACCTGGGCGTCTACGCCTCGCCGGAAGTGTGGGCCAGCTCGGACGGCAACGAGGCCACCAGCCCCACCACGCCCAACGTCTGGTCCGAGCATTCGGTCTGGCCGCAGGACCCCGGCTTCGAGCAGGCGCGCATGGGCGGGGTCACCTCCATGATGATCCTGCCGGGTTCGGCCAACCTGATCGGCGGCCGCGGCACCCTGCTCAAGAACGTGCCCGCGACCACCTACCAGGAGATGAAGTTTCCGGACGCGCCCCAGGTCTTGAAGATGGCCTGCGGCGAAAACCCCAAGCGCGTCTACGGCAAGGACCAGCACCGCTTCCCCTCGACCTGGATGGGAGACGTCGCCGGCTACCGCGAAGCCTTCGCCAAGGCCACCGAGTACAAGAAAAAGCGCGACGGCGCCAAGAAGAAGGGCGGCTCCGAGCCGGACCGCGACATCGGCATGGAGACGCTGGCCGATGTGCTGGACGGCAAGATCCTGGTGGAAATGCACTGCTACCGCGCCGACCAGATGGCGACCATGCTCGACGTGGCGCAGGAGTTCAAGTTCAAGATCAGCGCCTTCCACCACGCGGTGGAGGCCTACAAGATCGCGCCCCTGCTCAAGGCCAGCGACACCTGCGCCGTGATGTGGGCCGACTGGTGGGGCTTCAAGCTGGAAGCCTACGACGGCATCCGCGAGAACATCGCCATGGTCGACGCCGCCGGCGCCTGCGCCACGGTGCACTCCGACGATCCCATCGGCATCCAGCGCCTCAACCAGGAAGCGGGCAAGGCGATGGCAGCGGGCTGGCGCGCCGGCCTCGATATTCCGCGAGAACGGGCGATCCGCTGGATCACCGCCAACCCGGCCAAGGCCCTGGGCGTGGCGGACCGCGTCGGCACCCTGGAAAACGGCAAGGACGGCGACGTGGTGGTGTGGAGCAGCGACCCGTTCTCGGTCTACAGCCATGCCGACCTGGTCTACATCGACGGCGTGCGGCGCTACGACCGCGCCCACCCGCCAAAGCAGCCGGACAGCGACTTCAAACTCGGCATCCTCGGCCAAGAGGAGGAAATGCCATGAAGCGGGGAATCGGAATCCTGGCTTTTTTAATAGCAGCGCTGCCGACGGCAGCGCTGCCCGGCACCATCGTTATCACCAACGCCGAAATCCACACCCTCGGCCGCGCCGGGGTGATCGCCCACGGCAGCCTGGTCATCCGCGACCACCGCATCGACGCGGTGGGTGAAAACCTGGTGCCGCCCAAGGGCGCGCGGGTGATCGACGCCGGCGGCAAGCCGGTGACGCCGGGCCTGTTCGATCCCTACACCAGCCTGGGCCTGGTGGAGATCGACGGCGTCGACCAGACCAACGACAGCGCGGCGAAAAACACCCGCTACAGCGCCGCCATCGACGCCGCCGACGCCTTCAATCCGCGCAGCACCCTGATCCCGGTGAACCGGGTCGAGGGCCTCACCCGCGCCGTCACCGCGCCGGATTCGGACGGCGGCAACCTGATCGGCGGCCAGGGCGCGGTGATCTCGCTCGGCAGCCTGTCGCAGTGGCTGGTCAAGCCCAAGGCCGCGATGTTTGCCCAACTCGGCGAAGGCGGGGCCAAGCTCAGCGGCGGCTCGCGCGCCACTGCCTGGGCCGCCTTGCGCGAGGCCTTCGAGGAGGTGCGCAGCGCCGGCTCGCCGCGGGTCAACCCCGAGCACCCGAGCCAGTTGACCCTGCAGGACGTCGAAGCCCTGCGGCCGGTGCTGGCCGGCGAAGAACCCCTGGTGATGGACGTCAACCGCGCCAGCGACATCCTCGCCGCGCTGCGCTTCGCCGACGACTACAGCATCAAGCTGATCGTGCGCGGCGGCGCCGAATCCTGGCTGGTGGCGCACGATCTGGCGGAACACCAGGTGCCGGTGATCCTCGATCCGCGCCTGGACCTGCCGCAGCATTTCGAGTCCCTCGCCGCCCGCGCCGACGCGGCCAGCCTGCTGCAGCAGGCCGGCGTGCTGCTGGCCTTCACCCTGGACGACGAGTTCAGCAGCCACA
Source organism: Verrucomicrobiota bacterium (assembly GCA_903970595.1). Classification (GTDB taxonomy): domain Bacteria; phylum Pseudomonadota; class Gammaproteobacteria; order Nevskiales; family Nevskiaceae; genus Nevskia. Next base: position 8,289 of record CAJCJI010000308.1, read on the forward strand.
ACGCGCGCAACCTGCGCCAGCTCGCCGGCAACGCCGCGGCGCAGGGCCTGGACCGCGAGGCGGCGCTTGCCGCCATCACGCTCAACCCGGCGCGCATCTACGGTGTGGACAACACCCTGGGCAGCCTGGAAGCCGGCAAGATCGCGGACGTGGTGGTGTGGGACGGCGATCCCCTGGAAACCACCAGCTTCCCGCGCACCGTCTTCATCGAGGGGCAAGAGGTGCCCCCGGTCAGCCGCCAGACCGAGCTGCGCGATCGCTACATGCAACGCCTGAAGCTGGGCCCGTACGCCAAATCTCCGCAGTACCCGTAACTACCCGGGGGCTTTCGCGCTGCGGCTTCCCCGGTAGCGCTAGAGCATTTTTCCTTTAAGTACATATTTGCTTACGCTGTACCCCTCTCCCGCCTG
>CAJCJI010000309.1 GCA_903970595.1 Verrucomicrobiota bacterium
GCCCGAAAGCCGGCGGCCGCTGGAGCTATGCCCTGCTGGCCGGGTTGGCGGCGGTCATCGGCGCCGGCATCTCCGGGCGCCAGGTCTGGCTGCAATCCCTGCCGGCTGACCAGGTGCCGGCCTGCGGGCCGACCCTGGGCTACCTGATGAAGCTGATGCCGCTGCAGAAGGTGATCGCCTATGTGCTCAAGGGCGAGGGCAGCTGCGCCAAGATCGACGCGCAGTGGCTCGGCATCGCGCTGCCGGAGTGGACGCTGTTCGCCTTCATCGGCCTGGTGCTGTTTGCCCTGGCCATGCCGGTGCTGGCGAGAAGAAGATAGCGGCTGTTGATTAGCGATCAGTGGTTAGTAAAAGCAACAGCGGGGCAGGCTACCAGCCAATAATCATTATTCACTGACCATTGACTAAGGAGTTCCCATGTCCTTCGCCACCACCGATCTGTCCGACGCCCATCCCGAAGCCCAGGTCTGCGACCCGGAGTTCGGCGACTTCGGCGGCCGCCTGGCGTTCCACGGCCCGATCAAGACGCTCAAGGTGTTCGAGGACAACGCCCTGGTGCGGGCCACGCTGGAAACGTCCGGCGAGGGCCGCGTGCTGGTGGTGGACGGCGGCGGCTCCCTGCGTTGCGCCCTGGTCGGCGGTCAGCTTGCCGTGCTCGGGGTCAAGAACGGCTGGTCGGGCATCGTCGTCAACGGCTGCGTGCGCGACTCCGAGGAGCTCGCCGCGGAGGACATCGGCATCAAGGCCCTGGCCCTGCATCCGCGCAAGAGCGAGAAGGGCCTGCACAGCGCCCATGCCGACAAGCTGGTGCGCTTCGCCGGGGTGACGTTCAAGCCCGGCGCCTGGCTGTATGCCGATGCCGACGGCATCGTAGTGTCGGGGCAAGCGATTCACGAATAAAAAACGGAACAACGAGCTTCCCGATGCGCTGTTTCTGAGAGTAAAGAAAATTTGACTTTATGTATGAAATTATTTACCTTGTGTCCTGTCAAGTTGACAACACGAGGAGTTTGCCATGTCGTTCCGCGAAAAAAGCGCCTGGATCTCGGTGCTGTCGATGTCCGGCATTTATGGGTTCTATTTCTGGTCAGTCATCCATGCGGGGCCGCATCCCGGCGTCCACTTCGGAGGGCTGCTCGATACGATCGTTGCGCTGGTCGTCGTGCAGGTCGTACTGACCGCCGCGGTGGCGGCATTCCAGCCCAAGGAAGCCAAAGCGCCGCGCGACGAACGCGACAAGCTGATCGAACTCAGGTCGATGCGGGTCGCCTACTCGGGCTTGCTGACCAGTGTCGTAATGGCCTGCTTTTTCGGCGCCTTCGATCCGCCGATCGTGTTCAACACCAATGCGCTGCTGTTCATCCTGGTGACGGCGGAGATCCTGCGTTGCAGCTGCCAGATCATCCAATACCGGCGCGGCGCCTGAGATGGCCGCGATCCGCAATGAGATCCGCCGGCTGCGCTTCGAACATGGCGAAATGACGCAGCAGCAGCTGGCGGAAAAAATCGGCGTCACCCGCCAGACGGTGAACGCCATCGAACAGGGAAAATACTCGCCCTCGCTGGAGGCCGCGTTCCGGATTGCCGCGGTGTTCGGCAGGCCGCTCGAGTCCGTATTCCATTATTCCGCGGACGGCTGAGGCGGCCCGGCCCGGCTGCGGCCTTGTCGGCGGGCGCCAGGGCGCGTAGCCTGTGCCGCGTTCGGAAAACCCCTGTGGATTTATGAAAGACCTCACGCAAGGTCCGGTGTCGCGGCAGCTGCTGGGCATGGCCGCCGTTATGCTGGTTGGAATGGCGGTGCAGACCCTTTACAGCCTGATTGACGTGTTTTGGGTAGGCCAGCTTGGCCCAAATGCTCAGGCGGCGGTGACTAACTCGGGTAACCTGATGATGGTTGCCATGGCGCTGTCGCAGATGCTGGGAGCCGGCACAGGAGCGCTGGTTGCGCAGGCGGTAGGGCGCAAGGATCACGAAGATGCGCACCACTTGTTTAATCAGGCGCTTGGGATCGGCTTGAGTGTGATGCTGGTTTTTCTTTTTTTAGGGTGGCTCGGCGAGAACGCCTTCAGCAGCGCAATTAGCGCGGACTCCGAAACTGCCAGCTACGCCTCGGCCTATTTGTTCTGGTTCATCCCGTCTATGAGTCTGCAATTTCCGCTGTCGGCGATGGGATCGGCTTTGCGCGGCACCGGCAACATAAAACCTGGCACTCTCGCGCAGATCGGCAGCGTGCTGCTCAACATTGTGCTGGCGCCGCTGCTGATTTTTGGATGGCTTGGCCTGCCGCGGCTGGGCGTCGCCGGTGCGGGGCTGGCCACCTTTATCGCGGTGGCGCTGGCCACAGTTGGGCTATGGCTCTATTTTCTGCGGCCGCAGACGTATTTGAGGCTGCGTCCGCGAGAATGGCCGGCGCGTGCGGCGACCTGGTGGCGCATCATACAGATCGGGCTGCCCTCGGCGGTGGAATTCGGATTGATGTTTTGCTACTTGATGTTCGTCACCTGGATCCTGCGGCCGTTCGGTGCAGCTGAGCAGGCCGCCTTCGGCATCGGCCAGCGCTTGCTGCAATTTTTGATGATGCCTGTGCTGTCAATAAGCTTTGCTGCCGCGGCTGTGGCGGGCCAGAATTACGGCGCGCGTCTGCCACAGCGCGTGCGCGAAACGTTTAGCGCTTCGCTTAAGGTTAGCCTGTCATGTACCGTGGTGCTTTTGTTAGTGGCGGAGCTGTACGCGCCGAGCATGATCAGACTATTTTCGGCCGAGCCGGCGGTGGTGGTGGGCGGCACCGAGTTCCTGCGCATGATCGCCTGCAACCTGTTCGCCGTGGCGGTGGCGTTTTCCTGCTTCGGCGTGCTGTCTGGCCTCGGCAACACGCTGCCGACCCTGCTGAGTTCCGCCACCCGTATCGCACTGATCATGGTGCCGACCTGGGTGCTGTCCCACAACGCGGGCTTTCGCCCGCTGTGGATCTGGACCCTGTCGGTGGCGGCCACGGTGGTGCAGATGTCGATGAACCTGTACTTCCTGCGGCGCGAGCTGCACAAGAAGCTGGGCCCGGCGGTCGCCGCGCCCATGCCCGCCACCCGGGCGCGCGGCGCCGAAAGCGCGCCTTGATATCGGGTAGGTGCACGCAAGCGCATAATTTTATTTGTGTTTTTGCAGGCCGGCCGTTACCCGCCGCATTCTTTGCGGTTTCGCTGGAACTTTCGGCGGCCATCGGCCGCCCTACCTATCGGTTACGCCCGCCCAACTCCATAGCAGTTTGAGCGTGGCGTCCGGCGGCTGCGGGCCGCCCCACGCATTTGAGAAATACATTGACCGGGCGGCCCGTCCGCCCGGTTTTTGCTGCACTGCAATGCAAATTTCATTTTTGAGTATAATGCGCGCCTTTCGCGGCGACCCTTCACCCAAGGGCGCCGTCAGAACGCGCGCCCAAGAACAGGCAGGAGTTTAGGATGAGCGTTGACAAGGGTATTGAAGTGATCGGGGCGCTGACGCCGGCGTACCGCAAGGTGCTGACGCCCGCGGCATTGCAGTTCGTGGCCAAGCTGGTGCGCAAGCACGGCCCGCGGCGTGAGGAATTGCTGGCCTTCCGCGCGCAGCGGCAGGCGAAGATCGACGCCGGCAAGCTGCCCGGTTTCCTCAGCGAAACCAGGCACATCCGCAGCGGCGACTGGAGCATCAAGGGCATTCCCGCCGACCTGCAGGACCGGCGCGTCGAGATCACCGGCCCGGTGGACCGCAAGATGATCATCAACGCGCTCAATTCCGGCGCCAGGTGCTTCATGGCGGACTTCGAGGATTCCGCCGCGCCGACCTGGGAATTGATGATCCAGGGGCACATCAACCTGCACGACGCGGTGCGCCGCACCATCAGCTTCACCTCGCCGGAAGGCAAGGAATACAAGCTCAATCCGCAGGTCGCCACGCTGATCGTGCGTCCGCGCGGCTGGCACCTGCTGGAAAAGCACATCCTGCTCGACGGCAAGCCGATACCGGGCGGTATCCTGGATTTCGCGTTGTATTTCTTCCACAACGCCAAGGAACTGCTCAAGCGCGGCAGCGGGCCGTATTTCTACCTGCCCAAGATGCAGTCGCACCAGGAGGCGCGGCTGTGGAACGCCATCTTCATCGACGCGCAGAAGGCGCTGGGCCTGCCCAAGGGCACCATCAAGGGCACGGTGCTGATCGAAACCCTCTGGGGCGCGTTCGAGATGGACGAGATCCTTTACGAGCTGCGCGATCACATCGTGGCGCTCAACTGCGGCCGCTGGGACTACATTTTCAGCACCATCAAGACCCTCAAGAGCCGCACCGACTGGATCGTGCCGGACCGGCTGCAGGTGACGATGGACAAGCACTTCCTCGACTCCTATTCCAAGCTGCTGTGCCAGACCACGCACCGGCGCGGCGCGCAGGCGATGGGCGGCATGGCCGCCTTCATTCCGGTGAAGAACAACGAGGAACTGAACCAGCAGATCTTCGCCAAGGTGCGCGCCGACAAGCTGCGCGAGGTGAAGAACGGCCACGACGGCACCTGGGTGGCGCATCCGGGCCTGGTGCAGATCGCCATGGACGTGTTCAATGAGAACATGCCTGAGCCGAACCAGGTGCACAAGCAGTTCAAGTACGGCATCAAGGCCGCCGACCTGCTGCAGTGCCCCGAGGGCCAGATCACGGAAGCCGGCCTGCGCAACAACGTCAACGTGGGCATCGGCTATACCGAGGCCTGGCTCAACGGCAACGGCTGCGTGCCCCTGCACAACCTGATGGAAGATGCCGCCACGGCGGAGATCTCGCGCACCCAGGTATGGCAGTGGCTCAAGCATGGCGCCACCATGGCCGACGGCCGCAAGGTGACGCGCGATCTGGTGCTGCGCACCATCGACGAGGAGCTGGCGGCGTACCGCAAGCAGCTCGGCGACGAGCGCTTCTACCAGGGACGCTTCGCCGAGGCCGCCGGCATTTTCGCCCGCATGAGCACGGCCGCGGACTGCGTGGAGTTCCTCACGCTGCCGGCGTACGAGTACCTGGATTGAGCCCCTGGGCATTGAACAGACAGGAGCCGGGGATGGTCGAAGCGACACTCGCCCCCGTGAGTCCCGATTTCCTGTTTCCGTTTTAACCATCGGGCTAAAGGCCCAAGAGGACCGCTGCAATGAGCCGTGACGAACAGATCAAAGCCCTGGAAAAAGACTGGGCCACCAACCCCCGCTGGAAGGGCGTGAAGCGCGGTTATACCGCGGCTGATGTCGTCCGTCTGCGCGGTTCTCTCCACATCGAACACACGCTGGCGAAAAAGGGCGCCGAGAAGCTGTGGCACCTGGTCAACACCGAGCCCTATATCAATACCCTCGGCGCCCTCACCGGCGGCCAGGCGATGCAGCAGGTCAAGGCCGGCATCAAGGCCATCTACCTGTCCGGCTGGCAGGTCGCCGCGGACAACAACAGCTACATGTCCATGTACCCGGACCAGTCGCTGTACCCGGTGGACTCGGTGCCCAAGGTGGTGGAGCGCATCAACAACAGCTTCAAGCGCGCCGACGAGATCCAGTGGGCCAAGGGCATCGGCCCCGGCGACAAGGGCTATGTCGACTACTTCGCGCCGATCGTGGCCGACGCCGAAGCCGGCTTCGGCGGCGTGCTCAACGCTTACGAGCTGATGAAGGCGATGATCCGCGCCGGCGCCGGCGGCGTGCACTTCGAGGACCAGCTGGCCTCGGTCAAGAAGTGCGGCCACATGGGCGGCAAGGTGCTGGTGCCGACGCAGGAAGCGGTGCAGAAGCTGATCGCGGCGCGCATGGCCGCCGACGTCTGCGGCGTGCCGACGGTGATACTGGCGCGTACCGACGCGGAAGCCGCCGACCTGCTGACCAGCGACTACGACGCCAACGACAAGCCGTTCATCACCGGCGAGCGCACCAGCGAAGGCTTCTACAAGACCAACAAGGGCCTGGAGCAGGCCATCAGCCGCGGCATCGCCTATGCGCCCTACGCCGACATGGTGTGGTGCGAGACCGGCACGCCGGACCTGGGCTTCGCCCGCAAGTTCGCCGAGGCGGTGCAGCATGCGCATCCGGGTACCCTGCTGGCCTACAACTGCTCGCCGTCGTTCAACTGGAAGAAGAACATCGACGATGCCACCATCGCCAAGTTCCAGCGCGAGCTGGGCGCGATGGGCTACAAGTACCAGTTCATCACGCTCGCCGGTATCCACTCCATGTGGTACAACATGTTCGACCTGGCGCAGGACTACGCCAAGCGCGGCATGACGGCCTACGTGGAAAAGGTGCAGGAGCCGGAATTCGCGGCGCGCGAACGCGGTTACAGCTTCGTTTCGCACCAGCAGGAAGTGGGCACGGGCTACTTCGACGACGTCACCACCGTAATCCAGGGCGGCACCTCCAGCGTGACCGCGCTGACCGGCTCGACCGAGGAAGACCAGTTCCACTAAGCGTCCGATGCTGCAGGAAAAGGGCCGCTTTGCGGCCCTTTTTTTTCGATTTGCTTGTAGTCGGGGCCTTCCGGCGATATCGTTTGCGTAAAGCGACTCTGGGGGAGAGCCATGTTGCGCAATATCATTCTTGGCCTGGTGCTGCTGGTGACGCTGTTTTTTGCGGTGGGCATGGTGTTGCCGGACCGGGTGAACGTGGTGCGCAGCGTGAAGATCCAGGCGCCGCAGTCGCAGGTGTTCGCCATCGTCGATGGCTACCGGCAGTTCGACAAGTGGTCGCCCTGGGCAGCCCTGGATCCGCAGGTGAAGGTGCGGATCAGCGGGCCCCCTTTTGGCGTCGGCGCCCACTACGAGTGGCAGGGCAACGACAAAGTGGGCGCGGGCGCCCAGGAGATCGTGGCCAGTACGCCCGATACGCAGGTGAAAACGCGGCTCAACTTCGCCGGTTTCGACCGGCCGAGCCTGGCAAGCTTCGATCTCGAGGCGTATGGGCAGGAGACGCGCGTTTCCTGGAGCCTGGAGATCGATCTGGGCCGCAACCCCATCGCGCACTATTTCGGTTTGATGATGAACCGGCAGATCGGCCCCGACTATGAGCGCGGCCTGGCCAGGCTCAAGACCCTGGCGGAAAGCGGGCCGAAGACCGACCTGTCCGCGCTCGAGGTCAAGCTCGTGGACGGCACGGCGCAGACCTATGCCTATGTTTCCGGTACCTGCGCCACCGACAGCGACGCCATCGCCAAGGCGCTGGGCGCCGCCTACGGCCAGGTGGGCGCATTCATGGCCGCAGCCGGGCTGAAGCAGGCGGGGGCGCCGATCGCCGTCACCCGCCGCTGGGATTTCCAGGCCAAGGTCTACGATTTCGATGCCGGCATCCCGCTGGACCGCGCCGACGCGCAGGCGCCGCCGGCCGTGAACGGCAAGCCCAACCCGGTGAAGATCGCGCAGACCTATGTCGGGCCGGCGCTGAAGATCGTGCACCATGGCTCCTACAAGGAAATGGGCAAGACCTACGGGCTGATCGACGCCTTCAAGACCGCCTATGCCCTGCAGGACAATGGCCTGTCCTGGGAGCAGTACGTCAGCGATCCGGGCACGACGCCGGAGGCGCAGTTGGTCACCGATATTTATGTGCCGGTGAAGTAGCAGGGCGGGTCTGCGACCCGCCT
>CAJCJI010000310.1 GCA_903970595.1 Verrucomicrobiota bacterium
ATCCGCCCGAGGAGGACGAGCCGCTGCCCGAGGAGGAGGTGCTGCCGCCCGAGGAGGAGCCGCTGCTGCCCGAGGAAGAGGCACAGCTGCCTGGGGAGGATCCGCCGCTGCCGGAAGAGGAGCCGCTGCCGCCCGACGCGGAACTGCCTTGATGCTTGTGGCCGGATTTCTTCTGATCCCCCGCGGGTTCCGCCGCGCCGCCGGCCGGCTTGGCCGTGCCGACGCTGATCTTGGCGCAGTCGGTGAGCCGGTCGGTGCCGTCGACCACCACCGTGTCGCCCACCGCCAGGCCGGACAGGATGGCGGTGTTGGCGCCGTCGCTCGGGCCCAGGGTGACTTTCTGTACCGACACCGTATCGTCGGGCTTGACCAGGTAAACGTACTCCCCCGGCGCGCCGTTCAGCACCGCCGGCGTGGGCACCAGCACGGCATTTTTCAGTGTATCGACCAGCAGCTTGACGTTGACGAATTCGTTCGGGAACAAGGCCTCGTCGTCGTTGGGGAAGGTCGCGCGCAGCGTGACCGTGCCGGTGCTGGTGGCCATCTGGTTGCTGACCGCATACAGCTCGCCGGTGGCGATCTGCCGGGTGTTGTCGCTGGAGTACGCGGTGACCGGCAGCTTGGCGCCGGAGTTGAAGCGCTGCAGCAGCTGGTCCAGGTTGTTCTGCGCCACCGTGAACTCCACCGTCGTCGGCTTCATCGTGGTGATGACCACGATGCCGGGCGAACTCGAGGCGGTGACGTAGTTGCCCGGATCGACCAGGCGCAGGCCCACCCGGCCGGCGACCGGCGCCGTGATGTGGCAATACTCCAGGTCGAGCTTGTACTGGGCGATCTGGGCGTAGTCGGACTTGACCTGGGCCAGGTCCTGCGTGACCAGGAACTCCTGGTCGGCGACGGTCTGCTCGGCGATGGCCTTCTGTTCGCGCAACTGCTGGTAGCGGGCCAGGTCGGAACGGGCCTGGTCCAGGCTCGCCTGGTCCTTGAGCACCGCCGCCTCCGCCTGCCGCAAATCGATCTCGTACTGGCGCGGATCGATCTGGGCCAGGAACTGCCCCTTGGTCACATCCTGGCCTTCCTTGTAGGCGACCTGCGTCAGGTAGCCGCTCAACTGCGGCAGCACCGTCACCGTATCGGTGGGTGTAACCGTGCCCAACTCGATCAGGGTTTCCGGCATATCGCCGCTGCTCGCCTTGGCGACCTTGACCGTCTGCGGCGCCGCGCCCTTGGCCGGCGGCTTGCCCTTGAACAAATGCCACAGCACCAGCACCAGCAGGACCCCGCCCACCAGGGCCAGGATCAAACCGGTGCGACGGTACCAGGGGCGCTTTTCTGTCTGTCTGAATTGCGTTGCGCTCATGCCAGCTCCAGATGCCATGCTGCCTGAACCACCGTGGCCTCGTCCTTCATATCAGAAATGGTGGAAATCCTGGCCGGACGGATCGGCATCGCTGCGCCGAACCTCGCGCAGGCCGACCGCACGGCCGGCGGGCCGCATCGGGTGGGTTGTGGGCTGCGCGCTTTCGTGACGGCCCTGATCGGACCGCCGCCGCCTTCAAATAGTTTGAAGCGCCCGCGTAAAGATTCCGCAACATTCCCTTTGCGATCAGCCGATTCCCCGCGAGCTTAGCACAGGGGCAAACGGCGGCGTCCTCAGATCCCCAAGCCCATCTCCTGCCCAATCCCCCGATCAATCCCCTGAACAATCCCTTAAGCAATCATTTCCAATTCATTTGAAATAGAGTCTCCCTGCGCCCGGGGCATCGGCTAGGCTGGAACATGACAGGTGCGGGGCCGCCGCAGGATACGCGGCCCGCGGACCAATGAATTCAGCCTGGGGATTTTCGATGAAGCAGACAGTCGCGATGCTGGTGCGCGGTGCCGCCGGTTTGAGCCTGGTGCTCCTTTCGCTGGCCGCGTGGGGACGGTCGCTGAGCCTGACGGAACTGCCGCAGACCACGGCGGAACCCCCGATACCGGTTCCGGCCACGGCCTCCTGCACCGAGACGGTGCTGACCCACACCTTCGCCAATTCCTATTATGTGCCCGGGGTGGGCCAGCACCTGGCCGCCAAGTGTCCGGGGCCGTGGGCGGCGGTGGTGCTGGGGGTCGACGTCAGCGTCAGCGGCGTGCAGTACGACCGCATCTTCGACATCTACGCCGGGCCGGTGCTGCTGCTGTCCAGCTCCACTTCGGAGCCGGCCAGCGAGCTGCCCGATGCCGTGACCTACTGGCACGTCGATACCGACGTCAGCCGCTTTGCCGGACTGCTGGGTTCCGACCAGACCATCACCACGATCCTCAACAACGTCAACGACAGCACCTATACCGGCCAATACGCGGTCACCGTGACCCTGACCTACTACGCCACCGGCGCCGGCGCCCCTGCCGCCGCGGTGCCGGACCTGATCGTGCCGGTATTTCCGCAGAGCGCTGCCGCCCCCGGACTGCCCACCGACACCGGCAACGACGGCTATGCCGGGCTGACGGCGCCCGGACAGGTCTACACGCAAAGCCTGACCCTGCCGCAAAACCTGCTGTCGCTGCAGGCCGATGTCTATGCCCAGGGTCACGGTACCTGCGAGGAATTCTGGTGGGGTGAGCCGGGCCAGTGCGGGGTCGGCACGCCGCTGCGGCAGGTGGAGATCTCCATCGACGGGGTCCTCGCCGGCTTCGCCCCGGTGTACCCGGTGGTGTTCACCGGCGGCGGCGGACCGGGCTCCTGGAGCCCGATCCCCTCGCCGCGCGCCTGGCATCTGTATCCCTACAGCCTGGACCTCACGCCCTTCGTCGGCCGGCTGGTGGACGGCAAGCCCCACCAGTTCAGCCTGGCCGTGCCGGACGCTGCGTATTCGGCCGCCACCGATGTCTGGATGGTCGGCGCCACGCTGCTGGGCATGATCGATCAACACGCCGCCAGCACCAGCGGCGCCCTCACCTCGCCGCCGGTGGCGGCAAGCGATACCGAGAGCTTTTCCAGGGACTCGTCGCAGACGAGGCTGTTCGAGTTCACCGCCAGCCGCAGCGGACGCTGGACCGGCTACGTCACCGGCTCCGCCGGTCGCACCGAGAGCACGGTCAGCAATGGTTTCAACCTGCAGACGCTGGGCACGCTGGGGACCTTGGGCGGGGCGCTCACCAGCAGCAAATGGGGCTGGATCACTTCCAGCACGCTCAGCGGCGGGGACGGCGTTCCGGTGACCACCACCGTTTCGCGCACCTACGTGCTGCGCTCGCCGGAAGCCGGAGGCGGCAACTACCAGGATGCGGCGACGACCACGGTGAGCGGCCCGGCGCCATCGACGTCGTCTTACGACCTGAACCTGCTGACCACCAGCGCGATCGAAGCCAATATCGCCGAGCTGGAGACCTACACGGGCACCGATAGCAGCGGTTACTGCTATCACAGTCTGGTCACCACCTCGGCCGGCTATATCCTCGCGGACCAGAGCGGCTTGCCGTGCAATTGACGCGAAGACCGGCGCAGCCGCGGACCCCAGGTTTACGGACCGCCGCTCTTACCACTGATGGCCGCAGAGCAGCCCCAGGACCAGGCCGCCGCCGAAAGACCACAGCGCCCAGACATAGCGACGCTTGACCCGGCTACGGCCGAGTAACCCATCGTAATAAGTCAGCATATTCCCCTGATCGCCCGCTGTGGCTCGTACAGCGCCTTGGGCTGAAGGAAGCCTAGCAAAACAGTGCGCCCAGGGGAGCAGGCAGGCGGCCGGCCGATGGCCGCCGGAAACGGCGCAAGTTTCGCCGCAAGCAAGGCTTTGTCACGTCGAATCAGTGACTTGACAAAATGACCCCGGCACCGGGGTGCAAGCTGATTAGTTAGTCTTTACCACGCCGCCGTGCGGCAGCCGGTGATCAAAACAGGTGCAGCGCCAGACCGCCGGCGAATCCCGCCAGAAAGGCCCACATGGCCCATCGCAGGTCTACATCCATGGCTTTGGCCATGGCTTTGGCTTGAACCCGGCGCGAAGGTCGCTGGGATTGCATATTTGTATCTCCCCAATCCAGTCCCGATTCCAAAGACCGCCATGCCCCGTGCTGCAAGGAGGCGGCGGCCTTCGGCTGGTTTATTCCCCGAGGCCCGATTTTCCTGAGCCGATTCACAAAATAGTAACAGTGAAACCGCCGGCTTGCCCCCGCGCCCTGGATTCTGTTTACCTTTCTTTGCTTCCGGCCGGGCTTATTTCTTCCGGTCCGCAAATGCCTTGAGCACCTCCGGTGGCGCATGCATGCCCAGTTCCATCTTGCCGATCTGCGCGCGATGCACTTCGTCCGGTCCGTCCGCGAGGCGCAGCGTGCGTGCCTGGGCATAGGCGTAGGACAGCCCGAAGTCGTCGGTGACGCCGCCGCCGCCGTGGGCCTGGATGGCCCAGTCGATCACCTGGCAGGCCATGTTCGGCGCCGCCACCTTGATCATGGCGATCTCCTTGGCCGCCACCTTGTTGCCCACCGTGTCCATCATGTAGGCCGCCTTCAGGGTCAGCAGGCGGGCGGAGTCGATCAGGATGCGCGCCTCGGCGATGCGCTCGAGGGTCACGCCCTGGGCCGCCACCGGCTTGCCGAAGGCCACGCGGCTCAGGCTGCGCTGGCACATCTTCTCCAAAGCGCGCTCGGCCAGGCCGATCAGGCGCATGCAATGGTGGATGCGCCCCGGCCCCAGGCGCCCCTGCGCGATCTCGAAGCCGCGGCCTTCGCCGAGCAGGATGTTCGAGGCGGGCACCCGCACGTCCTTGAAGTCCACCTCGCCGTGGCCGTGCGGGGCGTCGTCATAGCCGAACACCGGCAGGTGCCGCAGCACCGTCACGCCCGGCGTATCGCGCGGTACCAGGATCATCGACTGCTGGCTGTGCCGGCTGGGGTTGTCCGGATCGGTCTTGCCCATGAAGATGAAAATCTTGCAGCGCGGATCGTTGGCGCCGGACGACCACCACTTGCGGCCGTTGATCACGTAGTCGCCGCCGTCGCGCCGGATCGAGCTGGAAATGTTGGTGGCATCGCTGGAGGCCACCGCCGGTTCCGTCATGGCGAAACAGGAGCGGATCTTTCCGGCCAGCAGCGGCTCCAGCCACTGCTGCTTCTGCTCCGCCGTGCCGTAGCGCACCAGCACCTCCATGTTCCCCGTATCCGGCGCCGAGCAATTGAAAATCTCCGGCGCCCAGATCACCCGCCCCATGATCTCGCACAGCGGTGCGTACTCCAGGTTGCTCAGGCCCGCGCCGAGCGAGGACTCGGGCAGGAACAGGTTCCACAAGCCCGCGGCCCTGGCCTGTTCCTTCAGCTCCTCGATGATCCGGGTCGGCTGCCAGCGGTCTCCCTCCGCCACCTCCTGGTGGAAGCGCTTCTCGTTGGGATAGACCTGCGCGTCCATGAAGCCCTTGAGCCGGCTCATCAGCTGCCTGGTCTTGTCCGAGTATTCGAAATCCATGACTTGTTCCTTCGTCGTCCAGTAGGGCGGGCCGTGCCCGCCGTTGCGCGGCCACCGCCCATCCGCGTCTCATTTACCGCCAGCCTAAGCCCGCCATCAACCCTGCTTCAAATTGAGTCTCAGCAACCAGGGTGATTAACCCCTGCATCCGGATATCCCCCGGGGACCGTAATCCTGATGCAGCTTAACCGCATGGGCCTCGACCCGCTGGCCTTGTCCCCGGCCATTGGCCCGAGAACCCGCACGAAGCTGCGGCAAGAGCCCCTGCCGTTTCCTAAAACAAGCATGCCCGGAGAGACTCCAATACCTGACTCATCTCTCATGATTGAAATAGGGGATTTCCCCTAAGTTCACAGGCGACAAATTCCAAAAATTTTGTCTGATAATGCGTGCCGGAGGAGCGCAGTGAAAATCAAAAACCCGACCCACCCGGGTCAGATCCTGAAGCAGGACGTGCTGGCCGAGCGCGGCCTGAGCATCGCCGAGGCCGCCGCCGCCGTGCAGGTCAGCCGTTCGACCCTGTCGCGCCTGTTGAGCGGACGCGCGGCCGTATCCGCCAACATGGCCCGGCGCCTGGGCCAGTGGCTCGGCACCGGCGCGGACGTCTGGCTGCGCATGCAGGCGGTGCACGATCAATGGCTGGCCGGCGGCAACATGAGGCCGCGCACTGCAACCCTGCATTGCGAGGCGCATAGCGCAGGCGCCGCCATCAAGGCAATTTTGCGTGCCGCCGCGGATAACAGGCCCGGCGAGTCCACCGGGAGCCAAGGCGACCGAATTGGTGCCGTTCCCGGTGTTTCACGCGGGCAGTCAAAATCCAAGCCCCGCCGCTAGTCGAATTGAGCCTCGGCGCACACATCCGCTGGGCGGTCTGTGCCCGCCCAAATTTCGCAGTCAGCGAAGCGCCGATGGCGATTCGGCAAAGAATTCCGCCCAGCGCCAAGCGAGGCGCTTGACGAACAAACCGCCCGCCCGCTGGGGCAGCATTGCTTCTCAGCGATGCGCATCCTGCCGTTTGAGCTTGCTTCGCCATCCTAGAAGAGCCGCATCGGCAGTGACCAGCGTTGCGTTCAGTTCCAGGGCTGTGGCAGCAATTATTCGATCTGCAGGATCCTGATGGAATTCCATCAGTTCCGTCGCGCGGATTGCAATTGCGCCATCCACGCCGGCTTCCTGCAAGCCGATCCGCAAGACTTCCGTCCGCCACTGCGCGGGCGAGGATTTCAGCTTTATGGTGGCTTTTTGGGCAAGCATCGCGATTTCCCAGAAACTGATGGCGGAGACATGCAGGCAGGCATTTCCTTGTGCTTTTTTGGCGAGTCGCAAGGATTGAACGCCCAGACGCTCGGATTGCGAGACCAGCCAGATCAGCGCATGGGTGTCGAGTAAAACAGGGTTCACGCCGCCGCGTTCCACTTCACGTCGATGGGCGAGAGTATGTCGCCGACAATTTCCACACTTCCAGCAAGGGCGTCGGCGACTTCGGCCGGACGGCTCGCCGCTGGCACCAGTTTGGCGACCGCCTTGCCCCGCTTGGTGATGATCACCGGACGGCCGGTGGCCGCGACTTCATCCATCACTTTCAGGCAGGAGGCCTTGAATTTGCCGGCGGGCATGCTCGATTCCATACTCACTGCTCCGTGACCACATTTATGGTCACATTATAGCCGCCCTCCAAAACCGGTGTATGCATGTCAAAGCGAACGCTCTTTCAGCACTCCATCAAGCTCCCGCGCAAACGTATAAACATCCCCGGGCCAGCGCGCCGAGACGTAGTTCCCGTCGCGCACCACCCAGGCTGGCTTGCGGTTGGCGGCGCTGTCGCGGACCATGCCGCTGGTCTTGGCGAACTGGTGCGGCGCGTCGCGCGGCACGTCGAGGAAGTCTTCGGGGCGGGCCAGAGCGCGGCTCACTTCGGCCTGCACGCTCATGTAGCCCGGCGGCTGGCCCGGACCCTCCGGGTAGGTGCGGTAATAGTCCGGGTCCCAGAAGCGCGCCAGAAATTTGCTCAGCAGCCAGCCGGATTTTTCCAGCTTCCAGGTCAGGGCGGTGGTCTTGCGGCCGTGCAGGACGGATTGGCCGGTCTTCTTCGAGATGCTGCGGGCGGCCAGCACCACGCCGTGGCAGACGGCGCCCACCGGCTTGCCGCTGTCGAAGAAATCCGCGACGAAGCCCTGCAGCACCGCGCTCTCCAGGTAGGCGCGCATGCGCTTGGCGTGGCCGCCGGGCAGTACCAGCGCCTGGAAGTCTTCCACGGCCAGGTCCGCGTAGCGCAGCGGCTTGAGGAAGTTCGCATCCCGCTCCAGCTCGCGGTAGGCCTGGCGGGCGCCGCCCTGGGCGCGCAGGCTCAGGCCGATCAGGCGCAGCTTGCGCAAGCCGGGGATGAAGCCCCAGGGGTCCAGGCCCTCGCCGCTGAGCATGATGGGGTCGGCGTAGCCCCGCTGGCCGTCCGGCGTGGCGAAACACAACTCGTGCCCGGCCTGCTTGAGCACCTGCCAGCTGACGGCCACCTCGGTAGGGTCGAAATCCTGGCTGGGGATGGCGATGAGGACTTTCATGTCGCCGCGGATTGTAGCCTGCCGCGCCGACTGCCCGGCCCCAGAACGTCTTACTGCAGCAGGATGCGTCCCAGGTAAGGTAAAACCACCCCGGCGAACAGCCCGAGCATGAAGCCCGTCGCGGCCCACAGATAGCGTCTCTTGAAGCGCTCGCGGCCGAAAGTCGGATCGTAGTAACGGATGGACATCGTCAAAACCCGCAGCTGAAATGTGGGCCAGATCGGCTGGTTCACACCGACTCATCAGTCTAAGCACAAACTCCTTCCGCCAGGACCTCCGCCCGCCCTCGCTGCACGGCCGATCCGACAAGAGGCGACATCTCAGGATACGAACGGTCGAACAGCTGGGGCCCTAGTCCGCTTGGCGTAGTACCGCCGCGGCGCCGGCTGCTAGCCTGTGGCCACGGGCAGGGCGGAGGAAATCTAAAGCATGAATACTGTTGTCGGGCTGGAGCAGCGCCTGCAGGCGCTGGAAGACCTCAACGCGATCCGCGAGCTCAAGGCCCGCTACCTGCGCGCCTGCGACCGCAAGCAGCCGGACGTGATGCGCGACTGCTTCGTGGAAAAAGGCGCGGTGATCGAGGCCGAGGGCTTTCCCTCCTTCGATGACCGCGAAGGCTGGGTGCGGATCTTCACCGAACTGGCGGTGAACAATCCCAACATCATGGATACGCACCATGCCCAGAACCCGCAGATCGTACTGACGGGTCCGGATTCCGCCGCGGCCGTGTGGGACCTCCTGTTCACGCAGATCAACCTGAAGGAGCGCACCGTGGTCAACATGGCCGGGGAATACCGCGACCATTACGTGCGCAGCGGCGGCCGCTGGTGGATCAGCTCGCAGAAATTCCGCCAGACCTCGTTCCTCATGCGCCAGGTGGGTGAGGACGGCGTGGAGAAAGTGCTGGCGCTGGGCAAGCCGCCGGCGGCGGGGTTTATCGAGGGGGCTTGAGGCGCACGGTAGGTCGCCCTTCAGGGTATTTTCGAGCTACATACAGCTCCCCTCTCCCGCTTGCGGGAGAGGGGTTGGGGGAGAGGGGCTTTCCTGGGCTCCACCGCCCCCTCCCGTCCCTTCGGGCCACCCTCTCTCCCCATAAAGCCGGGGACACGCCGCTAGCGGGAGAGGGGAGTTGTGTGGGAGTAAGTATTGCTTTAGCTCAGGTCTTGCCGCCGGCGGCCGGCACCGCCGCGCTCTGCGGCCCGGCCAGCGGATCGGCCGGGGCCTGCCAGCCGCAGGACTGGCCCTGGTTCTGTTCCTTGAGGTAATCCATCAGCGGCGCGAAGTACTCGGTGATGGCGGAAGCATCCATGTGCTCCTGCCCGGTAAGCGCCTGCATTGCTTCCGGCCAGGGCTTGGAGGCGCCCAGGCTCAGCATGTCGGCGAACTTCTTGCCGGCGGCCTTGCTGTTGTAGATGTCGCACTGGTACAGCGGCCCGTCGAAGCCGGCGGCGTCGCACAGCGCCTTCTGGAACTGGAACTGGATGATGAAGGACAGGAAGTAGCGGGTGTAGGGCGTGTTGCCAGGCACGTGGTACTTGGCGCCCGGGTCGAAGTCCTCTTCGCTGCGCGGCAGCGGCGGGGCGATGCCCTGGTATTGCTCGCGCAGTTTCCACCAGCCGGCGTTGTAGGCCTGCGGCGGGATGGCCCCGGAAAACACCTGCCAGCGCCACTGGTCGATGAGCTTGCCGAACGGCAGGAAGGCGATCTTGGCCAGCGCCCGCTTCATCTGCGCGTTGACCAGGGCCTTGCGGTCGTCCTTGACGTCCTTCAGCAGGCCGATCTTCTGCAAATGCTGCGGCGTGATCGACAGCGTGATGGTGTCGCCGATGGCTTCGTGGAAGCCGTCGTGCGCGCCGTTCTGGTACAGCTCCGGCTGCGGGTTGTAGTGCAGGTAGTAGTAGATGTGGCCCATCTCGTGGTGGATGGTTTCCAGGCTCTCCTCATTCGGCTTGATGCACATCTTGATGCGCACGTCGCCGGCCTGGTTCATGTCCCAGGCGCTGGCATGGCAGACCACGTCGCGGTCGCGCGGCCGGGTCAGCATCGACTTGTCCCAGAACGACTCGGGCAGGGCCGGGAAGCCGATCGAGGTATAGAAGTCCTCGGCGATTTTCGCCGTGTCCTTGGCGAACTGCGTGTCGACCTGCTGCTCCAGCGCGGCGACCTGCTGCACAGTGGCTTTCTGGCCGGGATGCTCGCCGGCGAATTTGGCCTGGAACTCGGCCAGCTTGCGCTGCTCCAGGGCGTCGTGGCGCGCCCGCAGCGCGCCGTCCACGTCGGCGCTGCCGGCGCCGGGGTAGGGCTCCACCAGGTCGTAGACATTGCTCCAGTCCTGCGCCCACATGTTGCCGAGCAGGTCGGCCGGAATCAGGCCGTTGGCCGGAACCAGGTCGCCGTACTTGCGGTGCAGGCGGGCGCGCACGAAGCAATGCAGCTGCTGGTACAGCGGCTGCACCTGGGCCCACAGGCGTTCGGTTTCGGCGGAGAATTGCTCCGGGCTCATGTCGTAGCCGGCGCGCCACAGCTCGCCGGCATCCTTGTAACCCAGCTCCACCGCGCCTTCGTCCATCAGCTGCGCCAGCCTGGCGTAGTCCTGCTTCATCGGCTTGCCGACGCTATGCCAGCCCGCCCAGGCCTGGGCCAGGGCCTGCGGATCGCGTGAGTGGTCGATGATCTGCTCAAGCTGGTCCAGGTTGAGGCAGTCCTCGCCGCTCTTGCCGGGCGGGCAATACTTGCCGGCGCCGTACTCGCCGTCGAGCCTGGCGGCGAGCCGGGTCAGCTCGCCCCGCTTGAGCGGGTCGGTCGGCGCCGGCACCGGATTGGAGATTTTCAGCAGTTGGATCGGCCTGGCCGTGGCTGGCGGCAGGTCCAGGCCGCGGTATTTCTTCGACTCTTCGATCAGCTGGCTTTGCAGCGCCAGGGCGCGTTCGCCGGCCTTGGCGCTGAGCAGCTGCGTGTCGTCGTTGATGAAGGTTTCGGAGACCCAGCTGGCGGCGGTGGTCTCCGTGTATTGCGCCTTGAGCTGTTCGTTGACCCGGTCGACGAACTTCGCGGCATCGGCGGCTGTCGGCGCGGCAGCCTGTGCGGCGGGGGGCGCCACGGCGCCGCCGGGTGCCTGTCCGCCGCCGCAGGCGGCCAGCAGCAGGGCCGCGCCGGTAAGCACGGAGGCGCTGGACGATCCCCGAATAATGCCGTGGCGCATACGCATCCCCTTGAATCTCCGCCGAAAGTCTGATGATTGCTGCGTGGGCACGGGCGACTATGGCGGCCCGCTCCGCGGCGGTCAATCGTGCAGCGCAAAAAGATGTCGCCAGTCCCGTGCCATGCCGCATAATTCAGCCCAAGCCGGCAGCGGATGGGTCACGGCGTCCAGCCTGATCGGCGGCG
>CAJCJI010000311.1 GCA_903970595.1 Verrucomicrobiota bacterium
CCGCCGCGCCGCCGGGGGTGGACGCGGCGGCATTGAAGAAACTCCTGGACGAGGCGCCATGACCGTGTGGATGCCGATGGCGGCCCTGCTGCTGGCCGTCGCCGCCGTGGCCACGCGCCCCTTGTGGCAGGGCGCGGGTCGGACCACGCTCAGGCGCCGCAGCGCGAATATCACCGCCTACCACAGCCGCCTGGCGGAGCTGGACAGCGAGCGCGAAGCCGGCCTGGTGCCGGCCCAGGATCTGGACGCGCTCAAGGCCGAGCTGGCGGCGCGGCTGCTCAGCGATGCACAGGCTGAAGACCCGGCGGTGCAGGGCGGGGGCGGCCGGCGCTGGCTGCCGGCGCTGCTGGCCAGCGCCTTGCTGGTGCTGTTCAGCGGCGCCTGGTATGGCCTCGCCGGCGGCTGGCGGGCACAGCAGGAGCTCACGGCGGGCGAGACGCAGGCGCAGCAGGTTGCCGCCATGGTGCAGCGCCTGGCCGACCAGATGCAGCAGCATCCCGACGACCCCAACGGTTGGGCCATGCTGGGCCGCTCCTACTACGCCATGCAACGCTTCGATCTTGCCGCCAAGGCCTACGGCGAAGCCAATACGCGCGCCGCGCCGCCCAATCCGGAATGGCTGGCCGGGCAGGGCGAGGCGCTGGCCTTCGCCCGCGACCGCGATCTGCAGGGGGTCCCGGCGCAGCTGTTCGCGCGCGCGCTGGCGATCGACCCCGACTACAGCAAGGCCCTGTGGTACGCCGGCCTGGCCGCGGCCCAGACCGGCGACATGGCGGCGGCGCGCCAGCACTGGACCCGGCTGTTGGCGCAGCCCGACCTGCCGCCCCAAATGCACACCGTGTTGCAGGCGCACCTGCAGGAACTGGACGCCCAGACCGGCGTGACGGCCGCGGCCGGCACTCCCGCCGCGGTCCCGGGCCCGGCGGCCGGTGCCTCGGGCCCCGCGCTCAAGCTGCACATCAGCCTGGCGCCCCAGCTGGCGGGCAAAATTCCGGCCGATGCGGTGCTGTTCGTCTTCGCCAAGGCCGAGCAGGGCCCGCCCATGCCGCTGGCGGTGCAGCGCCTGCCCGGCCAAACCCTGCCGGCGGACATCCGCCTGGACGACAGCATGGCCATGGCCCCGTCTCTGCGGCTGTCCGCCTTCGAGCATTACGTCGTCACCGCGCGCCTCAGCGGCGCCGGCACCGCCCAGGCCCAGCCGGGCGACCTGGAGGGCGTGTTGCATGTGAATCGGGACCAGGCCGGCCAGCCGCTGCAATTGCTGATCGACCGGGTGGTGCCGTGATTCAACGTAGGGCGGCCCGTGGCCGCCGCGGGGCAGCGCCTAGACGGCCACGGCGGCCACAGGCCACCCTACTACCTGGGTCCCGGCTTCGCCAGGGCAAGGCACTTTGTCACGAAATCTCTTTAAAATTCGCCATTCACCGCAATATCCCAGGACCAAGAGCCTCCCATGAGCAACGCACAGGTCTTCGATCTGCCGGCCCTGCCGCCGACCTTCTCGTCCTTCGTCAAGGCGGGTTTATCGGTGGGGCGGCGGCCGCAGGGTGTTCCCAGCCTGCCGGAATGGACGCTGCGGGTGCGCGCCCTGCGCGTGGACCGCGCCCGCCTGAATGCCTACAGCAAGCTCTGCGGCCTGCCGGAATCGCCCGAGCTGCCGATCCTCTACCCCCAGGTGCTGGCCACGCCGCTGTTCCTCAAGCTGATGACCCGGCCGGGCTTCCCGCTGCCGCTGCTCGGCCTGGTGCACGTGCGCAACGCGGTGGAGCAGCAGCGCCCGCTGCGCTTCGACGAGACCTTTGACCTCGCGATCCGCGTCGGCGAAGGCCGGCAGGTCAAGGCCGGTTTCGAGTTCGACCTGGTCATGGAAGCCACGCCGGTGGAGAGCGAGCCGGTCTGGCGCGCCACCATGACCGTGCTGCATCGCGGCCCGAAGCAGGCCTCGTCCGGATCGTCCA
The DNA here is from genome assembly GCA_903970595.1 of Verrucomicrobiota bacterium. GTDB lineage: Bacteria > Pseudomonadota > Gammaproteobacteria > Nevskiales > Nevskiaceae > Nevskia. The sequence continues at coordinate 1,959 of CAJCJI010000311.1, forward strand.
AGGGCAAGCCGCCGGCGGTCGATGCCCGCCTGTCTTCCTACCTGTCGCTGTCGGCGCCGGAAGATACCGGGCGCCTCTATGCCGGCGTTTCGCTGGACTACAATCCCATCCACCTTTACGCCGCCACCGCCAGGCTGTTCGGCTTTCCGCGCGCCATCGCCCACGGCCTGTGGTCCGCCGCGCGCTGCCTGGCGCTGCTGGGCGAAAAGCTGCCGGCCGCGCCCAAGGCCTACGCGGTGCAGTTCAGGCAGCCGCTGCTGCTGCCGGGAAGAGCGGCCCTGCGCTATGCCGTCGAGGACGGCGCCATCGATTTCGCCCTGCTCTCGGCCAGCAGCGACAAGGTCCATTTGAGCGGCACGCTGCGCTAAACTATCCGCCGCTTCGAGTCTCTAACGAGCTGAACGGACACGGCCGTCCCGTACACCTTCCGCCCAGCTCTTTCCAGGACAATCCCATGCGAATCAGAAAAGCCGTCTTCCCCGTCGCCGGACTCGGCACACGCTTCCTGCCGGCCACCAAGGCCAGCGCCAAGGAAATGCTGCCGATCGTGGACAAGCCCCTGATCCAGTACGCGGTGCAGGAGGCGATTTCGGCGGGAGCCGAGGAGCTGATCTTCATCACCGGCCGCTCGAAGAATTCCATCATGGATCACTTCGACAAGGCCTACGAGCTGGAAGCCGAGCTGGCAAGCCGCGGCAAAAACAAGCTGCTGGAAACCGTGCAGGAAATCCTGCCGCCCGGCATCACCTGCATCTTCATCCGCCAGGCCGAAGCCCTGGGCCTGGGCCACGCCGTGCTGTGCGCCTGGCCGGCAGTGGGCGACGAGGATTTCTCGGTGATCCTGGCCGACGACCTGATCGACGGCCGCCTGCGCCCCTGCCTGGCGCAGATGCAGCGCGTGTACCAGGAATACGGCACCAGCGTCATTGCCACCGAGCGCGTGGCGCCGGAGGAAGTCTCCAGCTACGGCATCGTCGAGACCCAGCCGGTGGGACCGGGCCTGGGAGAAATCCGCCGCATTGTGGAGAAGCCCAAGCAGGCGGACGCGCCGAGCAACCTGGCGGTGGTCGGCCGCTACATCCTGACCCCGCGCATCTTCAAGTTGCTGGAACGCACCCAGCGCGGCGCCGGCGGAGAAATCCAGCTCACCGACGCGATGGCCAGAATGATCGGCAGGACGCCTTTTCATGCGCTTACCTACAAGGGACAGCGCTATGATTGCGGCAGCCG
>CAJCJI010000312.1 GCA_903970595.1 Verrucomicrobiota bacterium
ACCGGCACCGTCACGGACGGCACGGCGGTGGGAGCCAGATCCGGATTCCGCGGCAGCGCCGCCGAGGGCTTGGGCGGCGGCGCGGCGCCGGGCGCAGTGTCCGGTGCATGGCCGGGCTGCCCCATCGCGGGCGGCGGCGTGCTCAGCGCGGGGGGCATGTTGTTCTTTTCCAGGTAATCCTCGTAATGGTAGAGCACCGGCGCGCGGCCGCCGATCAGCGGCACCGGCCCGTTGGAGGCCTCGACCTGCGAGCGGCGCGTCTCCTCGTACTTGCGCTTGGTGTAGTAGTCGCCCTCGTTGCGCTCGCGCAGGATCACCGGGTGCACGAAGATCATCAGGTTCTGCTTGGTGCGGCTGATGGTGCGCGACTGGAACAGGTTGCCGATCAGCGGAATGCTGCTGAGCAGCGGAATCCTGGTCACCGCGTCGTTGACCTGGTCGTCGATCAGGCCGCCGATCACCAGGACCTGCCCCTGCTCGATGCTGACCGTATTGGAGATGGTGCGCTTGTTGGTGACCAGGCTGGCGGTGCCGGCGGTGCCGCTGGCGATGGTGGAGTCCTCGAAGTCGATATCCAGGCGCACCGTGTTGCCCTCGCCGATGGTCGGCGTGATGCCCAGCTTGAGGCCGATGTCCTGGCGGTCGATGGTCTGGAACGGGTTCACCGCGCCATTGCTGGCCGTGCCGGTGTTGGCAAAGGAGCCGGTCAGTTCCGGCACCGACTGGCCGACCTCGATCTTGGCCTCCTGGTTGTCCAGAGTCGTAATCGAGGGAGTGGAGAGGATGTTGGTGTCGGCATCGCTGGCCAGGGCCTTGATCAGGCCGCCGAAGATGGAGCCGTTCTTGCCCTGCGCGCCGACCAGGGCGGTGCCGCCGGAGCCGAGCAGGCCGGCCGCGGCCGATACCAGGGCGCCGCTGTCGGAGCCGAGGCTGGTGCCGATGGCGGTGCCGGTGGTGGAAGTGGTGCCGACGCCCGAAGCCAGGCTGCCGAGGCTGGACAGGGCGGCTGTGGTGCTGGAATTGAGGATGCCGGCGGCGGCGATGGCATTGGGCTGGTAGGCGATCCAGTCGATGCCCAGCTGGCTGGTCTTGTCGGCGCTGACTTCGGCGATGATCGCCTCGACCAGCACCTGCGAGCGGCGGATGTCGAGTCCGTCGATGATCTTTTTTGTCTGCTGCATGACTTTCGGCGGCGCGGTGATGATCAGGGAGTTGGTGTCCTTGTCGGCCAGCACGCGCAGGTCCGGGTTGCTGCCCATGCCGCCGGCCGCGCCGCCCAGCGAACTGGAGCTCGAAGTCGGGATCGAAGACGCGCTGCTGCTGTTGCTGCTGTTGCTGCCGAAGGCCGAGGTCGATGATCCCCCCGAGGAGCTGCCGAACATCGAGTTCCGGGAGCCGCCCGACTTGCTCGTCTGCGAGGAGGAATTGCCCATCAGGATCGCCGCCAGGTTGGTCGCGCTGGCATAGTTGAGGTAGATCACCTGGGTGTCGCCCTTGTTGTTGCTGGGCGAGTCGAGCTGCTTGATCAGGCTGATCAGCTTCTGCCGCTCCGAATGGTCGCCGCCGATCAGCACGCTGTTGCTGCGCGGATCGGAGATCACCGTGGTCTGCACGGCGCCCGGATCGGTCTGCTTGGATTGCTGCGCCAGCGCGGTCAGCACCTTGACCACGTCGTCGGCGGAGGCGTTTTCCAGGTGGACCAATTCCACGTCGCGGTCGCCGTTCACGTCGATCTCGTCGATCAGCGTCTGCAGGCGCTCGACGTTGGCGGCGCGGTCCGACACGATCAGGCTGTTGCTGGAGGTATAGGCGGCCAGGTGTCCCGACTGCGCCACCAGCGGCCGCAGGATCGCCACCAGCTGCGAGGCGGAGCCGTTGTGGATGTCGAACACCTTGGTGACGATGTCGTCTCCGGCCAGGCCCCTGCTGCGGTCGACGTAGCCGCCGCCTTCGGTGCGTGCGTTCGCTTCAGGCACGATCTTGACCGACGAGCCGTTGGGAATGGCGGCGAAGCCGTTCACTTCCAGCACGGACAGGAAAGTGGCGTAGACCGCGTTTGCGTCCATCGGGCTGGACGAGATCACCGTCACCTTGCCCTTGACGCGAGGATCGATGACGAAGTTCTTGCCGGTGACCTCGCTGACCGTGGCGATCAGGGTGGAGATGTCGGCGTCCTTGAGGTTGAGCGTCACCTCGGCGCCGTTTTTCTCGGCGAACGCAGCGCCAGCCAGTCCGCAGCAGGCCGCAAGTACCAAGCCGCCGATCAAAGACCGCCGTGGGGCCAGACGGAGGCGGAACATGCCGGGCAAAGCGGCGGTCTTTTCCCTCACCCCACCAATCGCTCCGCGATCGGTCCCCCCCTCTCCCGCGTTGCGGGCGAGGGACGATGGCCGGCAGTCTACGGCCGCCGCATCATGTTTAGGACGGAACGCAAAGGAACGCAGAGTCATGCGAGGGCTCTAAAGGGTCTTGACGGGGTTTGATGAGGTGACTAGGGACTCAGGTTGACGTTGACAGTTTGGGTCTCGTTGCCGCGCTGTACGGTCAACGTGACCTGACTGGCCTGACTGAGGTCGCTGAGCAATTGTATGGACTTGGCCGGATCGTCCAATTGTACGCCGTTGACCGAGGTCACGATATCGCCCGGACGCAGGCCCGCGGCGTTGAAAATGGCGTGGTCGCGGCCGGGGAAAATGCGGTAGCCCATCTGACCGTTGCCGCCGGCGCCGGGTGCCGGCTGCACGCGGATGTAATCCTGCGCCTTGGCCGGGTTGGACAGCATCTGCTGGCGGATCTGCGCCAGCGACTGGCTGGCGCCGGAGTCGGGCTCCGCTGCCGCCACGGCCAGCGGCGCCTCGCCGGATATCGGCCGGTCCTTGTCCAGGCGCAGGGTTTCCAGCTGGCCGTTGCGCGACAGCACCACGTGGTCGGGAAAAATCGCCTTGAGCGTCACACCGGGGGTCACCGCGTCGCTCACCGAGTAGGGCTTCTCGTCGGTGCCGCTGGCGATCAGGGCGCGCGAATTGGCCTTGTTCCTGGTGTTGGCCAGGATGCCGAGCAGGGTCAGGGGCAGCTGGGTCTCGGTGGTGATCTTGGTCACGTCCGCGACCAGCGGTGCCTGGAACTGGCCGAACAGGTGCGCCGCGGCGATGCGGTTGACGTCAAGCTGGTTGGCGGGATTGGGCGCCTTCGCCGCCACCGGTGCCGGCTGCCACACCGCCGCCGCCGGGGTGGGAATCAGCGCCCACAGCAGCTGCGCCAGCAGTCGCGCGATAATCACCACCAGCAGCAGATTGACGGCCGCGGGCAGCCAGCGCGCATGCCGCTCGTAAAGCGGCGCCAGATTTCTGGGCAGGCTGGACCAGTCCCGCAGGGATAGAGCGCTCATAATGGCATCATAACGGGGCTTTGCTGGGCGCGGATACCTCCCGCAGCCTTAAGTAAGATTTTATTCATACCGGGGGTTCCGGCGACGGCCCCTTTGGGGGTGAGCCTGGCTGACGGGCTCGAAAAATGGCCGTTTGCGGTGCTGGGAGGGGATGATGCAACGATTCATCGTGCGTCTGGTTATTAGCTTCATTGTTTTGGTTCTGTTCCTGGGGCAAGCCGCCGGCTGGTACGGCCATACCCTGCTCGACCAGATGGAAGCTTTCAGCTACGACGCCCGCCTGCTGCTGACCCTGCCCAGAACCGTCGACAAGCGCATCGTCATCGTCGACATGGACGAGAAAAGCCTGGCCGCCGAAGGCTGGCCCTGGCCGCGCGCCAGGTTCGCCGATCTGGTGCGGCAGCTGTTCGAGCGCTACCACATCCGTGTGCTGGGCTTCGACATCGACTTCCAGGACCCGGACCCGGTTTCCGGCATGAAGGTGCTGCAAAGCCTGGCACAGGGCCAGCTGGCCGATCTACCCGGCTTTGCACAGCGTGTCCCGGCCCTGCTGGAGCAACTCGACGGCGACCGCGCCTTCGCCGCCGCCATCGCCGGCAAGCCGGTGGTGCTGGGCCTGTTCTTCAAGCAGCATGTCCCGGCCGGCGAAGAGGCAGCCACCGGCGCCATCTGTGCCCCGGTGCTGGACGCTGCGGCGCGGCGCCTGCTCGAAGTGGACTTCACGCCGAACGAGGGCTACGGCGGCAACGTCGCCCCGCTGCAGGCGGCCACGCCCTATTGCGGCTTCTTCGACAACCCGGGCGGCGACGAGGATGGCTTGTTCCGCCATGTACCGTTGCTGCAGGAGTACCAGGGCCAGGTCTATCCCTCGCTGGCCCTGGCCGTGACCCAGGCGGCCCTGGGCAACGCGCCGGTCTCGCTGGAGTTCGAGCCGCCGGACGTGAAGACCTCGCTGAATCTGGAGCAGGTGCGCATCGGCCGGGCGCAGGCGCCGGTGGACGGCAAGGCGGCCATCTATGTGCCTTACCGGGGTCCTCAGGGCAGCTTTCCCTATGTCTCCGCTGCCGACGTACTGCACGGCACCGCGGACCCGCAAGTACTCGACGGCGCTGTGGTGCTGGTCGGCACCACCGCGGCCGCCCTGAGCGACTGGCGCAGCACGCCCTTGTCCAACGTGTTCCCCGGTGTCGAGATCCACGCCAACATCATCTCCGGCATCCTCGACCACCGCATCCGGCAGAAGGCGCCGTACTACAGCGGCATCGAGTGCCTCCTGCTGCTGTTGATCGCCGCGCTGATGTCCCTGGTCTATCCCCGCCTGTCGCCGCTGCAGGGACCGCTGCTGGTACTGGGCATCATCGCCGCGCTGTTCGCGCTTGGCTTCGGCTTGTGGAGCGGCGCCAACTTCATCACCCCGCTGGGCGACCCGGTGGTGTTCACGCTGGCCCTGTTCCTGGCGCAGATGCTCTACAGCTACTTCGGCGAGTCGCGCCGGGTCCGCACTCTGAGCCGCCAGTTCGGCCAGTACATCCCGCCGCAGCTGGTGGACGAGATGGCCGCCAGCGGCAAGGAGATCTCCATGTCCGGCGAAAGCCGCGAGATGACCGTGCTGTTCTCCGACATCCGCGGCTTCACCACCATCTCCGAGCAGTTCCGCGACAAGCCGCAGGAACTGACCCACCTGATGAACGAATTCCTCGGCGTGCTCACCGAGGTGGTGTTCCGCCACCGCGGCACCATCGACAAGTACATGGGCGATGCCGTAATGGCCTTCTGGGGCGCGCCGCTGGAGGATTCCGCCCACGCCTTCCATGCGCTGGAGGCGGCGATGGAGTTTCCGCAGGCCCTGCGCAAGCTCGACGCCGCGTTCGACGCGCGCGGCTGGCCGCGCCTGCAGATCGGCGTCGGCCTCAATTCCGGCCCGATGATGGTGGGCAACATGGGCTCGGAGTTCCGCCTCGCCTATACCGTGCTGGGGGACGCGGTGAACCTGGGTTCACGCCTGGAAAGCAAGACCAAGGAATATGGCGTGGGCGTGATCTGCAGCGAGTCCACCCGCGCCGGCGCGCCGGACTGGGCCTTCCGCGAACTGGATCTGGTCAAGGTCAAGGGTAAGAACGAGCCCGTGACCATCTACGAACCCCTGGGCCCCAAGGACGCCGTCGACCCCGGCCTGCGCCAGGACCTCACCCGCCTGCGCCAGGCCCTGCGCGCCTACCGCGCCCAGCGCTGGGACGAGGCCGAACGCGAATTCTTCGGCCTGTCCCGCTCCGGCCGCCCGCATCCCCAGTACGAGCTGTACCTGGAGCGCATCGCCGCCATGCGCCTGCAGCCGCCCCCGGCCGATTGGGACGGGGCCACCGTGTTCCAGACCAAGTAGGGGAGGAGGGAGGCGAGAGGGGGGAGGCGGGAGGCGCAACAGCCGGGGCCCAGGGCCCTTTTGCTGTCAACGCCTCCCGCCTCTCCCCTCCCGGCAGCGCCCCGCCGCAACGAATGTTAACATCGCCCCCCGGTACTACAGTCCCGGCCCGCTGTCATGTATGATCGGCAGCTGGACTTTGAGTCGACAGCCGGCGGCCGACAGATAGCTGTCGATGCAGATGAATACTAAATATTTCGATTTTTGCTTGGGCCGCCGTACCGGAACTGAACGAATTCCTCCGCTTGCGGTCAACCGGCCATGCGCCGGGCTGACGGCGCTTTATTTTTGACAACCACACTGCACACATTGATCTAAGGGGTTGAAGTAATGAAAGAGTCCACCGGCAGGCTCCTCGGCGCCCGTCAGTTGAGCCGCCAGGCAGCCCTCGGTTTTGCCATGGCCGCCGCGGTCGTCGCGGGATTTACCGCCTGCCACGGCAGCAGCACCGATAACTGCCACTACTTGGCGCAGGCCACGGGTGTGCTCGGGCAGACCAGCTTTATCACCAACAACGCGAATGCGGGTGGGGTCGGCGCCGCAAGCCTGGGCGGCGACGTGACTTCGATCACCTCCAATAACAACAATCTGTCGTACGTGGCGGACACCAGTAATAACCGCATCTTGGGATTCGCCAGTGTGCCGATCGCACTGGTAGACCCGGCGGCGACGTTCGAAATCGGCCAGGGTACCGACAGCACGGATTTCAAGGACACCACGCCAGGCGCATTCAATAGCGCTGCTGGCCTGATCCAGTTCCGCGCGCCGGAAAATGTGTCAGTGGATCCTAGCGGCCAATACCTGGTGGTCGCCGACAGCGTCAACAACCGCGTGCTGATCTGGAACTCCTTGCCCACCGGCAACGTACCGCCCGACGTCGTCGTCGGCCAGCCGGACTTCGTTTCAAATGCGGCGAATAACGGCACCAATTCCGCTGTGGGCTCCAATGGCTCGAATGCGCTGACTTGTGCCAATTTTGCATCGACTGCCACTTACACCCCGCCGCCGGCGGTGAACAACACAACGGGTAACCCGTCGCAATGCAATCTCAACCTGCCCACCGCGGCCTATGTCGCCAACGGCAACCTAGTGGTGGTGGACAAGCAGAACAACCGCGTCATGATCTGGAACCCGGTGCCGACGACCAATGGCGCCACGGCGAACTACGTATTGGGGCAGAACCCCACTTGCCCTGAGGCGCTTTCGCTGATTGCCAGCAACCCTGCCGCAACCAGTTCCACGCTGGCGGGTCAGGAACTCATTGCCTCGTATTCGTTTACCTGCAATTCGCCGGGCATCGACACCTATAGCGGCAGCACCTACGCCCTGGAAATGAATAGCCCCAGCGACGTCTGGACCGACGGCATCGTCATGCTGGTTTCGGACACGGGCAACCACCGCGTTCTCGCCTGGCCCGAAATCCCCACCAGCATCAACGCACTCCCGGAGGGCATCATCGGTCAATCGCAGTTCGGTTCAACCTCGCTCAACGGCGCTTCCGGCACCCAGGGTTTGCATTCCCCGTTCGGCGTGACCTCCGACGGCACCAATGTGTTCGTAGCCGACTCCGGTAACAACCGTGTACTCGAATATACGGACTATCACGTGAACCTGACGCTCGGCCCGGCAGCGCAAGCTGTTTTCGGCCAGGCTGATTTCACGCACATCACGGATAACGATCCGGATCAGAACAGCGTCCCGGGCGACCAGCGCAATAATCCCACCACCAATGGTGTCACGGCTGGAACAATGAATGATCCGCTTGGGGTGTATGCCAACCAGTCGCTGAATGCAGGGCAGGGTGTGCTGTACGTCACCGACACCGACAACAACCGCATCCTGCAGTACCCGATCCTCAACGCGCTGACCCCGACCGGCCTGGAAGGCGTCAACGGCAGCGACACGCAGGATTCGGACTTCTGCTTCTGATCTCCTGAAAATGCAGTATCCGGCCGCGCCGGG
>CAJCJI010000313.1 GCA_903970595.1 Verrucomicrobiota bacterium
GGCCAGCGCGGCCGCCGACTCCTTCCGTGGAATCGGCGGCCGCAAGTTTTAAGGCGCGGAGCCTGGAGCCGCCGGCGCGGTGAGCTGGCCGAGGATGGCCGCGTTTTCAAGCGTGGAAGTATCCTGCGTGATCGCCTCGCCGCGGCCGATGGTGCGCAGCAGGCGGCGCATGATTTTGCCGGAGCGGGTTTTCGGCAGCCCGTCGACCAGGCGGATCTCGTCCGGCTTGGCGATCGCACCGATCTGGGTTCCGACCCATTCGCGCAGTTCCGCGGCCAGCCCGTCGCGGATCGCCTGGTTGCGGTCGCCCTTGACCACCACGAAGGCCAGCACGGCCTCACCCTTGATCTCGTGCGGCCGCCCCACCACGCCCGCCTCGGCCACACGCGGATGGGCCGCCAGCGCGCTCTCGATTTCCGCGGTGCCCAGGCGGTGCCCGGAAACATTGAGGACATCGTCGATGCGGCCCAGTATCCAGACGTAGCCGTCCTCGTCGCGATGCGCGCCGTCGCCGGTCACATAAACACGGTCGCCGAACTGCCCGAAATAGGTTTTCCGAAAACGCGCATCGTCACCCCAGATGGTACGGACCATCGCCGGCCAGGGCTTGGTAACGACCAGGAATCCGCCCTGGTTGGGCGAGGTCACCGGCTCGCCTTGCTCATCGATGATATCGACCGCAATGCCCGGCAGGGGAAAGGTGCATGAGCCCGGCTTGGTGGCGACGACGCCGGGAATCGGCGCAATCATCGCCGCACCGGTTTCGGTCTGCCACCAGGTGTCGACGATCGGGCAGCGGCTGCCGCCGATGACGCGGTGGTACCAGGTCCAGGCCTCCGGGTTGATGGGCTCTCCCACCGTGCCGAGCAGGCGCAGGCTGCTCAGATCATGCTTGCGCGGCAGCGCGTCGCCCAGGCGCATCAGGGCACGGATCGCTGTCGGCGCCGTATAGAAGATGCTTACGCGATGCTCTTCGATCATCCGCCAGAAGCGATGGGCATCCGGATACGTCGGAACGCCCTCGAACAGCACCTGCGTCAGTCCGTTCAGCAGGGGGCCATAGCATACGTAGCTATGCCCGGTGATCCAGCCCACGTCCGCGGTGCACCAGAAGATGTCGTTGGGCTTGAGATCGAACACCCATTGCATGCTGGTCATGGCGCCCAGCAGATAACCGGCTGTCGAGTGCTGCACGCCCTTGGGTTTGCCGGTGGACCCGGAGGTGTACAGCAGGAACAGGGGATGCTCGGACTCCACCCACTCCGGCTCACAGTCAGATGACTGACCATTGAGGGAATCGTCCCAGGTGATATCGCGCCCTTCAATCCACTCCGTCTTGACTCCGGTACGGCGGTAGACAATTACCTTCTTCACCGACTCGCAGCCGGCGGCAAGCGCCAGATCCACTGTCTCCTTGAGCATCGTGACGCGCCCGCCACGCGGAGCGGCGTCGGCCGTGATCACCAGCCTGGCACCGGCGTCGCGGATGCGATCCTTCAGCGAGTCGGCCGAAAAGCCGCCAAATACCACGGAATGAATTGCGCCGATGCGGGCACAGGCAAGCATGCTGATCAGCGCCTGCGGCCCCATCGGCAGATAAATCACCACGCGATCGCCTTTGCGCACCTCCAGGGCCTTCAGCGCGTTGGCCAAGCGGCAGACCTCGCCGTGCAGCGCACGGAAGCTGAAATACAGTATTTCCCCCTCATCGGTCTCGAAGATCAGCGCAGTCTTGCCGCCGTTGCCCTCCAGATGTCGATCCAGGGCGTTGTAACAGGCGTTCAGCCGGCCATCCGCAAACCACTTGAAAAAGGGTGGATTTGAATCGTCCAGGGCTTGTATGAATGGCTGTTTCCATTCAAGATTCTTGCGCGCAAGATCCGCCCAGAAAGCGGCCAGGTCATCAGTTGCCGCACATTGCATGGCTTGCAGTTTGTCCGCCGTCAGGGTCGCCGCATCGCGGAACTCCTGGGGCGGGACAAAGCTGCGCTGCTCATGCATCACCGATTCAAGATTTTCTTTCATGGTCTCCTCGCGCGAATTCTGTGCCTGAATATGGCGCCATCCCATAGCAAGTGCGGTGCCAAAAGGCGCAAGACCCGAGCAGACGCCAAATCACGGCGAAACTGCCACCATCTGGCAGTGACACTCTGTAGCGGGACCGATACGCCGCTGCGTCAGGCCTCGGACAGTCGTTCCAGCCGCTGCGCCAGCGGTGGATGCGATGCGTGAAACACCGCGTACCAGGCATCGGAGACCGCAGCCGCTGCATTGATCGAGAACAGCGCCGTCAGGGCATCGGCAAGCGCTGCGGGCGGAACATGTCTCGTGGCAAAGGCATCGGCTTCGAATTCCCAGCCGCGCAGGCTTGCATTCAGCAGAGGCTGCAACAGGAAGCGCAGCGGCGGTGCCAGGACGAGGGCCACGGCAACCTGCCGCCACTCCGGAATGGGGAAAACGGTGCCGGCAATGCCGGAGGCGGCAGCGGCAACCGCCAGCCAGATCGCAAACAGCAGCCTGTCGCGCCGCTCTAAATGACCGGCAAACAAATGCCCCAATTCGTGCGCAACCACTGCTTCGATTTCGACCGGTCTGAGTCCCTCGGCCAGCGTGTCCAGCAACACCACACGGCAGGACTTTCCACGCTGCTCGATGTGCGCATTGGCCTGCGTCGAGCGTAACGAACCAAGAGCCATGACCAGTTCGGCCTGGTCAAATCCGCAGCGCGCGGCGCACGCTTTCAGGCGCTCCGCGAGCATTCCACCGCTCAGTGGAGAGCGGTGCTGCGGCCTCGATGCAACATGGCCGCTGAACCAGGCACCGGCGGTGCGAGCGAACAATGCAATCACGATTGTGAAGGGCAACCACCACCAGGAACCAAGCAGGCGCAGCAAGACGAGCGCGAGGATCGCCAGCGCGGCACCGATGAATGCGCGCGTCAGCAGCGCTTGGGCTGTTTCAATCAGAAAGCAGGCCGCGGTCAAGCGGTTGAATCCGAAGCGGCTGTCCACAACAAAGATCTTGAGAGCGGAAAGTGCTAACTCGATCAGGCACTGCAGCACGACCAGGGCCGCTAGGGCTAGACAACCACCACTGGCATGCCAGGACCCCGCCACCTCGATCCCTTTGAGCACGCTGCAGGCCGCGACCGACTCCAACGCCGTGCCTGCCATGCACATTCGCACAATCGCAACCGCGTACGGACTCCCTTTGCCGTCGGCGAGCAGAAACCGACACTGACGCCAATACAGATAAAGGCGCAGTGAGGTAATGAGCAGGACCAAGCCAATGCATGCGTTCATTGACCTATCGTTGCAAAGGTCATACCTGCGGTTTGGCGGCTCGATAGATCAGTGGCGGTTGCAAGCCTGGGACAAGCTGTCACGCATGTAGTACAGCCTGTCCATTCGAGTGGGCAGCGGCGCTCCACCGCTTGGCGATTCCGTCCAGCCAGCACAGGCACGCGAGACTACAGACGAGGCCTTTTGCCGCTGGCACTGTTGTTGCATTTCAGCGCGCCCGTGGGGTGGCGGCAATTGATCTGGACGCCGATCCCGCGACGAGATTCGTTCTTGCCCATATGGGCTCTTCACAGTGGAGGAGAAGAAAATGAGTGTATTCAAGTCTGGTTCCATGCACGGCCGGGCCAAGAGCCGGCTGCTGCTATGCGGAACCGCGTTCGCGGCGGTTCTCTTACCCGGCGTATCGACGCTGGCCCAAGCCGCGGATTATCCGTCGGTTACCGAAGCCAGGCTTGCAGCCGCCGCGGGCGACAACGGCTGGCTGATGTATCGCCGTGACTACTCCAGCGACGGCTATGCGCCGTTCACAGAAATCAACGCCACCAATGTCACCAGCCTAAAAGTTGCATTCGACTACAAAACAGGGCTCGACCCAGGTCACGAGGCACCGCCGATCGTCAACGGCAATTACATGTTCATCACCACGCCGAAGAACCATCTGATCGCACTCGACGCGACCACCGGCAAGGAACTGTGGAAGTACGAACACGACCTGTCCAAGGTCGGCCTGAAAACCGTCTGCTGCGATGTGGTCAATCGCGGTGTCGCCCTGTACAAGGACAATGTCTACATGGCGACGTTGGACAACTACGTCATCGCCTTCGATGCCGCCAACGGCAAGATCAAGTGGAAGGAAAAGCTCAAGGCCCCGGATGTCGGCTATGCACTGACGGTGGCACCGCTGATCGTAAAGGGCAAAGTGGTCGTCGGCGTATCCGGCGGCGAATACGGCGCGCGCGGCTTTGTCGAAGCCATGGACGCGGACACCGGCAAGCTGGCCTGGAAGACCTTTACGGTCCCCTCGCCCACCGAACCGGGCGGCGACACCTGGCCCAAGGGCGCTTATGAGACGGGCGGCGGCGCCGCCTGGCTCACCGGTACCTACGATCCGGAAACCGACACGCTGCTGTGGGGCGTCGGCAATCCGGGCCCGTGGCTGGCCACTCTGCGTCCGGGCGATAACCTGTACACCGACTCGGTCATTGCCATGAATCCGGCGACCGGCAAGATCAAATGGCACTTCCAATACACGCCGCACGATACCTGGGACTACGACGGCACCAATGAAACAGTGGCCACCGACCTGACCTACCAGGGCAAGGCCTACAAGGCGATCGTCTCGGCCAGCCGTAACGGCTGGTTCTATGCCATCGACCGGACCAACGGCAAGCTGATCTACGCCGAGAAGTTCGCCCACGCCACTTCCGTGGCCGGAATGAAGGACGGCAAGCCGTATACCGACGAGTCGATGCGCCCGACCGTGGACAAGGAAGTGTTCACCTGCCCGAGCTTCCTAGGCGGCAAAAACTGGTGGCCGATTGCGGTCAGCCCGCAGACGCAGATGGCCTATGTGCCGACCATCCACACCTGCATGACCATCAAGGGCGGGGCGGTGAGCTACAAGGCCGGTCTGCCGTTCCTGGGCGAGTCGTTCAAGGTCATGCATGACCCGGACGACAAGAACTGGGGCGCAGTGCAGGCCATCGACCTGAACACCGGCAAGCAGGTCTGGAACTACGAGAGCGCGATGCCCTGGAGCGATGGCATGCTGGCCACCGCCGGCGGCCTGGTGTTCACAGGTTCTTCCGAAGGCAAGTTCATGGCTTTCGATGCCAAGACCGGCAAGGTGCTGTGGCAGAGCGACCAGCTCACCTCCGGCATCATCGGTGTGCCGACCACCTATCGGGTGGACGGCAAGCAGTATGTCGCCGTGTATGCCGGCTGGGGCGGTGCGATCCCGATCTGGGGCGGCGAAATGGTGGATGACGTGAAGAACATTCCCGTCGGCGGCCACCTGTACGTCTTCGCGGTCCAGTAGACTGTCATGGCAACGCGAACCCACCGCAAGGCACTGCGACTGGTTTCGACGGCCCTCTTCGCCGCGGTGCTTTTGCACCGCGGCGCGGAGGCCGCGGAACTCAAGGTCTGTGTCGACAAGAGCAACCCGGCGGCCAGGATGGATGCAAGCGTGGCCAGGGCCGTCGGCCGCCAGCTGGGCGAAACCACGCGTATCACCTGGTTCGACGGCCTGGGCGACGACGACGACGGACTCAAGCCGCGAGGTTTCCGCAAGCTCGCCGGCAGTGGCGACTGCGATCTGATCCTGGGTTTTCCCGTCGATGTCCTGAAGCGCTACCTGCCTGACGGCCTGAAGGCCACCCAACCCTACGCCCGTACCGGCTTCGTGCTGGTAACCCGCAAGCACGCGCCAGTCACATTGGAGACGTTGCCGAAGGGCAGCGTGGTTGCGCTGACTTACATGACGGCGCCCAATCTCTACTTCGCCAACCACCTTGAGGTGTCACCGCAGGTCTTCACCTCCGATGGCGCTTCGCTGCGGGCTCTCGAACAGGGCCAGGTAATGGCGGCCATGCTGTGGCGGCCATTCGTCGCCCAGCAGGTACAACGAATGAGCAAGGGCACATTGAACGTCAACCCGCTTGACCAGCCGCACGCCGCATGGTACTTGGTCGCGCTCTATGCCGAATCCGCCCAGGCGGTGGCAACACAATTTGAACAGGCGATCGCGCAGCTCCGGGACACCGGAGCGCTGAAACCGCTATTGCAGCCCTATGCAGATCCGGTGGATACCGCACCGGTTTCGACCGCGGCCACCATCCGGACGGCACGGCTGGCCATGACCGCGTGGCCGGGAGCGCACCTGGTTGCGGTCGCCAACAAGAAAGAGCCGCCATCCAAGCTGCCCCCGGCCTTGTATACCGCGGATCAGGCCACCGCAGGGCAGGCAGTTTTTCAGACCAATTGCGCCGTTTGCCACGGACCAAAGCTTGAAGGGCGCGCCGGACCCGCGCTGAAGGGCTTGACGTTCGCCACACCCGCGGCACATTTCAGCGTCAGCGATGTGTTCAAGATCGTATCGCAGAACATGCCGGCTCCGGCTCCAGGCACCCTGCCGCAGGAAGACTACGTGAACATCATGTCCTTCCTCTTGCAGCAGAACGGCTATCCGGCGGGCAGCACTCCAATGACCTTTGACAGCGCCGGCAAGTCCAAGGTGAAGCTGATCTATCGCGAACAGCCAGCAAACTAAAGCGTTCTGCCTGGCCGTCTCGTGCCCGCTCCGGGAACCCTCCACTCCCGCGGCGGGCCTTTTTTTAAACATTCTTCGAGCAAATGTCCGCTCTCCCGGCGCATCCAATCGCAGAGCTTTAATACTCTTGTTCTATGCCGCTTGCCTGACGGATCAGCCTCTCAATGGCCCATTCCGGCGAACTGATGAAATGCGCCAGGCAGCAGACGAGCCTGGTAGAGTTTCACCTCAGAAGCTCAAGTGCACGCCCCCAAAAAGCATCCGCCCAGGCGAGGGACTGAAGGTGCGCGGATCGCTAAGATTGACATTGGGAGGCAGGCCATCGAGCTGCGCGAAGGTGCCGAACGTGAAATAAGTGCGGTCCAAGAGGTTGTCGATCTGGGCGAAAATCTCGACCGATTTGGCCAGCTTGTACGAGCTGTGCAGATCGACCACCGCATACCCGGACACTTTTGGCTCCTGGTTCGACTCGTCGCCGCTCAGGAATTGGCTCGAAACGTAACGCAGATCGCTGCCGAGCTTCCAACGGTCAGTCGCCGAGTACTCCGCCTGCAGAGTGATGCGGTGTTCGGGCGTCAGCGGGATTTGATCGCCGGACCGCACCATAATATCGCCGTCCGCGTTGGCCGCGGGGCTGTTCGATGCCAGTGTCAGGGCTTCGCGAAAAGTGGCGTCGACCATGCTGTAATTGGCACTGAGGTCCCATTTGCGCGAGTGGTAGGCCAGGCTCGCTTCGACTCCTTGGCGGCGCGTACCGCCCGCATTGCTGTAGTAGCCGAAGCCATTGATGTCGGTGGCCAGCAGGATGATGTCGTGGCGGTTGTCGGTGCGGTACAGGCTGAGGTTCCAGGTGAAGCGTCCCGGCACAGCGGGAACGGCGAAGTGCCCACGCAACCCCGTTTCGTAGGTGCGGGACACCACCTGCTTCAGGTCCGGATCGGAGACCAGGAAGGCATCGAGCAGACAGGGCGATTGCGGATTGGCGCAACTCAATTCACCGGCCGTGGGGGCACGGTTGGCTTCGGAGTAGCCGGCATAGGCCGTGACCGCGCCACTGATGCGGTAGCTCAGGCCGGTTCCTGGGTTGAATCGGTTGAAGCTGTGGCTGCCGTCGAGGCTGGCCCCGATTTGATCGCGGAGGCTGATCTGTGCCCGGTTGTAGCGGCCGCTAACTGACCAGGCCAAGGCCGGCGTGAGATCGAAGGTGTCGGTGAAATAGACGCCGTAATATTCGTTGATCGCCCGCAGGGCGACCGGCTCCTCGAACGGCGGCTGTGCGGTGACGCTACTGGCTTGGTCAATCACAATGCCGGAATTATCCACCTCGAGCGTCGTCTGCAGCGTGCCGAGTTGGCCGTCGGCGTTGTAGCCAGTGCTGCCATGATCCAGCGAGGCGCCGATTACCAGGCTGTTGGCGCGGCCCACAAACGGCGACGTCTGCGACCATTGCAGCGTCCCGCCGACGCTGACGGAATCGGTATGGGTGTAGTCCACCTCGCCCGGCGTGGCACCAGCCGGCAAGGCGCTGGTCGGCACCTGGTTGCCAGCGGAATCGAACAGGGCATCCCCGGGATAGTTGTTGGCACCTTCCAGGCAGAAATACGCTGCGTTGTTGCTGCAGGCCAACACGTCGGTGGTATTGCCATCGACCAGGCTTTGCTGGAAATGCCGGATATGGACGTCGGAACTGAGCTGCTGCAGCGGCGTCAACTGGTAGCTGCCCGAGAGCTGCACCAGTTCCATCGCGTTATGAATCGACTGCGGAGAGGTAAAGATCGATTTTGGATTCTGCCGCAGCATCTGGACTGGTGTTGGCCCGGTCGCGCCGATGTAATTGTCGGCAACTGTGGCCGACAGGTGCAGAGATGCAAGCTCATTCTCATAACCGATATCGGCGTAGACTTGGTGCAGATCCGTGGGCGACTGATAACGAAAGCCATTGTCCTTGAGCCCCCCAACCGCTGCGTAAACGCCGAAGTTGCCCGTTCGCGCGCCATACTCGCCATGGCCGGTGACGTTGCCGAATGAGCCGCCGGACAATTGCAGTTCGGTGCCGCGGGCGTTGAAGCCATTCTTCATATCAACGGTCACCGCGCCGCCCAGGGCATTTAGACCGAAAACCGGGTTGTTGCCCTGCACCGTCAGCCGGTTGACCGCGAACTGCGGCACCAGATCCCAGTTGACGCCATCGCCGAAGGCTTCGTTGATGCGCACACCGTTCTGGTAGACCGCGAGTCCCTCCGCGATGCCGGAAATCGGAGAAGCCTCGAATCCGCGATACACCAGATCGGGCTGATACTGGCTCCCCTGCTCATCGTTGAGATTGACACTGGTCATGCGCAGTGCGGCGGCCGTGGGCAGCAGGTCGGACTGACCGTCGCGGCTCAGGTCCTGAGCCGAAAGAGTCTGCACATTGTTCGGCACCTTGTCGATGTCTACGCCGCTGCCGGGCATGGGCGTATTCGCGACGACCGTTACAAGCTGCAATTCGGTCACTGCCATCGCGCTGTTCGTGGCGTCGGACAGCGCACTGCAAGAGAGGCCCGACATTCCGCTCAGGCACAGCACCTGGCATACGATGGCTTGCGCCTTTTCCATATCTCCTCTTGTTAGTTATGAGTGATTCAAACGAACGGAACCGCCATGGCGGATCAGAGCTTTGACCACCACAAGTCGCGCCCGCTTGCAAGAACCAATCCAAGCACCTCGATACACCGGGATGCGCAGCCAAACGCAGGCAAACCGGCGTATGGCCCACACTTGCAGGCTCGCACCGCCGCAGCCGGATGTCTCGAGTGCGGCACACCGTGTACCGCGAACGACACAGTTAACCCTCCAGTAGGCAGACTGGCACCGTCCGTTCCGCATTGATCCACGTCAATGCCCGGAACAGTGCCACATCCCAACATTCATCCTCTACACAACCGCCGCTAGACGCGTATTGATCGGCGACATCCCGGGTCCCAAGGTGCCTAGATCGTGATCGACTCCTTTGTCTTGATACCAGCGTCTCCCTTGCCGCATCGAAAAGTCATCCGCAGTTGGATGAAGCCGGTATCGAGCCGTAACACCGGACTGGCCCTGCGCCTGCTCGGGCTCGACCTGGTTCTGTTTGCCTTGGCCATCGCAGCCACGGTTTGGCTTCGCAACCCGCCGTTGAAACTGCTCTGCGGCATGGCCGCCGGCCTGCTGATCGCCCGCCTGTTCATTCTCGGCCACGATGCCTGCCACCAGAGCTACACCTCACATCGCCGCCTCAATGCCTGGCTTGGCCGGCTGGCTTTTCTGCCCTCGCTGACGCCTTACAGCCTTTGGGATGTGGGGCACAACATCGTGCATCACGGCTACACCAACCTGAAAGACGTCGATATGGTATGGCGGCCGCACACACTGGAGGAGTTTCGCGCCTTGCCGCCGTGGCGCCGCGCGCTGGAACGGATTTATCGCAGCGGCTGGGCGCCATGGCTGTATTACCTGATCGACATGTGGTGGCTGCGCATGTACTTTCCCAGCAAGTGCTACATGCCGACACGCCGGCGCGAATTCGTCTGGGACAGCCTGCTGGTGAGCTTTGCCGCACTAATCTGGATCGCTACTCTCGTCTCCGCCGCGATCGCCACCGGTCAGTCCGCCCTGTTGATTGTAACAGCCGGATTCGCCGTTCCGTTCCTGGTCTGGAACGGCCTGATCGGGTTTGTGGTGTATGTGCATCACACCCATCCGCGCGTCGCCTGGTACGAGGACAAGGCCGGCTGGTCCGCCGCCCAGCCTTTCGTCTCCACGACTGTCCATCTGCATTTCGATCCGGTCGGCGCCATCGACATGGATGCAATGCTGCATCACATCATGCAGCACACGGCTCACCACGTGGACATGGGAATTCCGCTCTACCGCCTGAAGCAGGCGCAAGCGATCCTGGAAGTCAAGATTCCAGAACACATCGTGGTGCAGCGCTTTTCCTGGCGGTGGTATTTCGACACTGCACGCCGCTGCAAGCTCTATGACTACCAAGCCCGATGCTGGACCGACTTTTCGGGTGTTCCGACATCGAAGAGCCACGGCAAGGCGCCGGCCAAGCCTGTTCTTCACCGAATGGGAAGTACTGTCCGGAACATGCCGGTCCGCCAATGCAGGCAATAGGCGACGCGCCGGGAAAGACGCCGGGCTCCTCGAATCTGTGCTTGGAATCGATTGCTGCGATTCTGTCGTTTTGGCTGACCAACTGGACCATTCACATGCGTGACAAACTACCATCGATTCAAAAGCCATTCATCCGACGTCTACTGCTTATGTTGCTGGGCGCCGCGGGCATCGCATTGACCGCGCGCAGCTTTGCCGAGGATTCCGATTCGGCCAAGCCGGACGACGCCGCGAAAATTGCCGCGCAGGTATGCTCCAACTGCCATGGCCCCGGCGGCGCGAGCACATCGCCGATATTTCCCGTTCTGGCCGGCCAGCATCAGCTGTACCTGGCGGCCCAGTTACACGCGTTCAAGGACCGGACCCGCTCCGACCCGGAAGCCCATAACTATATGTGGACGATGGCGACGCTGGTGAGCGACTCGATGATCGATGCCCTCGCCAACTACTACGCGAACCAGCCAACCGTCGCCGGCCAACCAGGCACCGTCCAAGAAATTGCCCGTGGCAAGGCCTTGTACGAAAAAGGCATCCCGGAGCGCGGAATCATGGCCTGCTCAAACTGTCATGGCTCAAATGCAGAAGGTCACTGGGTCTTTCCACGCCTGGCCGGGCAACGCGCGCAATACGTATTCAGGCAGCTCCAGGTGATCCAGGGGCAACTACGCAAGTCGCCGGTCATGCATGGCATTGTCAAGGATCTCAAGCCCAACGAGATGGAAGACCTGGGCACGTTTCTTCAGTCCCTTCCCTAGGGAACCTCTGATCGATTGCATACCCTGCCGCGGCTTGCGTTCTGGCAGATGTCCAGCATTTGCGGCCCGCCTACATCTGTCAGAAACTGATGGGGTCCGCTCTTGGAGCACAATGGCAACGTCGGTTTGCCGCTGTGTTGCCGGGCCAAGAGGCCTCTCGTTTATCGGCGGCAACGCCGCCATGTTCACTTAGTAACCCATTTGCAGGAGATCCAGTGCATCCATTTCGCCCTGTCGCCTGGATCACCCACCCATCCTGCCTGCGCCATGCCATGGGCGATGACCATCCCGAATGCCCGCAGCGGCTGCAGGCGATCGAGGATCGCCTGCGCGGCGGCGGCCTGCTCGATTTCATGCTGCAATTCACCGCCCCGGCCGCAACGGTGGACCAACTCCTGCGTGTCCACGACCGTGCGCAGATCGAGCGCATCCTGCAGGCCGACACCTCGCTAGGACCGGTCTGGCACGATCCGGATACCGCCCAGGGGCCGCATACCGCAGAAGCCGCATTGCACGCGGCCGGCGCCGGCGTGAAGGCCGTCGACCTGGTACTTGCTGAGCAGGCCGGGCTGGCGTTCTGCTCGGTTCGCCCGCCGGGACACCATGCCGAGCGTGACCGGGCCATGGGCTTCTGCTTCTTCAATAATATCGCCGTAGCCGCCGCCCATGCGCTGGCTCAGGGCCTGCAACGTGTCGCCATTCTCGATTTCGACGTGCACTACGGCAACGGCACCGCCAACATTTTCGCCGGGGACCTTCGCGTAAAGCTCTATTCCACGTACCAGCACCCCCTCTATCCGTATTGGGAGAGCCTCGCCGAGGTCGATAACCTGATCGACGTTGCACTTCCACCCGCGGCCGGCAGCCGCGACTTCCGCGCTGCCATCAGCGAGCACTGCATCGGCACGATGCTCGAGCAGCGGCCCGAAATGATCCTCGTCTCGGCCGGATTCGATGCCCACGCCGAAGACCCTCTCGGCGGCCTGCGTCTGAGCTATGACGACTATTCCTGGATAGGCGCGCAAATCCAGCAGGTGGCGGAAAGCTGCTGCCCGGGGCGCGTCGTGGCGATGCTCGAAGGCGGGTACTCGCTGCATGCGCTGGCGCGCTGCGTCGAACGCTTCCTTCAGCCCTTCCTCAGCGGTGACGCGATTCTGTGACCATCCGGAATCTGGAGGCTTACTTCAGGCCCAGCCGTGTGCTGCTGGTCGGAAGCCCAATTGGCGCGACAGCGCAGCATATGTTCGACAACGTGCGCCGGGCGGCGGCACCGGGAATGGTTGTGGATTCACTGTCGCAACTGGCCGCGAACGGGACTGCCGTGCTCGGCGTGATCGGCGACCCCGAAGCCCTCGATGCCGATTCCCTTGCACAACTGGCCGGACACGGCTGTCGTGCGCTGATCTGGCCGCACGCCGCCGACCCGGATCCCGGCCAATTGCAGGCCGCACGCAATCACACCACACGCTTGCTCGGGCCGCGCAGCCCAGGCACACTGGTGCCACGCGCAAGGCTCGACGCGAGCCCCCTGCCGACGGACCTGCTGCGGGGTGCGCTGGCGCTGATTGTGCAGTCGCAATCGGTTGCCGCGGCGGCCATCGACTGGGCCACCGGACGCAGGCTTGGCTTCTCCTGGGTGGCCGTCACCGGCGGCGAATGCGATGTCGACATCGCGGACCTGCTCGACTATGCCGCGCTCGATCCGGACACCCGGGCGGTCGCCGTGGAGATCGGCCGCATCCGTGGCGCACGCAAATTCATGTCGGCGGCGCGCGCTTGCGCCAGGTCAAAACCGGTCGTCGTCCTGCAGACTCGGCTTGCCGACTGGCACGGCAAAGGCGCTGACCCGGTCCGTTCGGCGGCCTTTGCCCGCGCCGGCATGGTGGAGTGCATCAGCCTGCCGGCGCTGTTCGACGCCTTCGCCGCCCTGCATCGCCTGCCGCCGCTGAAGCAGGCGCGGGTCCTGGTCATCAGCAACGGATCGGGAATTTGTGCGCTTGGGGTGGATGCGATCTTGCGACATGGCTTGCAAGCCGCAGAACCGGATGCCGCAACCTGGACCCGGGTCCGCGTCATGCTGGGCGACGTCAAGCAACTGGGCGGCGGCGGCGACATCGGCGATCCGGCGCCGGAAGTGAGCATCGTCGCGCTGAGGGAGTTTCTACATGACCCGGCGGTGGATATGGTTCTGTTCATCCGCAGTCCGCTCGGCGGCTACAGTCACGAAGCGGTCGCCGCGGCATTTTCAAAGGCACAATTCGACGAGCGCCTGCTGACCGTGTGGTTGGGGCTCGAAACAGCCCAGTCGGCGCGCCGGCTCAGTGCCGAGTCCGGCATCGCCACCTTCACCTCGCCGGATGCCGCCGCCCGTGCCGTGCGTTACCGCTGGCAGTATGCCCGTAACCGGGAGTTGCTGACCCAGACCCCGCCGCGCGGCCCGACGACACCCCTCGCCTGTGCGGACATGCAGCGGCGGCTGCAGCGGTCACTGGATGCTGGAGTCCTAGAACTCAGAAACATGGAGGCGGCGCGCCTGCTCGGCGCCTATGGCATTGTGACCCGCAGGTTGCGGCCAGATCATGACCTCCGGCTCAATGTCAGCGTGCAGTTGCACGCGGAACTGGGGATGCATCTCTCCGTTTCGCTTGCATCACCCGGCATCGCCACACCAACCGGAATCGCCTTCATGCCTCTGGATCCATTGCTGGCGCAGCGGCTGCTGGCCGATGCAGGAGTGCGCGCCGTTGGCAAAGAAGCTGCGGCCGACGTAGCGGCGCTGGCGCAGACCTTGATTCGCATCGGCCAATTCGCCCTCGAGCAACCTTCGCTGGCGGAGCTTGAGCTTTGCCTTTCCGCACATCGCGGCGTGGCACAGTGCATTCAATCTCAAACGCGCTTGCGCTTGACCCAAGAACCTGTGCCAGAGCGATCGCGGCAGGCTCTCGCTCCATACCCCATCGCCCTGCAGCATGTCTACGAATGTGCTGGCGGCCGCTACCTGGTACGGCCGGTTCGTCCGGACGACGAACCCGCAGTGATCAGCTTATTGGAAGGCCTCGACCCCGAAATCGTCCGGCTGCGCTTCTTCAACTACATCCGCTATTTCAGCCACGACTTGGCGGCGCGAATGACCCAGATCGACTATGACCGCGAGCTGGCCTTGGTCATCCTGCCGCAGGTCAAGGCCGACTGCATCATCGGCATGGGAACCCTGGCGGCCGACCCGGACGGCGCCCGTGCCGAATTCGCATTGCTCGTGGATAAGCCGCACGTAGGAATCGGACTGGGACGGCACCTGCTACAACAACTCCTCGAACATGCCCGGCTACAAGGTATAGGTGCCGTTTTCGGCGAGGTCCTGTCCGAAAACTCTACGATGATCAACCTAGCACAGAGCCTGGGATTCAGGGCCAAGGCCATGAGCGGAGAGCCCGGTGTAGTTCATGTCGAAATTGACATCGCCGGTCGCTAGCGGCCGCTTTGCGGTTTCTTCATGGCGCCGCACGGGATTTTCCTGATGCCCTTTCTCGATTCCCGCGATTTCGCCAACTCACATGGACCCGGACGAAATGATCTACGGCGACGCCACGCAGGCACGGTTCTCAAGGTAATTCGCGATCAGCCAGGCTTGCCGGGTTGTCGGCACCTGGATGGCTTGAGGATTGGGCGCATCTGCGACGCTTGTATGCGCCACCATCCGGGAAGCGACTTGTACCCACTCGGCAGTACTATGCAACTCCGGCCGCGGCGTTGCGTGGCATTGACCGCAAAACTGTTGTAAAAGATAGGTGGGCATCGCATCGGATTCCGGAAGCGCACGCTGTGCTGCGGCAACCGGAGTCGCACCTTCACCCAACCGCCCGAGACCGCGCAGCCCCTGCAATCTGCGGAAAGTGCTCAGCACGCGGTCCCGCAACACTTTGTTCCACTGGCCGGCCGGATCAGGCGTCCGCTCAATGACCCAATTCAATAGGGAAATGCTTGAATGTGGGAGCGATCACAGGATGGGACATGCAGTGTTGGCGCGCGTTGAAAATTGACCAGAAAAACGGGGTTCTGCTCACTGAAAATTGACCAGGGTGTTCTGACCTAGCCTGCAGGGCTTCTAGCCCCAGCAGGAGACGAGGTGCACACCATGGCAATGTACGCAAAAGTCCGCAGGATGAGGTTGCGTGACGGCCTGTCGATCAGCGAGATCGCACGCCGGACGGGATTGGCAAGAAACACCATCAAGGGTTGGCTGCGGGAGTCCCCGCGCAGCCAGATGAAATACCAGCGGCTGAAGAAACCCAAGCTGATCGACCGCTACACCGATTGGCTGCGGCAGGCGCTGGAGACCGACAGCCGGCGTCCGCGAAAGGAGCGCCGCACCGCCCTGAAGCTCCACGCCCAGCTCAAAGCCCAGGGCTTCGGCGGCAGCTACAGCCGCGTTACCACCTTCGTCCGCACCTGGCGCGGACAAGCTGGCGCCGTGACCGCCCGCTCTGCCTACGTCCCCCTGACCTTCGCCTGGGGTGAAGCCTTCCAATTCGACTGGAGTGAGGAAACCCTCGTCATCGGCGGCATCTGGCGCAAGATCCAGCTCGCCCACATGAAGCTGTGCGCTTCCCGCGCTTTCTGGCTGGTGGCCTACCCCAACCAGGGCCACGAAATGCTGTTTGACGGGGGCTCAGGTAGCCGTTGCACATGACTACTGGCTACGGCGCAACCGGCTTTGACCTTGTTTCTTCATATCTCCGCTGAAAATCGTTAGCTTGTTGAGTCCGGCCGGCCTTTCTCTCAAAGGCCGTTGCTGCCTGTAGAAGTTCGGCCGAGTAGGGCGAGGTGCGCAAGGCTTCGCTTAGCTCATCCATGGCCGCCTGGGCCTGTCCGGCGCTGTCCAGGGCAACGGCGTATACATAGGCATAGTGCTCGTTGCCGGGCGCAACCTTGGCCGCCCGGGCCAACAAGGGCAGGGCGGCGGCGAGCTTTCCAACTCGGACTCGCTGTAGACCGGACAGGTAGG
>CAJCJI010000314.1 GCA_903970595.1 Verrucomicrobiota bacterium
CACCCTGCTGCACCTCGCCGCGGAGGCCGAGTTGGGCAGCGCCGTGGAATTCCTGCTCAAGCTCGGCGCCCGCGCCGACAGCAAGAATCAGAACGGACGCCGGCCTTACGAAATCTGCAACGACGCCGCGCTGGCGCGGCTGTTGAAGAGCGCGAGTTCGGCGAAGGAGCACGGACTGTAGCGGGTGCGTGTGCTGGGAAGTAAAGTCTGAAGCCGTGCAAAGCGGTGGGGCTTGAAACGCGTGACGATATGCTGAGGATGGCCGCCAACGGGAAATTGCGTCATGTCTCCGGCGCGCCAAAAGCGGACGTCGGGCTGAATCAGGTACGTGCGCGACGCTGGCGCAGCAAAGGGGCTTTCGCCGGAGCTTCATCCCGCCTCTGTTGGATCAGCTCGATCAGCCCGAAGGGCGGGTTAGCGCCGCGGGAGCGTAACCCGCCCTACCCGAGCTAAAGTGATTGAGTGCTGCCGGTCTATCCCGAGCACGACTCACGACTGCGCCAATTCAAGTCAACTGCGGCGAAGCGGCACTTACTACTGCGTTGGCAGCCTCACGGTGGGGACGGAGTCTGCGTTCTCAATCACCTGTTTCTGCGGCAGGTAATTAAGCAGCATATCTGTTTCCCTCTTGACCACGCCGTAGCACTCGCAACTCAGAGTTTCAAGTTTTGGGCGGTCGAGCACCTTGATCAATCCACGCGAGTATGAAATCACGCCGAGCTGCTGCAATTTTAACGCGGCTTGGGTGATGCCTTCGCGGCGAACGCCGAGCATGTTACCGATGAATTCCTGTGTCATCGTCAAGTGATTATGTGACAAGCGATCCATGGAAAGCAGGAGCCAGCGGCACAGCTGCTGGTCGATCGAATGCTGCCGGTTGCAAACCGCGGTCTGCGAGATTTGCGTAATCAGCGCCTGTGTGTAGCGCAGCATCAGCATCAGTAACTGGCCGTGGCGGTTGAACTCCTCCCTCACCCGCTGTCTGGGGAGTCGATATGCGTAACCGGCGCTCTGTACAAGCGACCGGCTTGGCGTACTCTCCCCGCCCATAAATAGAGTAATGCCAAGCAATCCCTCATTACCCACCACGAGGATCGCGGTCGATGCCCCGTTTTCCATCATGTACTGCAGCGAGACTATCGAATCGGTGGGAAAGTAGACGTGACGCATGGGGCGCCCAGATTCATACAGGAGAGCGCGCAACGGCAGTGGCACTAGCTCCAGATATTGGAACAAACGGCTTTGAACGTCAGGCATCAAGGCTGCCAGAAGATGATTCTGCTCGGGCTGCGGTTTGGGTGGCATTTAAGTTTGCTTGAAACTGAGTAGTTATTGATTCCGCGATTACGGTCGATCAAGCGCCCTCTTTTCTGTACGGTTGCCCACAGACCCCTCTCCCAGCCTGTTTCAAAACTTGGCTTTTCCACGTCTCCGAACCGGACGCTCGCCGGCGGCAGCTTTGCGCCGGGTGCAGCCCCCTGAATGACCAAGCCCGGCACCAGCAATCATTCGTTCGCACATAAGCGCGAATTCGGTTATCCGGGCTCACGTTCAGGTCCGCGCCGGCAGACTCAAGCTCACCCTCAGCCCGCCCCCCTCGCGGTTGGCCAGGGCGATGCGGCCTCCATGGGCTTCCACGATCTCGCGCGCCAGGGCCAGGCCCAGGCCGGTGCCGCTGCGCTTGGTGGAGTAGAAGGGCAGCAGGGCATTGGCCAGCACCTGCTCGCTCATGCCGCTGCCGCGGTCGCGCACCTCGATGTGCCATGCCGCGGCCGGGCGCAGGATTTCCAGCTCGACGGAATCGGCCGTGCCGCCGGCTTCGTGCGCGTTCTTCAGCAGGTTGATCAGCACCTGTTCGATCTGGGTGCGGTCGAACCAGCCGTCCTGTTCCGGCAGGACGCCGGCGAGACGGAAGCCGGTCTGTTGCTGTAGCGCATCGAGAAACGGCTGCCAGGCCACGCGTTCCGGCGCCGGTGCCGGCAGCTTGGCGAAGCTGGCATAGCCGTCGATGAACAGGTGCAGATGCCGGGCGCGCTCGCTGATGGTGGCGAATACCGGCGGCAGGCGCTCGAGGTCGCCGCGGCGCGCCAGCTCGGCGCCGGAATGGGCCATCGAGGAAATCGGCGCCAGCGAGTTGTTCAGCTCGTGGCTGATGACGCGGATCACCTTCTTCCAGGTCGCCACCTCCTGGCGCGACAGCTCGCGCGTCATGCGCCGCACCAGGTACAGGCGGTGCGCCCGTCCCTGCAGGCGGAAGCCGCGCTGCGACAGGTGAAAGGTCTCCTCGATGCCTTCCAGTTCGAGCGAAAACAGCGCGTCCTCGCCGCCCTCCAGGGCCTCGCGCAGCTGCTGCGGGCAGCCGGCCAGCACGGCGGCGAAATCCAGGCCGACCAGGCTGCGCCCCTGGTTGAACAGGTGGCGCGCCGCCAGGTTGGAATAGGCCACGCGCTCGCGCAGGTCCACCAGCACCAGCGCCACCGGCGTGTTCTGCACCACGGTGTCGAGCAAGAGCTCGCGCTGTACCAGGTGCTGGCGCTGCTCGCGCAGCACCTGGCCCAGCCGGTTGTGCTCGCGCGTCAGGGCGCCGAACTCGTCGCGTCGGGTATCGGCCAGCGAAAAGCTGAAGTCGCCGTCGCTGTAGCTGGCCACGGCGCCCTGCAGCGCGCGCAGCAGGCGCGTCACCGGGTGGCTTACGTATTGCCCCAGCCACAGCGCCGCGGGCAGCAGGATGGCGCCAACCAGTGCCACCGCCGCGTAGGGGCTGTCCATGGCACGGCCCAGCAAGGCGCCCAGCAGCGCGCCCGCGGCGGCGGTGACGGCGAGCAGCAGGGCCAGCTTTCCTTCCAGCGAATACCAGCGCATCGGCAATTGTGGCCCAGCCGCGCTTGAACCGCTCAGGCGTCCGGTGCCGCCAGCCCGAACTTCTCCAGCC
>CAJCJI010000315.1 GCA_903970595.1 Verrucomicrobiota bacterium
ACCGGGGCCAATTCCAGTACGAGCCGCTGCATCCGCCGCTTGCCAGGGTTGCCGCCGCCTTAGGACCGTTTCTGGATGGTCGCACCTCGCAAGGACAGCCCGACATGTGGCAGGAAGGCCTGGCCATCCTCGGCAAGGGTGAGCAGTACGACCGCACGCTGGCGCTGGCGCGGTTGGGGATCCTGCCCTTTTTCTGGATTGCCTGTGCGGTGGTGTATTGCTGGGGGCGCCGCTATTTCGGAAAGCCGGTTGCCGCCCTGGCGGTGCTCATCTTCAGCATGCTGCCGCCGGTCCTGGCGCATGCGGGCCTGGCAACCACCGACATGGCGCTCACCGCCTTGGTTGGGGCCGCTTTCCTCGCGGCCGTCACCTGGTGTGAGCAGCCCGACCTGCCACGGGTGCTGTGCCTGGGCGTGATCAGCGGACTGGCCGTGTTGGCCAAGTTTTCCGCCATGGCCTTCCTGCCGGTGTCGCTGCTTGCCTCGGGTCTGGTGTATGTCCTGATCGAGCGGCCCGCTGCGACAGTCCTGGCGGCACAGTTGCTGGCACGGCTGCCAGGCGTGGCGCTCGCCGCCGTCACGGCCCTGCTGGTGATCTGGGCCGGCTATCGCTTTTCGTTCGGAGCCGTGCCGTTTACCAGTCTGCCGCTACCTTTTCCCGAACTGTTCGCCGGCGTGAAGCAGCTTGTGGACCATAACCGTGTCGGAGCGCCGGCTTACCTGCTGGGCCAGCACAATGCGCAGGGCTGGTGGTACTACTACTTTGTCGTCCTGGCGGTAAAGACCCCGCTTTCGGTGCTGCTGCTGATCGCCGTCGGCATGTTCCCGGCGCTGGGATTCAGATGCCGCGGATGGTGGCTGGCGCCTGTGTTCTCATTCAGCATCCTCGTGTTTTGCCTGAGCAGCCACATCAATCTGGGCGTACGTCATATCCTGCCGGTTTATCTGGGCTTCTCGATGATTGCGGCACAAGCCGCTTCCAGTCTGCTGGAGATCGGGTGCAGGCACCGCGCGGCGAGATGGCTTGCCGTGGGCCTGCTGCTGGAGTTGGTCGTGTCCTCGGCTCTGGCGCATCCGGACTACCTGGCCTATTTCAACCCGCTTGTCGGAGCCCATCCGGAGCGAATACTGGTGGATTCCGACCTTGACTGGGGCCAGGACTTCAAGCGCTTGGCCGCGCGATTGCAGAAGCTGGGAGCACAAAATCTGACGTTCACACCTTGCATGACGACAAATCCGGCAGCCATCGGCTTGCCGCCGCTGACCCCCAACGACTTTCTGCATCCCGCGCCCGGCTGGAATGCCGTCCGGATTACGCAGCTCGAATTGTTTGCGGCGGATGTGCGCGTGTCGCATCCGGGTCTGCGCCTATGGCCTGACGTCATCCCGCCGGGCGAAAGGGTCGGCAAAGGATTGCTGCTTTGGTATTTTCCTGAATCCTTACCGCTCGCGCCGGCGGGGCTTCCGGTCGCCCACGTATACTGCCAATAATGTCGATAGCGTTCCGGTGCTCCGCTCGCTGCAAAGATGAGGCGGGCAGGGCAGGCGTCGAAGCCCTGAGGCGTTCATCGGTAACCTACTGCTGTCCCGCAGAACTCTATGGTGCGGTGCTCCAATAGACCTGGAATCTTGGATTGCCCGCCGGGAACTCCTCCATTCCAATAGGTACGTAATTCCGCCAGAGTTCCAAAAAGCGCTCGTCGGCGATAAACGTCTTCAGGATGTCATAGTCTTTAGGCAAGGAGGCGAAGGCGCGGCGATCCACCAGCACAAGCTGCGGCCGGTATCGCATGAAGTCCTCGATTACCGAATCCACCAGCGGACGACGGTAAGCGTTCTCGATTCTTGCCCGTTCCTGCGGATCCCCGCCGTTTTCCAATTGTGCGATGCGCAGCAGGGGCCACAAATGCGAATATCGGGATGCCCAGTTCAATCCCATTACCGGGACCGCCGGCAGGAAAGGCTCGACCTCGATGCTGAATGCGAAAACATAATCGCCCTGGTTTGCCTGCGCCAGCACACGCGGCAATCCGCCGAGACTCAGTATGGTCGGCAAGCGATAGGCTTGCGCCAGAGCAGTCCCGGTCAGCGCCAACATGGCGCCCGCGCTGAACAGCAGCGCCAGGGCGGACCGCGATGAATTCGCGCGCGGCGCACGGGCGCTGCCGATCAATCCCAGCGCCGCTCCCGCGAATGTGAACAGCTCCACCGGCAGAAACTGGTAGCTCCATCCTTTGTACTGCAGCAGGTAGGCGGCCCAGGCGTATGGCACGCACAGCAGCAGCGGCATCGACAAGGGACGCATGTTCCTGGACAGCGCAAGTGCCGCCAACTGCGATACAAAAGAGGCGGCGTAGATCCACAGACCGTGGGGAGAAAACAGCTTGTGCAGATCGCGCGCGCGGTAGGCTCCATACAGATCCGAGGCCCAGCGCGCGCAGATGAACCAGTCGGGATACAGCAGCAGTACAACGCAGGCATTTGCCGCGGCAACGAACAGGAACACACCCATCTCCAGCGACAGCAGGGGTTTCCAGGACTTCCTGCTCCAGGCGGTGGCAGCCAGCAGCGCAAAGGGCAGCGCCGCGTAGTGCGGCTTGAGGTAAAAGCCAAGCGCCGCTAGCAATGAAAGATAGAGCCTTAGCGGTCTGCCCAGGACGGCCAAGCCGTCGTAGTTGGCGATGGAGCATACCCAGGGCAGTCCAAGAATCACCACCAGGTGCTCTTTTTGCCCGAAATCGTAACCGGGAACGAGCAGCAGGCCGAGCAGCAACCAGGCCCCCAGCCAGGAGCCGTATGCGGGAGGCGAGGTCGGTCCCGCTCCCGCGTTCAAGCAGTATACGGTGAGGTACGCGGATTGCAGCGAAAGAAGGCCCACGTACAACACCGCTGCGGCCTGGAACGACAGCTGCAAGCCGCGCGAAGCAAGGTAAGGCGGGATGTATGCCGCAATGGCCAGCGGCATGTTCACTTCAAAAAAGTCCCGCGTGTAACTGCCGCCCGCGAGCATGCGCTGGGCGGCCGTCATAAGCCAGGCCACGTCGAGATTGAGCAGGGAGTTGACGTGAAGCGCGCAAGCCGCGGCAAGCACGGCCCCCGCAACAACATGGCCCGCCCATGATGGCAAGGATGCTCCCGGAATCAAGCGGGAGGAGGCACGGTTATCGGGATCGCTGGCACTCACGGCCGCCGGAATTTTCACTATTCGATTCCAAAAGTGTCCGATCATTTGCTGCTGATTTCAGCAAGCGCGGCAAATATGGTGGTGTGATCGCCATTATCACTGGAGATCATTGAAATTGGTTGGACGCGGTTGCCTAACCGACTCAGACGAGACGGGGCCAGTTCCTGCGGCAGCGGCTCAAGAAATCGATGCAAGGTCAGAAGAAGGGCGGGGAGTATTGCGAGCGTCAATGCACCGAGAATCGAAACTGGATGCATCCGGGCGATGAGCGCCTGTCGTGTTCCGAGAGCGCGGACCATCGAGAAGGTTTCGACCAGGAGGACGGGGATCAGCGCATAGCTCAAACGTGTGGCCTCGGCCGGAAACGGCCAAACCAGCAGCAGCGGCATGTAGACTGAGGCGTAAATGGCATCGAATCGCAACTGCAACAGACGGCGGAGGCAGGCGACCAGGCACAAGATGCCGGTCTGGTGCAGCTTGCTCCAGGCAACCCAGACCACGAAAGGCAGGGCGCGGGTCAACACCAGCCCGAGCCAGTGACGCGGACGGCGCAGCAACAGGTGAATGATGAAGGCGGCGAGGAGCGGAAGTGCGGCGGCGCGCGTAAGCGCTGCGACGGCCACTGCGACCGCGGCAATCCAGAGCAAGCCGGGCCGGGGCTTCGCCGAGTCATCGGCACAATTCAGGGCCAGGATGGCGATGAAGCTGAGCAGCAAGTAGGGATTTTCCGTCCAGATATTCAGCGTCAGTAAATACGTGCCCGGCATCAGCGCGAATATTGCGGCCAACCAGGCACTGACAGGGCGGCCCAAGCCCTCATGACGCATCCAGCTATAGAAGCACCAGATTGCGGCAAGCAAGGTGAACGCCGGAACCAGGTGTGCCGCAAGCTTGCTGCCGCCCAGAAGGCCAATCACTATGGGAAATAGCGGTGGGTACATCGTGCCATGAACCGCCAGGGCCAGCACATCCGAATGAGGGTAAAAAGGAGACAGGGTACGTGCCATCAGCATGTACATCGCACTGTCGCCGATCAGGTCCGAGATTTCGTCTGACCATACCCAGACCGCATAGGCAAGGCATAGACCCAGATAGCCGAGCATGACCAGCATTGCGCCCAATGCTGGACCTTGGCACGATCGATCCATCAATCTTTCAGCCACCAATACTTGATGATGCAATAGATCGCGCGAACACCGTCGCGCCAGTTGATTTTCTTGCCTTCGGCGTAGGTTCTGCCGTAGTACGAGACGCCCACCTCGTAGATGCGGATCCCCGGGATCTTCGCCACCTTGGCGGTCACCTCCGGTTCAAACCCGAAGCGCTGTTCGCGCAGCTTGATGCTCTTCAGGATTTCCGCGCGGAACAGCTTGTAGCAGGTCTCCATGTCCGTGAGGTTGATGTTGGTGAACATATTGCTCACCAGGGTGAGGATGCGGTTGCCCACCGAATGCCAGTAATAGAGCACGCGGTGCGAATCGCCGCCGACGAAGCGGCTGCCATAGACCACGTCCGCCCGGTCGTCCAGCATCGGCTGCAACAGTTTGCGGAACTCGCGCGGATCGTATTCCAGGTCGGCGTCCTGGACGATGATGAAGTCCCCCGCGGCCTGCGCGAAGCCGGTCTGCAATGCGGCGCCCTTGCCGCGGTTTTTATCGTGCAGCAGCAACTGCTGCACCAGCGGCCGCAAGGACCCCTGCAGCAGCTCCCGCGTGCCATCGGTGGAGCAGTCGTCCACCACGATCACCTCCAGGGGCAGGCCCGGATCGCTGGCGTGAAGGGCGCGCAGCGCTTTTTCGATGGTGCGCAATTCGTTGAAGCAGGGCACCACGACCGACAGGGTCCTGACTTTCTCCACCCCAGCTTTTTCCACCGTGTCCTCCCATTTCCATGCCCGCGGAATCCGCGGGAAAAATGCTAAAGTTGCGTAAACCCCATGATCAAACGCCCCAATAGATACGCTGTGGCCCTATGGCTGAGCGTCGCGCTGTTGTGCACTTTTTCGCTGCTTTTGATTGCCACCTACGGTGGCGGGCGCCAGACCCTGTTCGCCCGTGCGGCGACATTTTATGTGTTCTTCGCAAATCATGTCTGGCTGCTCCTGGGGTTGTATGTCGTGCGCTTGCTCTGCTTCCTGCCGGCAAGCCTCGTCATCTTCCTCACCGGGATGATCTGCGGTCCGGTGGTCGGCGAGATCGTCGCCGTGCTTGGGCTGACCCTGGGCAGCTCCATCGAATTTGCCCTGGTGCGCGCGGCCGCCGCCTCGGCTTTACCGCAGGTACCCGGCGCCTTGCTGCAGAAATGGCAGGCGCGCATCAACCGTGCGCCATTCCACTCGATCCTGCTGCTGCGCATCTGCTTCGTCCCCTTCGATGCCGTCAACATTGCCGCGGCCATCGCCCGCGCCCCGTTCCGCCCCTTTGTGCTGGCCACCTTTCTCGGCGTTACCCCCACCACCTTGCCGATTGTCTTTGCCGGGGCGTCGATCAATTTCGACGATTGGCTCGCCGGCGGCCGGTTGTTGCCGCGTGCCGATGTCATCCAGTGGCCCTACCTGGCCGCGTCGGGGCTGATGGCGGTGCTGATTACGCTGCATGGCCGGCGCCGGCTGCGCCGTGAGCAACTCCCCGCGCAGCCCCGGGGCAGGGGCCTGATGCAGGGCGCGGATGACTGAGGAAATCCGTACACAAGCCGCGGCGGCGCAAGTGCCGGAGCCGGGGCGGATTGCCGCGCTGGATGTGCTGCGCCTGGTGGCGGCGCTGTGGGTGCTGGCCTGGCACTGGTTCTACAGCGGCGTCTACGTGCACCGCTACGTGGACTTTGCCACCCCCGCGCTCGCCGGCGTTTCGCATTACGGGTTCCTGGGCGTGCAGCTGTTCTTCGTCATCAGCGGCTTCGTCATCGCCATGAGCATGCAAGGACGCACGGTGCGCGAGTTCGCGCTGGCCCGCCTGATACGGCTGTACCCGGCTTACTGGATGTGCGCGGCCATCACCTTCGCTGTGGCGGCGATCTGTGGCGACGGCCGTTTCCCCTGCGATGTGCATTGCGCCGTGGCCAATGCCAGCATGCTCAACAGCTTTTTCAACAATGACTTCATCGACCCCAGCTACTGGACCCTGGGGGTGGAGCTGCAGTTCTACTTCATGCTGGCCCTGCTGATGGCCGCAAGGGGAACCCGCTACCTGTTCGAGGTCATGCTCCTGTGGATGCTGCTGTCGGCCGCCGGTTTCGTGCCGATGCGCGGCGTCGACTTGCTGTACTACCTGAGCAATGCCATGTGGGCGCCATTTTTTGGCTGCGGCGCGATGCTGTTCCTGATCTGGAAGCGCGGGCCCGCCTTGCGTTTTGTCCTGGGCCTGGTGCTCGGCTGGCTGCTCGCCTGCGGCTATGTCGCCCGGGATGTGGCCAGCTTCGCCGGTATCCCGGTGCCGGATCCACCCTTTTCTCCGGCGATGGGGATCGTGCTGTTCAGCGCATTCCTGGTACTGGTCCTGCTGATCGCCCTGCACCACATCCGCTTGCGGCCCTCCCGCTTCAGCCGCGCCTGCGGCGGCACCAGCTACACCCTGTACTTGTTGCACCTGGTCGCCGGTTCCACCCTGATCAACACGTTCAGCCGGACGCTGCCCCATCCGCTGCTGATGGCGGCGGCTTTTGTCCTGATCCTGCTGGCCTCGGCCCTGGTCTGGCGTTTTGGCGAACTGCCGGTGCAGCGTTATCTGCGCCGCCGCCTGTTGCCGCGATCGCACGTGCCGCAGAAATCCTTGGCCTGACTCGTTCAGGCCCGCACCACGTTGTCCGCCGGCTCGCGATAGACCCCGCGGGTATCGATGACGATTTGCGCGTGGCGGGCAATGGCCGGGTAATCGAAGGCGTCGTGGTCGGCGGCGACGATCACCGCATCGCAGCCGGCCAGCCGCTCCGGCGTCACGGCGACGCTGCTCAGCGCGAACTGCCCGCGCCGCAGCGGCGGAATCGCCGGGATATGCGGATCGCTGTATTCCACCTGCGCCCCCAGCCCCTGCAGCCGTTCCACCAACTCCAGCGCCGGCGACTCGCGCAGGTCGTCCACGTTCTTCTTGTAGGCGATCCCCAGGATCAGGATGCGCGAACTGCGCACCGCCTTGCCGCGCTGGTTGAGCGCGTCGATGGTCTTGCGCACCACCCATTCGGGCATGGCGTGGTTGATCTCGCCGGCCAGTTCGATGAAGCGGGTATGCACCCCGTACTCGCGCGCCTTCCAGGTGAGATAGAACGGGTCGATCGGGATGCAGTGCCCGCCCAGGCCCGGTCCGGGGTAGTAGGGCACGAAGCCGAACGGCTTGGTGGCGGCGGCGTCGATCACCTCGAAGATGTCGATGCCCATCCGGTCGGCCACCATCTTCAGCTCGTTGACCAGGCCGATGTTCACCGCGCGGTGGATGTTCTCCAGCAGCTTGGCCAGTTCCGCCACCTGGGTCGAGCTCACCGGCACCACCCGGTCCACCGCTACCGCATACAGCGCCTCGCCCACTTCGCGGCACAGCGGCGTGCTGCCGCCCACCAGCTTGGGGATATTGCGGGTGTCGTACTTCTTGTTGCCCGGGTCCTGGCGCTCCGGTGAATAGACCAGGAACAGGTCCTCGCCCACCTTCAGCCCGGTGCTTTCCAGCACCGGCCGCAACTCCTCCTCGGTGGTGCCGGGGTAGGTGGTGCTCTCCAGCGAGACGATCTGCCCCGGCCGCAGGTGCCGGCTCAGCTCCCGCGCGGTATCCAGCACGTAGCTCAGGTCCGGCTCCCGGTGGCGGTTGAGCGGGGTGGGGACGCAGATGATCAGCGCATCGGCTTCCGCACAGCGGCCGAAGTCGGTGGTGGCGCTGAATCCCGCGGCGAACGCCGCGGCGATGGCCGCGTCCGGGATGTAGTTGATATAGCTCTGTCTGGCGGCCAGCTTGCGCGGCTTCTCCGGGTCGATATCCAGGCCGATCACCCGCACCCCGGCCTCGGCGAAGCGCAGCGCCAGCGGTAGCCCGACATAGCCCAGGCCGACCACGCCAACCGTGGCCTGCCGCGAGCGAAAGCCCTCCAGGAGTTTCTGGGCGTAGCTATTCATTGATTTTTCTTCAGGTTTCCCGGGACAGGTCGGCGACCGCCGGCGGGCAGGCGCCCCCCGCGATTGCTACAATCCGCGTTCTTTAATGTCCGCGTTGCCACGGTCACCCCCATCATGCAACAAGACTATTCGCCGCGCCACGTCGAAAGCGAGGCGCAGGCCTACTGGAGCGAGCATCAGGTTTTCCGCGCCGTGGAGGACCCGGCGCGGGAGAAATTCTATTGCCTGTCGATGTTCCCGTATCCGAGCGGCCGGCTGCACATGGGCCATGTGCGGAACTACACCATCGGCGACGTGGTGTCGCGCTATCAGCGCATGTGCGGCAAGAACGTGCTGCAGCCCATCGGCTTCGACGCCTTCGGCCTGCCGGCGGAGAACGCCGCGATCAAGAACGGCGTGCCCCCGGCCGCCTGGACTTACTCCAACATCGACTACATGTGCGGCCAGCTGCGCCAGCTCGGCTTCGCCTACGACTGGGAGCGCAAGCTCGCCACCTGCGAGCCGGGCTACTACCGCTGGCAGCAGTGGTTCTTCGTGCAGCTGTTCCGCAAGGGCCTCATCTACCGCAAGAACTCCATCGTCAACTGGGACCCGGTGGACCAGACCGTGCTGGCCAACGAGCAGGTCATCGACGGCCGCGGCTGGCGCTCCGGCGCGGTGGTGGAGCAGCGCGAGATCCCGCAGTGGTTTCTCAAGATCACCGCCTACGCCGAGGAGTTGCTGGACGAGCTGAAGGAACTGCCGTACTGGCCCGAAGCGGTCAGGACCATGCAGGCCAACTGGATCGGCCGCAGCGAAGGACTGGAAATCGATTTCAGGCTGGGCCAGGGCAGCGCCACCGGCGCCGATCACCTGACCGTCTTCACCACCCGCCCGGACACCCTGTACGGCGTCACTTACCTGGCCGTCGCCGCCCAGCACCCGCTGGCGCTGGAAACGGCGCAGCGCGATCCCAAGGTCGCCGCCTTCGTCGAGGAGTCGCGCCACGGCGACGTCACCGAGGCCACGCTGGAGACGATGGAAAAGCGCGGCGTGCCCCTGGGGCTGGACGTGATCCATCCGCTCACCGGCGCCCGGGTGCCGGTATGGGCCGCCAACTTCGTGCTGATGGGCTACGGCAGCGGCGCGGTGATGGCCGTGCCGGGCCATGACCAGCGCGACTGGGAATTCGCCCGCGCCTACGGTTTGCCGGTGCAGGCCGTGATCGGGGCAAGCCCGGGACTGCCCTCCGACGTGTCGGCCTCCTCCTACGAGGAAAAAGGCTGGCTGATCAACTCCGGCGAATTCGACGGCCTGGAATTCAAGCCCGCCTTCGACGCCATCGCCGCCCGCCTGGAAGCCCTGGGGCAGGGCCGTAAGCGCATCAATTACCGCTTGCGCGACTGGGGTGTTTCGCGCCAGCGCTACTGGGGCTGCCCCATCCCCATCATCTACTGCGAGTCCTGCGACGCCGTGCCGGTGCCGGAGGACCAGCTCCCGGTGCGCCTGCCGGAACACCTGGTGCCGGATGGCCGCGGCAACCCGCTGGCGCGCCTGGCGGAGTTCGTGAACTGCGCCTGTCCCACTTGC
>CAJCJI010000316.1 GCA_903970595.1 Verrucomicrobiota bacterium
TAATGTACGCCGGACGCGCCGTAGAAACCGGCCCGGCCCGCGCGCTGTTGAGCGGCCCGCGGCATCCCTATACGGCCGGCCTGCTCGCCGCGCTGCCGCGGCTGGATACGCCGCCCGGCACGCCGCTGCGGGCGATTCCGGGAAACCCGCCCGATCCGGCGCAGCTGCCGCCGGGCTGCGCCTTCCAGCCGCGCTGCCCGGGGGCCCTGGCGCTGTGCCGGACCGACGTTCCGGAACTCGGACCAAGCCAGCAGGAACACCGCTGCGCCTGCCATGCGCCGCTGCCGTAAGAACGGCCGGGCCCGGCCGTTCGGGTGCGGGGCCATCGGCCGTTGCTGCACTGCGGTTGATTCTCCCGCGATAATCGGTAAGCTGCGCGCAGAAGCGGCGCCATGCGTAGCCGTACGGAACGAACGCGGCCGTGGCGGCCGCTCAGGGAGCACAGAGAATCATGGAGCGTCGCGCCGGGGCAGCGGGCAGGGTAGGGAAGAACCGTATTCTTGGGCAGCAGGGCGCGCGCTGGCTGCTGGCGGCGGCGCTGCTGGCGACCGCCGGCGCCGCGCAGGCCATCAGCGAATCCATCACCGTCGGCGACGACCAGGTGAAGCTGGTGCTCAACAACACCCTCACCGCCGGCGCAGGCATCCGCATGCAGTCGCCCAGCGTGAACCTGATCGGCAAGGGCGATCTGAATCCGAACGTTTGCGGCATACCATTCCAGTCCTGCCAGGGCGTTTTCAAGGACCAGGTCTTTCCGGCACAGGAACTGGCGCGGGCGCCGGGCGCGGCGTCCATCAACGGCGACGCCGGCGACCTCAACTACGCCAAGCACAGCCTGTTCCAGGGCGTGTCCAAGGCCACCGAGGACCTGACGGTGTCCTACAAGGACTTCGGCGTGTTCGCCCGCACCCTGTTCTTCTACGACGTCGTCAACAATGACTTCACCCAGACCCAGCCCAACGAGTTGACGCCGCAGAACCGCAATAACCCCAATGTCGGCGTCAACGCCCTCACCCCACTGCTGCTGCCGTACCCGGGCGGCAAGACCTTCGGCCCGGGCGCGCTGGTGCGCGAGAAGCGCACCGACGGCCAGACGCTGAGCCAGGTCGGCACCAACATGGAGTACCTCGACAGCTACTTCTACGGCAAGCTGCCGATCCCCTTCAGCGACGACAAGAAGCTCAGCTTCAAGATCGGCCGGCAGACCGTCAACTGGGGTGAAAGCACCACCCTGGTGATCAACAGCATCAACCAGGCCAACCCGGTCAACGCCAACAACTTCAACCGCATCGGCAACCAGGTCGAGGAGGACTTCGTCCCGATCAACATGCTCGACCTGAGCTTCGAGCCGCTGGAAAACACCACGGTGGAGACCTTCTACCAGCTGGAGTGGAAGCCGGTGGAGATCGCAACGCCGGGGAGCTATTTCTCGGACATCAACATCGGCACGCCCAACATCGGCAAGACCATAAACGTCAGCTTTGGCACCTCCGCCTACGATCCGGACAGCATCGGCTCGCTGCAATACAACCCGCTGGCCCTGCTGACCAATACCACGCTGACGGTGCAGCGCGACCCGGACCGCAACGCGCGCAGCAGCGGCCAGTTCGGCGTCAAGCTGGACTATTACGCCGACAGCTTCAACAACGGCACCGATCTCTCCGCCTACTTCATGCGCTACAGCTCGCGCCTGCCGTACGCCAGTTTCATTTCCGCCAACGCCAGCTGCGCCCGCGCCGCCGGCAACGCGCACCACAGCGACGCCACCGACCCGGTCAGCTTCCTGCTGGACTGCCCCGGCATCCCGCTGCTCAATCCCGGCAACCCGGCCGCCGCCACCAGCAGCGTCGCCGCGCTGGACTCGCCGCAGCTGCTGCTCGAATATCCCAACGGCATCGACCTGCTGGGCCTGAGCTTCAACACCACCGTCGGCAGCTACTCGATCCAGGGCGAGGTGGCCTACCGCCCCGATCTGCCGCTGCAGGTGGACGAGCAGGACCTGGCCTTCGCCGCTTTCGGTCCCACCCTCACCAGCTGCAGCCAGAGCAGCGTGCACTGCGCCGGCACCGCCCTGGGCGGCGTCGGCTACAACGCCAACAACCAGGTCGTGGCCTACGGCCGCAGCGACTTCACCAACGCCGCCGGCGCCGTGCCCTATTCGGACACCATCGACGTCATCGAAGGCGCGCTGCCCGGCGTGGCCCGCGCCTTCCCCAACTTCATCATTCCCTACCGCGGCGGCGTGATCGGGCAGAACCCGCCCAACAGCTACATCCGCGGCTACGAGCGCTTCCAGGTGTACCAGTTCAACTTCGGCACCACGCGCGTGCTCGGCACCACCGAAAACCCGTTCGGCGCCGACCAGGTGCTGATCGTGGGCGAGTGGGGCGCCACCCTGGTGCCCTACCTGCCGCCGCTGGACCGCCTGCAGCTCGAAGCGCCCGGCACCAACTACGCCGCCAGCGCCGGCGCCGACGGCTCCGGCGCCAACGGCTCGCGCATGGCCTGTTCCACCACCCCGGACTGCTCGGTGGGACCCGACGGCCTGCGCTTCAATCCGCACCAGCAGGACCCGCATGCCTACCCGACCGAGCTGTCCTGGGGCTACCGCCTGATCGGCATCTTCAAGTACGAAAACGTGCTGCCCGGCGTCGGCCTGCAGCCGACCATTTACTACGCACAGGATGTGCAGGGCATCGCGCCCGGACCTGGCGGCAACTTCGTCGCCGGCCGCAAGCAGGTCAATACCCTGCTGGAGGCGCGCTACCAGCAGGCCCTGTCCTTCGACATCGGCTATACCTGGTACTGGGGCGCCGGCGCGACCAACACCCTGTCCGATCGCGATTACGCGCAGGTTTTCCTGAAATACCAGTTCTGAACCGCGCCTCGCTGCGCGGTTCATGGGCCTGTTCTATTGCAACCTGCGTCGCGCTGCGCTTTACTACGCCGCAATAGCGCGGCGCCGTTTTTCGCGCACTAAAGAAAATCGAACAAGGACTCGCCCAGAGTCCGTTGCGGAGGAAGAACGATGCAAAGCGTTCTGCGCGTGGGGCTGGCACAGGGAGTCTTGATTGCGGCCATGGGCTTGCTGCCCCTGCGCCCGGCTTTGGCCATCGATTTCACCATTCCCACCTTCGGCAGCGGCGATGGGGTGAAGGGCGTGCTCAACACCACCTTCACCGCCGGCGTCGGCGTGCGCATGGAGGGCAGCAGCCAGAACCTGATCGGCAAGAGCGACATCAATCCAAACGTCTGCGGCGGTCCCAACGGCGCGTACCAGATCTGCCAGGGCCTGTTCAAGGACCAGATCTACCCCTCGCAGGTGCTCGCCGCGGCGCCGGGCGCGGCCTCGGTCAACGGCGACCAGGGCGACGTCAATTATTCCAAATACCACCTGTTCCAGGCCCCGGCCAAGGTCACCTCCGACCTGACCCTCACCTGGGGCAACTTCGGCGTGTTCGCCCGCGCGCTGTATTTCTACGACTTCGTCAACAACGACTTCAACCAGACCTTCCCCGACGAAATCACCCCGCAGAACTACCTCCAGGTCGGCCGTCACGTGCCGACCCTGGGCGGCGCGCTGACCGCGGCGGGCCTGGAAACCTGCCTGGCCCAGGCCGTCACCGGCAATCTTCTCAACGGCCTGCTGTGCCCGGCGCAGGACGCCCTGCTCAACAACCGCGGCTACGGCCAACCCGACGGCCACGGCAATTTCGTGGTGTAC
Source organism: Verrucomicrobiota bacterium (assembly GCA_903970595.1). GTDB lineage: Bacteria > Pseudomonadota > Gammaproteobacteria > Nevskiales > Nevskiaceae > Nevskia. The sequence continues at coordinate 3,725 of CAJCJI010000316.1, forward strand.
GGGCCGGGCGGCCGCGTGCGCAGCAAGCGCACCGACGGCGAGACCCTGACCCAGGCCGGCACCGGCCTGCAAGGCCTGGACAGCTACTTCTACGGCAAGCTGCCGATCCCCTTCACCGAGGAAAAGACCCTGTCGTTCAAGATCGGCCGGCAGCTGGTCAACTGGGGCGAAAGCACCACCCTGGTGATCAACAGCGTCAACCAGGCCAACCCGGTCAACGCCAACAACGTCTTCCGCATCGGCGGCCAGGTCGAGGAATTCTTCACGCCGATCAACATGCTGGACATCAGCTTCGAGCCGATCGAAAACGGCACGGTGGAAGCGTTCTACCAACTCGAATGGCAGCCGCTGCAGGTGCAGACCCCGGGCACCTACTTCTCCAGCCTGCCGGTCGGCACCCACAACGTGGGCAGCACCATCAACGCCAGCTTCGGCCAGGCCGCCCTGGACCCGGACAGCATCGGCACGCCGCAGGACAACCCCCTGGCCGGCATCACCAACAGCACCGCCACCATCCAGCGCCTGTCCGACAAGAACGCGCGCACCAGCGGCCAGTACGGCGTCAAGCTGGACTACTACGCCGACGGGCTCAATAACGGCACCGACCTGTCGCTGTACTACATGCACTACCACTCGCGCCTGCCCTACGCCAGCTTCTTCGCCGCCTATCCCAGCTGCGCGCGCGCCGGCGGCAATCCGCTGCATGTCGACGCCACCGACCCGGTGACCTTCCTGGCCACCTGCCCGGACATCCCGCTGCTGCATTCGATCGACGATCCCAACCACCCGGAAGCGCAATACGCCACCTCCGATACCCTGGGCATCGACACCGCCAAGATCATGCTCGAGTATCCCAATGACATCGATTTGCTGGGCCTGAGCTTCAACACCACCGTCGGCGCCTGGTCGATCCAGGGCGAGGTGGCCTACCGTCCGAACCTGCCGCTGCAGGTGGACACCCACGACCTGGTCTTCGCGGCGCTCGGCCCGACCTTGACCAATTGCCAGAATCACAGCAGCGGCGCGCTCGGCACCGGCTGCATCGGTTCCCACGCCGGCGTGGGCTTCACCCAGGACGGCGGCACCACCATCTACGGCCCCAGCGACATCAACGCCCTGCAGCCGGACACCTTTGACCTCGCCATCGGCAATATTCCCGGCTCGGCGCGCTCCTTCCCCAATTTCATCATTCCCTACCGCGGCGGCCAGACCGGCGAGAACACGCCCTGCTATCCCCAGGCCGGCAGTGCCCTGGACTCCGCCTACGGCTTCAACAAGTTCACCCACCCCTACTACGCTTACAACACCGCCAGCCCCTGCTACATCCGCGGCTACGAGCGTTTCCAGGTCTACGAGTCAAACTTCGGCCTGACCCGCGTGCTGGGCGCCTCGGACAATCCCTTCGGCGCCAGCCAGATCCTGATCCTGGGCGAATTCGGCCTGGAATACGTGCCATTCCTGCCGAAGATCGACCAGCTGGTGCTGCAGGGCCCGAACTCCAACTACGGCCCCACCGCCGGTGCCGACGGCTCCGGCGCCGACGGCTCGCGCCGTTCCTGCGGCGGCGCGGCGGAGTGCGCCACCGGAGCCGACGGTCTGCGCTTCAATCCGCATCAGCAGGACCCCTCCGGTTACCCCACGGCCCTGTCCTACGGTTACCGCGTCATCTCCCAGCTGCGCTACGAAAGCGTGCTGCCCTCGGTCAACCTGCGTCCGTTCCTGGTGTGGAAGCAGGACGTCGGCGGCATCTCGCCCGGTCCCGGCGGCAACTTCGTCAAGGGCGCCAAGGAATTCGACAGCCTGTTCGAGGTCCAGTACCAGCAGTCGCTGGCCTTCACCCTGGGCTATACCTGGTATTGGGGCGGCGGCGATTTCAACGTGCTGTCCGATCGCGACTTCGCGCAGTTCTTCGTGAAGTATCAGTTCTAGAAGCTGATCGTAGGGTGGGCGTAGCCCACCGTCTGCGCAGCGGTGGGTTGCGCCGCTACGCGGCTCCACCCACCCTACAACCAGCCACTGGCTTTTCCTGCCCCCGCCGCGCCCGCTATAATGCGCCGATAAGCCGGGCGGTCCCGTGCGCGCGACTTCTGCGCGGGCATTTCAAGATTCGTGATCCTTAATCCAGAGGTTCTCAAGCAATGAGCAACGAAGGCGTGGACGGCGGCCGCCGCCGCTTCCTCACCGCCGCCACCAGCGCCGTGGGCGCCGCTGGCGCCTTGACCGTCGTCTGGCCCTTCCTGGCCTCGTTGAAGCCCAGCGCCAAGGCCCTGGCGGCGGGCGCTCCGGTCAGTGCCGACATCAGCAAGATCGATGAAGGCCAGCAGGTCACCTTCGTCTGGCAGGGGCTCAACATCTGGGTGCTGCGGCGCTCCAAGGACATGCTGGACAGCCTGTCCAAGGTCACCCCGCAGCTGGCCGACCCCAAGAGCGAAAGCTCCACCCAGCCCGACTATTGCAAGAACGAAACCCGCTCGATCAAGCCGGAATTCCTGGTGATGAACGGCAAGTGCACCCACCTGGGCTGCTCGCCCAAGCTGATGCCCGACCATCCGAATCCGGCCATCGACGCCAACTGGCAGGGCGGCTATTTCTGTCCCTGCCACGGTTCCAAGTACGACATTTCCGGGCGCGTTTTCTCGGGGCAGCCCGCACCGCTCAACATGCTGGTGCCGCCCCACCGCTATGTCAGCGATACGCTGCTGATGATCGGCGAAGACCAGAAGGCCGCTTAGGAAAACTCCACATGGCGATTATCCCCAATCCGCACAAGACCACCGGCTTCCTGGGCTGGATCGACGACCGCTTCCCGCTGACCAAGCTGTGGAAGGATCACCTGTCCGAGTACTACGCGCCGAAGAATTTCAACTTCTGGTATTACTTCGGCTCGCTGGCCCTGTTCGTCCTGGTCAACCAGCTGCTCACCGGCATCCTGCTGGCGATGGCCTACAAACCCGGCGCCGACACCGCGTTCGACTCCGTGCAGTACATCATGCGCGACGTGTCCTGGGGCTGGCTGATCCGCTACCTGCATGCCACCGGCGCCTCGGCCTTCTTCCTGGTGGTCTACCTGCACATGTTCCGCGGCATCCTGTACGGCTCGCACCGCAAGCCGCGCGAACTGGTGTGGATTTTCGGCGCGCTGATCTTCCTGGTGCTGATGGCGGAAGGCTTCTGCGGCTACGTGCTGCCCTGGGGCAACATGTCCTACTGGGGCGCCCAGGTGATCCTGTCGTTGTTCGGCACCATCCCCTATATCGGGCACGCGCTGCAGGTCTGGATCCAGGGCGACTACACTCCGGCCGACGCCACCGTCAACCGCCTGTTCTCGCTGCACGTGGTGGCGCTGCCCTTCATGCTGGTAGGCCTGGTGGTGGCGCACCTGATCGCGCTGCACGAGGTGGGCTCCAACAATCCCGACGGCATTGAGATCAAGAAGAACAAGGATCCGGTCACCCACATCCCGCTCGACGGCATCGGCTTTCATCCGTATTACACGGTGAAAGACCTGGTCGGCGTGGTGGTGTTCCTGATCATCTTCAGCGCGGTGATCTTCTTCGCGCCGGAAGGCGGCGGCTACGTGCTGGAGAAGCCCAACTTCACCCCGGCCAATCCGCAGGTGACGCCGGACGAGATCGCGCCGTCCTGGTACTTCTGCGTGTTCTACGCCATGTTGCGCGCGGTGCCTTCGGCCTTCAACACGCAGATCTGGGGCGTCATCGTCATGTTCGCCGCCATCGTCGTGCTGTTCTTCCTGCCCTGGCTGGATCGCAGCCCGGTCAAGTCGATCCGCTACAAGGGGCCGATCTTCAAGTTCGCCGTGGTGATCTTCGCGGCGGACTTCCTGATGCTCAGCTACCTGGGCATGCACAAGCCGAATCCCCTGTTTACCCTGCTGGCGCGCCTGGGCACGCTGTACTACTTCCTGTTTTTCCTGGGCATGCCCATCTACACCAAGATCGACAAGACCAAGCCGGTGCCGGAACGGGTGACCGCATGAGCCGCCTTAACGCCAGGGGCCGCGCCCCCGTACTGACCTTTCTTCTGACCGCTCTGCTGCTGGCCGCGCCCGCCTCGCGCGCCCAGGAAGAAGCCAAGACCCTGCCGTTCACCGACAACGCCTCCAACGTCGCCTCGGTGCAGCGCGGCGCGCGCGATTTCATGGCCTATTGCTCGGGTTGCCATTCGCTCAAGTACCTGCGCTACAACCGCATCGGCCAGGATCTGGGCCTGTCCGACGATATGCTGAAGCAGAACCTGATCTTCAGCGGCGTCAAGGTGGGCGAGCCCGTGACCACGTCCATGCCGGCCAAGTCCTCCGAGGACTGGTTCGGCCGCACGCCGCCGGACCTGAGCCTGGAAACCAAGTCGCGCAGCCCGGAATGGGTGTACTCCTACCTGATGGGCTTTTACCTGGACAAGACCCGGCCGTTCGGCGTCAACAACCTGTTCCTGCCGAACGTGGCGATGCCGGCGGTGCTGGGCGAACTGCAGGGCTGGCAGGTCAAGGAAGAGGGCGAGAAGACTGCCGGACACGGGGAAGGCCTGCCGCTGAAGCTGGTGCAGCCGGGCAGCATGACGCCGGAGGAATACAAGGCCTTCGTCTCCGACCTGACCAACTTCATGGTGTATGCGGCCGAGCCGACCGCCAAAGAGCGCGTCTCCACCGGCTGGGGCGTGATGTTCTACCTGATTTTCCTGCTGCTGCCGCTCACCTATTTCCTGAAGAAGGAATTCTGGCGCGACGTTCACTGATGAATGACGGAGCTGCATGACGCTGCGTAACCGACATAAAGCCGCGCAGCCCCACATCAAGCCCGCGCCCAACGCGGGCTTGATGCTTTTCGTTGCCGACGATTCCCTGTCCAGCGACTGGGCGCGCCTGGTGCTGGCGGAAAAGGACGTCGACGGCGCGCAGGTGCAGGCGATCCGCCCGGGCACCAGCGTCAACGAGGACTTCCTGGTACTCAACCCCTCGCAGTCCCTGCCCACCCTGGCCGACCGCGAGGGAGTCATCACCGGCGCGCGGGTCATCGTCGAGTACCTCGACGAGCGCTATCCGCATCCGCCGCTGATGCCGCTGTCCCCGGCCGCGCGCGCGCGCGTGCGCATGGCACTGCAAGGGCTGGAGCACGAGCTGCTCAACCGGGTCGAACTGCTGCAGGCCGCCGGCGCGCGCGGCGCGCAAGCCGCCCGCGGCGAGTTGCTGGAGCGGCTGCAGGCCGGCGGCCGGCACTTC
>CAJCJI010000317.1 GCA_903970595.1 Verrucomicrobiota bacterium
AGCGCGGCGAGCCGCATCCGGACTACCGGGAAGAGCTTGGCGCCGCCGTGGTGGCCAAGCCCGAATTCACCATCCGCGTATCGCTCGGCCGCGGCGACGCCCAGGCCCGCCTGTGGACCTGCGACTTCAGCTACGACTATGTGAAGATCAACGCAGAATATCGGACTTGAAAATGAGAGGCGGCAGGCGGGCGCAAAATGAGGAATGCGGGGGCGTGCAGTGAGTGCTTCCCGCGCGGTCATTCCGGTCGCCTGCGGCGTTCTGCTCAATTCCGGCGGAGAGGTGCTGGTCGCGCAGCGCCCCCCGGGAAAGATCGCGGCGGGTAAGTGGGAGTTTCCCGGCGGCAAAATCGAGCCCGGCGAGTCTCCGTTGCAGGCGCTCATGCGGGAGCTTCATGAGGAATTGGGGGTGGAGGTGCAGGCGGCGCGGCGCCTGATCCGGTTCAGGCATGACTACACCGACCGCATCGTCATCCTCGACACGTGGCTGGTGCGCCAGTTCGAGGGTGCGCCTCATTCGCGTGAAGGGCAGCAGTTGGACTGGGTGCATCCGGAGTCACTGTCTCGTCTGGACACGCTTCCTACGGTGCCGCCGATCGCCATGGCGCTGCGCCTGCCTGAGCACTATGTTTTCACGCCGCCCAACGCCGGCGAAGCCTCGATTCTGGCCGGCTTATCGGCGCTGCCCGAAGGCAGTTTGCTGCGCCTGCGCATAGCCGCTCTCGACGATCAAGCCTATGCGGACTTGGCGCGGCGCCTGCTGCAGCCGGCAGCGGAGCGCGGTATCGGCCTGATGCTGGACCGGCATCCGCGCCTTGCCGCCGAGATTGGTGCCGCCGGCTGGCACGCCAATCAGCGCGCCTTGCGGCACTATCGGATCCGGCCCATCGCCAAATCCCTGCTGCTGGGGGTTTCGGTGCACGATTCCGAAGACTTTCAGGCGGCGCGGCGCCTGGGGGCGGAATTCACTGTTCTGGGGCCGGCCCTGCCGACCGCCACCCATCCTGAGGCCCAGGGGCTGGGCTGGGAGCGCTGGGAGGAATTGCGGGGGGATTCGCCGCAGCCGGTCTATGCCATCGGCGGAGTCGGGCCGCTGCAATTGCAGCAGGCCCAGGCGCATGGCGCCCACGGTGTAGCGGGCATCAGCGCCTACTGGGGCGGTTGAGCGCCGTCCGGCTCGCCCTCGGATTCGTGTTCTTCGGTCACCGGCAGCGCGAAACGCCCGCTCATCCAGTCGCCCAGATCGATCAGCTTGCAGCGTTCCGAACAGAACGGCCGCCACGGGTTCTGCGGGTCGAGCCGGGTGCTGGCGCCGCAGCGCGGACAGGCGGCGATTCTTGGCGCGGTCATCTTGCTGTGAACAGCCCTTAATGATTTGACAGCAGGCAGCACTGCAGCCGGAAGGGGATGCTGCCGCCGGCCTGTACGTTGCGCGTGTTGACGTCGCCCAGGCGCATGAAGCGGATCGATACGCGGTGCTTGCCGGCGCTGATTTCGGGATAGACGTCCGCAGCCGCCGGCACCAGCACCCGAACCAGTTGATAGGACGCCTGCGGCACGTGCAGGAAGATGCCGCCTTCGGCGCTGTGGTCCACCGGCTGCGCGCTGTCGCGCAGCAGGCGCAGGTACAGGCTGATGGCGCGCTGCAGCGGCTGCAGGCTGGCGAACCAGGATTGCAGGTCCCGCTGGGTCTGCGCTGCCGGGCCCGACAGCCAGCGATGGTAGGCCGGCAGGTCGAAACCGCAGGCGCCGCCGGGGATGGAACTGCGGTTGAGAATGGCGAAAAGGAATTCGTTTTCACGCAGCACCATGGCTGGGTGGGAACTGCTCATTCCCTGCAACTCGCCGGCGGCGGCGGCGAGTTCGCGCAGCACCTCGCCCAGGCGGGCGAGGTTGATCCCCGGGCGCGTGCTCATCCGGGTCAGAGTGGCATGCTGCTCGAAGATCTCCTTGAGCAACTCGGTGCGCAGATCGGTGCGCCCCATCACGGTGAGGATGTCGAGAAGCGTGTGCAGGCTGGCGCGCAGCCCCCAGGCGGAGGGATCCGCGCCCTGGTGCTGGTACTGTGCAAAGAGGAATTCAAGGCGCAGCAGAAAACGTATCCGCTCGCTCAGCGGATGCTCGAAGGCAATCCATTCCGCGCCCTGGTCCATCGATTGATCAATCCATGGGATTCCCTAGGCATTGTGGCGCGCCGGGACAAGGAGGGCAAACGGAAAGAAGCAGTGGCCAGTGCTTGGTGATTAGTGGCCAGTAGATTCCGCTTCGGATAGTTCCCGCTTCTACCGGCCACCAACCACTAGTCACCAGCCTCTTTATTTGCAGCAAGCTGCAAATAAAGCTCGTGCAGCCGCTCCACCTGCGGCAGCAGGGATTCCGGTCCCTGTGTATTGTCGATCACGTCGTCGGCCCGCTTCAGGCGGTCCGCGCGGCTGGCCTGTGCCGCCATCATCTGCCGCGCCAGCGGCTCGGCAATGGCGTCGCGGTGCACCAGGCGCTCAAGCTGCATCTCCTCCGGGGTGTCCACGACCAGGATACGGTCGACCAGCCGGTCCATGGACGATTCGACCAGGATCGCCACCGACAGGAAGCAGTACGGTCCGGTCTGGGCCTGCAGCCATTCGGCAATGCGCTGGCGGATCAGGGGGTGGGTGATCGCTTCCAGCTCACGCCTGGCCCCGGCGTCGGCAAAGACGCGTTGGCGCAGGCGGCGGCGGTCGAGCGTGCCGTCCGCCTGCAGGTAATCCGCCCCGAAGTGCGCGGCGATGGCCGCCAGTGCCGGCGAAGGGGGGGCGACCACGTCGCGCGCGACCTGGTCGCCGTCGAGCAGAGGTACTCCCCGCTCCACGAACAGATTGCCGACGGTGCTCTTGCCGCTGGCGATGCCGCCGGTGAGCCCGACGACCAGCGGGCCGCCGCGCAGCCGGCTCATGGATAGGCCAGGCGGCGCAGGACGTCGCCCCAAATCAGCATCAGCCAGCCGGCCCCGGCCAGGTAGGGGCCGAAAGAGATCGGCTGGTTGCGGTCGCGCCCGCGCAGCAGGATCAGGCTGAGGCCGACCACCGAACCGACCAGCGAGGACAGCAGGATGATCATGGGCAGGGCGCCGGCTCCGAACCAGGCGCCCAGCGCCGCCAGCAGCTTGAAATCGCCATGACCCATGCCTTCCTTGCCGGTCGCCAGCTTGAACAGCTCGTAGACGCCGCGCAGGCCCAAGTAGCCCAGGGCGGCACCGGCGATGCTGGCCGACGGCCCGGCAAACAGGCCGAAAGCATTCAGCACCAGACCAGTCCACAGCAGGGGCAGGGTGATGGAGTCGGGCAGCAGCTGTTCGCGGAAGTCGATCGCCGTGAGTACCAGCAGGGTCCAACTCAGCCCCAGCGCCGCAGCCAGCTGCAGCCCCCAACCGAAGCGCCAGGCGCAGGCCGCGGCAAGGACCGCGGCGGCAAGTTCAAGCAGGGGGTACTGCACTGAGATCGGCTTGCCGCAGTCGGCGCAGCGCCCGCGCAGCCACAGCCATCCGAACAAGGGGATGTTGTGCCAGGGGCGGATCGCGGCGCCGCAGCTGGGGCAGCAGGATCGCGGCGAATACAGGGTGACCGGCCGGGCCGCAGGGTCCGGTAGCGGCAATTCCTCGAGGATCTGCGCCGCCTGCTTGCGCCAATCCGCCTCCATCATGCGTGGCAGGCGCAGGCTGACCACGTTGAGGAAGCTGCCGATCAGCAGCCCCAGCACCGCCACTCCTCCGACCAGCAGGGCAGGGCTGGCGCGCAGCGCCTCGATCAATGGCATGGCCAGCGAATCCAAGGCCGGTCAGCGCCGGTCGCTGTACATAAATCCAATGTCGACAGGGACTTAGATCGCTTCGCCAAGCTTGAAGATCGGCAGGTACATGGCCACCACCAGGCCGCCGACCAGCACGCCCAGCACCACCATGATCATCGGTTCGAGCAGGGCGGTGAGGTTGTCGACCATGACGTCGACTTCTTCCTCGTAAAACTCGGCCACCTTGGCGCACATGTGATCCAGGGAGCCGGATTCCTCGCCGATCGCCACCATCTGCACCGCCATGTTGGGGAACAGCGCGGTTTGCTGCATGGCCAGCTGCAGCTGGGTGCCGGTGGCAATCTGGTCGCGCATGCTCATGATGGCATCGGTGAAGATGATGTTGCCGGCAGCCTTGGCCACCGATTCCATCGCTTCCACCAGGGGCACGCCGGCGGCGAACATGGTGGACAGGGTGCGGGCGAAACGCGCCACGGCGGACTTGTACATGATTTCGCCGACCACCGGGATCTTCAGCATGATGCGGTCGACCAGGCGCCGGAAGGCGGCGGAGCGGATATGTGCCTCCCGATACGCGAAGTAAACGCCCGCGACGCTGAGGGCCACGATCCACCAGTCCGCCTGGATGAAGTTGGAAAGATGGATGACCCACTTGGTAAATGCCGGCAGGTCGGCGCCAAAGCCCTGGAACAGGTCCGCGAACTGGGGGATCACGAAGTACAGCAGGATGCCGGTCACGATAAAGGCCACGACCAGTACGGCGGCGGGGTAGGTCAGCGCCTTTTTCACCTTTTTCTTCAAGGATTCGGACTTCTCCTTGTAGGTGGCGATCTTGTCGAGCAGGGCCTCCAGGGCGCCGGATTTTTCGCCGGCGTCCACCAGGTTAACGAACAGGTCGTCGAAGTGCCGCGGGAATTTGGCCAGGCTTTCGGCCAGCGAAGAGCCGCTTTCGATGCTGGCCTTGATCGACAGGACCATTTCGCCCAGGGCGGGGTTGGCATGGCCGCGGCCGACGATTTCCATTGCCTGTACCAGGGGCACGCCGGCGCTCATCATGGTGGCCAGCTGGCGGCTGAAGATGGCGATGTCCTGCCCGGTGATCTTCTTCTTGCGCTTGGCGAACAGGGCGGACTGCTTGCGCACCCGCAGAGGGTTGATGCCCTGCTTGCGCAGCTGGGTCTTGATGAAGCTTTCGCTGGGGCCCTCGGTGACGCCCTTGATGCGCGCGCCCTTGCGGTCGACGCCTTCCCAGATGAACGCATATTCCTTGATTGCTGCTGCGGCCATGGCCAAATCCCCTTTCCCTAAAGAGTGCGAGCGCTTCCGGCGCCCGCTTTGCCGAATCTGAAGAGAATAGTCTAATCCGAGGTGACGCGGTTGGCTTCGGTCAGGTCAGTCGCCCCGTCGATCACTTTCTTGAGCGCCGACCGTCTCAGGTCGGCCACGCCTTCCCGCCGGGCCTGGTCGGCGATTTCGATGGCATTGCCGTTTTCCATGATGATGCGGGAGATGGCATCGGTCACCGGCATAACCTGGTAAATGCCGGTGCGGCCCTTGTAGCCGTTGTTGCACTGATCGCAGCCCACCGCCTTGTAAATGGCAAAGCCGGGCCGGTCGACGTCTTCCTCGGTGAAACCTTCGCGCAGCAGCTCCTCGCGCGGCACCGCGTCCGGCTTCTTGCACGACTTGCACAGCTTGCGCGCCAGCCGCTGGGCGATGATCAGGCTCACGCAGGACGCCACGTTGTAGGCCGGCACGCCCATGTTGAGCAGGCGGGTCAGGGTTTGCGGAGCATCGTTGGTGTGCAGGGTGGAGAGCACCAAGTGGCCGGTCTGGGCAGCCTTGATGGCGATTTCGGCCGTTTCCAGGTCGCGGATTTCACCCACCATGATGACGTCCGGGTCCTGGCGCAGGAAGGCCTTGAGGGCGGCGGCGAAAGTCAGCCCGACCTTGGGGTTGACGTTGACCTGGTTGATGCCTGGCAGGTTGATTTCCGCCGGGTCTTCGGCGGTGGAGATGTTGCAGTCCTCGGTATTGAGGATGTTGATGCCGGTGTAGAGCGAGACGGTCTTGCCCGAGCCGGTCGGGCCGGTGACCAGGATCATGCCCTGCGGCTTGCTCAGGGCCTTCATGTAATGGTCTTTCTGGACCGGCTCGTAGCCCAGGGCGTCGATGCCGAGCATGGCGCTGGACGAATCCAGAATACGCATGACCACTTTTTCGCCCCACAGGGTGGGGCAGGTGCTGACGCGGAAATCGATCGATTTGCTCGCCGACAGCTTCAGCTTGATGCGTCCGTCCTGGGGCACCCGGCGCTCCGCCAGGTCCAGGCGCGACATCACCTTCAGGCGCGCCGCAAAGCGGCCGGCCAGCTGCACCGGCGGCGAGGCGATCTCCTTGAGTTCGCCGTCGAGGCGGTAGCGGATGCGGTACTTCTTCTCGTAGGGCTCGAAGTGGATGTCCGAGCAGCCGCGGTTGATGGCGTCGATCAGCACCTTGTTGACGTAGCGGATGATCGGCGCATCTTCCTCGTCGTCGCCGGCGTTCTTCTCCTGCGGTCCATCCTCGTCGCCGGCCTCGATGGTGAGGTTTTCCAGATCGGAATCGCCAGCGCCGATATGGGATGCCTGGATGGCTCCGGCCGCCGCTTCGATCGCCTTGGCGAGCTTGTCCTCCTCGACCAGGACCGCCTCGGTGGCGAAGCCGCTGGCAAACTTGAACTCGTCCAGCGCCTGCAGATTGGTCGGGTCGGACACCGCCAGGTAAAGCTTGCGGCCGCGCTTGTAGAGCGGCAGCGCATGCTGGGCGCGGATCAGCTTTTCGCCCAGCTCGCGGATGGTGTTGGCATCTGGTTCGATGCTGCCCAGGTCGAGCAGGGGCGTGCCGAATTCGTTGCTGGCGAACTCTGCCAGTCGCGAAGGGGGAATCAGCTTGTCTTCGACCAGTTGCGAGACGATCGGGCGGCTGTTGCGTACCGCCTTGGCCTGGGATTCCCGCGCCTGCTCCTCGCTCAGCAATTGGTTGGCGACGAAACGCCGGGCCAGGCCGCTGAGCGGAGGGGCCGAAACGGTAACATTGGGACTCAGGGCCACGGCTTTTCGGGGTCGGGAAGGGGTTGGTGGTCGATGCAAAGACCCTATACTCCCCGGACGGCAGCGTCAATAATCCCGGGGCTCGCTGCGGGAACGCGGCGCTTAGGGTTCGCCGGCGCTTGGCCGTACAATTGACCGGACCAGGATCGTCCAGGCCGTCGCCGGAGCGCAAAACGGCAAGATCCTGGCATCAACCATTGGGGTATCGCTTGATCAGCATCATCCTGCCGGCAAAAAACGAAGCCGAGGCCCTGCGTGCGCTGCTGCCCGGGCTGCGCGCAGCCCAGGGCGACGCGGAAATCATCGTGGTCGACGATGGCTCGACCGACGAAACTCCGGCCTTGTGCCGACAGCACGGCGTGAGCTGCCTGTCTTCGCCGTATTCCATGGGCAACGGCGCGGCGATCAAGCGCGGCGCGCGCGCCGCCCGCGGTGAAATCCTGGTCTTCATGGACGCCGACGGGCAGCATTCGCCGGATCATATCCAGCCGCTGCTGGACCGCCTGGCCGAGGGCTACGACATGGTGGTCGGCAGCCGCTCCTGGTCGGATCAGGCCGGGGTCGGGCGGGGCATGGCCAATTCGCTCTACAACCGCGTCGCCAGCTGGATGACCGGCTTCAAGGTGCTGGACCTGACCTCCGGCTTCCGCGTGGCGCGGGCGGAAAAATTCAGGGAATTCCTGTATCTGCTGCCGAACGGATTTTCCTATCCCACGACCATCACCATGGCTTTTTTCCGCAGCGCCTACCCGCTGTGCTATGTGCCGATCCAGGTCTCGTCGCGGGTCGGCAAGAGCCATATCCGGCCCCTGCGGGACGGGGTGCGCTTCCTGCTCATCATCTTCAAGATCGCCACCCTGTACTCGCCGCTCAAATTGTTCGCGCCGACCGGGGCGGCGTTCTTCCTCCTCGGGACGGGCTATTACGCGTACACCTTCTTCACGGTGCATCGCTTCACCAATATGAGCGCCCTGCTGTTCAGCGCCGCCGTAATCGTGTTCCTGATCGGGCTGATCTCGGAGCAGATCACGGCGCTGACCTACCGGCGGAGCGACTAGCCTGGTGCGCCCGCTGGAACGCGATCGGGACGGAGCTTAGGGGGTGGAAACGCCGGTCAGGCACAGGATCCTGGTGATCACGCGCAATCTGCCGCCGCTGCGGGGCGGAATGGAGCGGCTCAATTTCCACCTGCTGCGTGAGTTGAGCGCCGCATTCGAGTTGCGCGTATGTTGCCCGCAGGAATGCATTCCGGAATTGCCTGATGGCGTCGGCGCCGCGGGAGTGCCGCTGCGGCCGCTGTGGCGCTTCGTCCTGGCCAGCACCGCTGCGGCCGTTTCCAGCGCCCGCCGCTTCCGCCCGCACCTGGTCCTGGCCGGCAGCGGCCTCACGGCGCCCATGGCCAGGATCGCGGCCGCCGTTGCCGGAGCGAGGTCCGCCGCCTACCTGCACGGCCTGGACATCCTTGCCGACCATTGGGCTTACCGGAATTTGTGGGTTCCCTGGTTCGCCGGGCTGGATGCCGTGTTCGTCAACAGCCGCCATACGGCCGAACTGGCCGCCCGTGCCCGGGTTCCGGCGCACAGGATCAACATCGTCCACCCCGGCGTGGAACTGCCGCCCTGGGAACCCGGCCGGGGCGAGGAATTCCGGCAGGGGTTCGGCCTGGGCGACCGCCCGATGCTGCTTTCGGTGGGCCGGCTGACCGCCAGAAAGGGGCTGGCCGAGTTCATCGAACGTGCCCTGCCGGCCCTGGTATCGGCTCAGCCGCGCATCGTGTTGGTGGTGATCGGGGCGGAAGCGGTGAACTCGATCAAGGTCGACACGCAAAGCCAGCTGGCGAGAATCCAGGCCGCCGTGCAACGGCTGGGCTTGGAAGACAATGTCCGCCTGCTGGGTACACAGGACGATGCCACAGTGCGCGGCGCCTTCTTTGCCGCCTGCGCGCTGGTGTTTCCGCTGATCGACTTGCCGGGGGACACGGAGGGCTTTGGCATGGTGGCGGTGGAAGCCGCCGCGCACGGCACGCCCACGGTTGCCTTCGCGGTCGGCGGGGCAAGCGATTCGGTGTCGGACCCGGTGTCGGGCAGTTTGATTCCGGCGGGGGACTACCCGGCGATGATCAGGCAGCTGTCCGGCTTGCTCGGCGCTCCCGCGGAAACGCAGCAGGCAAGGCTGGGCCGCAGGGAATTTGCTGCGGGGTTTGAATGGTCGCGCTTTGGCGGGCGAATTCAGTTAGCGTGCCATTCGTTGCTAGAGGAGGCATTGCCGGTACGAATTTGAGGGATTACGGATGCGAACTGGGCCGCGACACGGTCCATAATTTTCTGATATCCGAGAGACGGAGCGGAACGTATTTCTCGGCACGCTTACAACAGACTCGCCTATAACACCGATTTGCCAAGCACTGCCGCTTGCACCGAGGACATGACTTCATGGGTTTCAACGAAGCGGATACATCGCGCGTTAAAGCCGGGGATTGGACAGCGATGTTGATTGCAGGCAATTTGACAGGATGCGGATGTTACATTGAATACGTGAGGATAAGGAGGTCGCCAATAACGCGCGGAAGATCCTGTAATGACTACAGTGGGGCGCTGGTGAGCGACAGCGATATGCATAACCCCTGAATTTGTACAGATTGCGAGTTTCGCCTGGGCAATCGTGCTTTCAAGTTGAGGAAGGTTGAGTTCAGTGCAAATCTCCAGCGAAGGTATCGCCAAGCGCAATACTTCCAACTCGTCCCGTTCAGATGGGGATCCAATCGCCAGAATCGGACTTTGCGAAATGCGCTGGACCGAATGCAGCAGATCAATCCAGCGCTTTATGGGCCATCGTCTAGTTTGCCAAGACGCTCGAGTTCCCGGGTGCACTATTATCGAGCCAGTTCGGAATGGCGCCGTCGCCGATTTTGGAAAAAGTGGGAGTGGGCCGTAAGGCGCGGGCCGCCGTTTTGTCAGTCCCATTTTCATAGAATCGTCACAGACTATGTCGGCAATGAATTCATTTTTGGAGTTTGATCTGCTTATCCATATTTTTTTGGGTTGAACAAGGTGCGCCAGAAGACGTGTTTTCCAAGGTGAATAGGGGCTGATATAAATCAGATCAATCGGTCGGATGCGGCGAAGCTGGGCCAGCGCTTTAGCGGGATCCGGGGTCAGTGCAATTGATTGGGCGCCAATATCAAGAGAATCAATGAGGTTCGGGATGTGCGTCGATACTGAAGCCAGCAAGGGAGAAATACCCTGTTTGCGCCAGGCATGGAGTAAGGGGCGAATGATCAAAGCATCGCCTAGTCCTCCGCCCCAAAGAATAACCACCTTCATCGGATCGAGATCACTGCTTATTAAATTAGCTCACTGTCCCGCGCGAACTGCCCAACTCGCCGGAAATCAGAAATGAATAATTGAAATAGCGCATATTGTGGAAAAAAAGATGACCCCATTTCAATTTTGGAACTTCGCCACAAATGCCGCGGCACCGGACCCCTGGGGCATATCATATATCTTTATCTTGATTCCGCGGCATCTAGCGAGGCTATTGAGTGATTCCAATCCAGGGCGTTTTGGAAATGCAGTTGCTCACGCGCCCTGCATTGTAGATACTTGAATCGGGTAGAAGTCAGGATGTTATTTTCAATCGCACGGGTGCATACAATTTCGCAGGCGTAGTTTAGTTCAAGGTCTTAAAAGAATGATTAATTTGTATGTGAATAAAGTAATTCCCGACCAGGAATTCCGGTCTTTGATCTATTCGGGGGCTTTGATTCTTTATTCAAAATTGGCAACAAATGCCGATTTTTGTGATTATGCGAAAAAGTGCGTGCTCAATGAATTTGGTGACGACATTGATCCTCGCCTAATTCACGTGCGCTTGCCCATTGATGAGTTTGTAAAGAAAGTTGCGGCCCTGAAAGCTGAGTTTACAAACTCAATACAATCTAAGGCCCACATTCGAGATTTTTTGATTGAAATAGGGCAGGATCCTAAAGATTATTTTCTTGATGTTCCAAGAATAAGGGTGGTGCCAGACTATGATTACTTGCACGCTGGCGTGAGTTACGCTTACTTGCCACATCGAGACACTTGGTACGGCGCAGCCGACTGCCAGATCAATACTTGGATGCCCATATTTCCGATTAGCGCGGATCAGACAATGATGTTGAATCCCTATTATTTTGATCGACCCGTAAAGAACACTTCGGGTGATTGGGATTTGAAAAACTGGGTTATGAACGAAAGACCAGCGGCGAAACAACATATAGCCGCAGAGAATCGCCCGCATCCATTATCGCTCGAGCAAATTAGGCAGGAAACGGAATTACGCGTCGCCGGCGAGAGCGGGGACATGATCGTATTCTCGGGCGCTCACCTCCACGGCACTGTGAGAAACAATTCGGGTCAAGTCCGCTTTAGCATTGATTTCCGAATCTATCATTGTGAAGACTTACTCAGTCGAAGAGGCGCGCGAAACCAGGATGGATCGGCAAAAAACATTGAATTTGGCTATCGCGACCTGTTTCGAGCGTCGGATTTTGAACCCTATTCGGGAGTAATAAAGTGACAAATAGGCGCCTAACCGATGCTGAGGGGCAATTCAACGAACTCAGAACAGCCGCTGTGGGCAAAGTAGATGCTTCCTATGTGGCTAGCGCCCCATTTTTGTTTGCAAATCGAGTAACGGTAACAGCGGCCTTGTCTCGAATTGAGTTATTCAAGATGGTGTTGGACGTTCCTGGAGCGATAGTTGAATGTGGCGTCTATCGAGGCAATTCGCTCATGCTTTACATGCACCTTTCGGCGATTCTAGAACCATATGCAATTAATCGTTCAATCATCGGATTCGACACCTTTGCGGGGTTTACGCAGATTGATCCGCAGCGAGATCCGAAAGACATTAACCACCAAATGTTTTCGGACACCCAGAAGTCATTAATCTCTGAAATGATTGAGGCAAACAATCTTGTTCGCCCAGTCAATCGAATTCCGCGCTGCGAGTTGGTTGAAGGGGATATAGCCAAGACTGCTCCCGACTTCGTCAAGGCCAGGCCTGATCTGGTCGTTGCAATGCTAATACTGGATACGGATTTATATGAATCGACAAAGGTAGCGCTTCAGACATTTCTGCCGCTGATGCCGAAAGGAGCGCTCGTGGTTCTGGATGAGGTGGCGTATAAGAACTTTCCAGGAGAGACCATTGCCCTCAAGGAAGTGGTTAAGCTAAACACGATTGAGCTTAAGCGGCTGCCATTCGACAGTTGCGTTGGTTATTTTCGTGTATAGAGTCACAAATCAGTGGCTTGCCATTTTTGATAGAGCTAAGTTTGCGTTGGGCAATAACCAAAATAGTCGACAAGAAACTGGGATTGGAAAAAATTGAAAGTAGTCATCCTAGCAGGAGGCCATGGCACGAGGTTGGCGGAGGAAACCGCAGTGCGTCCGAAGCCGATGGTGGAGATCGGTGGAAAGCCTGTGTTGTGGCATATCATGAAGACCTACTCCGCGCACGGGATCAACGAATTCATTATTTGCCTCGGTTACAAGGGGTATGTTGTCAAAGAGTATTTCGCGAACTATTTTCTGCACTCTTCGGATGTCACGTTCGACCTGGCAAGAAACCACATGGAGGTGCACGAGCGGCATGCAGAACCGTGGCGTGTAACCCTGGTAGACACCGGTGAGGAAACAATGACGGGCGGTCGCCTTCTGCGCGTCCGGGCATATATTGGAAAGGAAGACTTTTGTTTCACCTATGGTGATGGCCTGAGCGACGTCGATATTACCAAGCTCGTGGACTTCCACCGGGCCCAGGGAAAGGATGCGACCATTACAGCGACCCAGCCGCCCGGCCGCTTTGGTACCTTGGGCCTCGACGGCACCACCATTACCTCCTTTGTCGAAAAGCCGGATGGTGACGGCGCCTGGATCAACGGCGGCTATTTTGTGCTGTCGCCGCAGGTTTTCGATCGGATTGAAGACGACCACACTGTGTGGGAACGGAAGCCGCTGGAAACACTTGCCCGGGATCGCCAGCTTTCCGCATTTCGGCACACGGGATTCTGGCAGGCTATGGACACTCTGCGCGACAAGAACCTCCTCGAGTCCATGTGGCAATCCGGCAAGGCACCGTGGAAAGTCTGGTGACACCGGCGGGCTTCTGGAAGGGTCGCCGTGTATTCCTTACCGGGCACACGGGGTTCAAAGGCGGATGGCTCGCTTTGTGGCTGCAGCAACTGGGGGCGCTGGTCACCGGCTTCTCGCTAGAGCCGCTATCGCAGCCTAACCTTTTTGGGTTGGCTCAGGTGGCGCGGGACATGACATCGATCCTCGGCGACATCACCGATCTGCCGGTACTGGCATCGGCAATGCGCGATGCCAAGCCGGAGGTAGTCATGCATCTGGCGGCGCAACCCCTGGTCCGTGCGGGCTATGAGCAACCCTTGGAAACCTATCGCACCAACGTAATGGGCACTTTGAATCTGCTGGAAGCAGCCCGGTCGATCGATGGCCTTCGCGCCATCGTGATAGTTACGACGGACAAGTGCTACGAGAACCGGGAATGGAGCTGGGCCTATCGCGAGAACGATGCCCTGGGCGGATTCGACCCCTACAGCAACAGCAAGGCCTGCGCCGAACTGGTTACGCAGTCCTACCGCAATTCGTTCTTCCAGCCGCAGCGTTACGCCGAACATGGCGTGGCCATTGCTACGGCAAGGGCGGGCAATGTCATCGGCGGCGGTGATTGGGGCGAGGATCGTCTGGTGCCGGACGCCTTGCGTGCGTTCCTGGCGCAACAGCCGGTCTTGATTCGCAATCCTGGCGCGATCAGGCCTTGGCAGCACGTACTGGAGCCGCTGTTGGGCTACCTGCAACTGGCGCAGCGGCTGACGGTAAATGGCGTGGATTTCGGCGAGTCCTGGAATCTTGGGCCGCATCTCGCCGATGCCAGGCCGGTGGCGTGGGTGGTCGAGGAACTTGCGCAGCGCTGGGGAGCCGGCGCAAGCTGGGTACGGGACCAGGGCCCGCATCCGCACGAGGCGCACTTTCTAAAGCTCGACTCCGGCAAGGCCCAATCGCGCCTCCACTGGAATTCGCGCTTGAACATTTCCACCACGCTGGACTGGACGGTGGAGTGGTACCGTGCCTGGCAGGCCGGGGCCGATCTTCGGGCGCTTTGCCTAGCGCAGATCAATCGCTATGAACAGCAAGCCTAGCACAAGCAATCATCGGTGCCGCTTTTGCTCCACCGAGCTTGAGCATGTCCTGTGCGACCTGGGCTTGAGTCCTATATCGAACGCATTTGTGAGGGCCGATCGCCTGGCAGAGCCGGAGCTGTTTTTTCCCCTTCGCGTTTTCATCTGCCACATCTGCTGGCTGGTGCAGTTGCCCGAGCACAAGTCCCCCGGCCAGATTTTCGACCACGATTACGCATATTTCTCTTCCTATTCTCAAAGCTGGTTGGCGCATGCGCGGGACTATACCGATGCGATGATAGATCGATGGGGGCTTGACGCCGGCTCGCTGGTGGTTGAGATCGCCAGCAACGATGGCTATTTGCTGCAATACTTCAAGCAGCGCGGGGTGCCCGTGCTCGGAATTGAGCCGGCCGGGGGTTGCGCAACAGTTGCCCGAAGCAAGGGCATTGAAACCGAGGGAAAATTCTTCGGCGTTTCCATCGCTCGTGAACTCGCGGCCGCAGGCCGGCAAGCCGATCTGCTTCTGGGCAACAATGTGCTGGCGCATGTGCCGGATCTCAATGATTTTGTCGCCGGACTGCCGATACTGCTCAAGCCCGGTGGGGTCGTGACGATGGAATTCCCTCATTTGCTCAACCTGATCCGGCACAATCAGTTTGACACCATCTACCACGAGCACTATTCCTATCTTTCGTTGCTCGCCGTGGAGCGGGTGTTTGCCGCTCATGGCATGGTGCTGTTTGACGTCCAGGAACTACAGACGCACGGTGGCTCGCTGCGCGTCTTCGCGCGCCACACGGCGGATGCGAGCAAGCCGGTTAAACCGGCTGTCGAGGCATTGCGCGCAATTGAAATTAGTTTAGGACTGCAGAACCTTGAGGTGTATCAGGCGTTCGGCGAGCGCGTGCGAGAGTCTAAATTCAAGTTGCTGGAATTCCTGATCCGGGCGGTGCGCGAAGGAAAAAAAGTGTGGGGTTACGGCGCTCCAGCAAAGGGCAACACCTTGCTGAATTACTGCGGCATACGCACTGACCTCATCGAAGCCACCGTCGATCGCAGCCCGCACAAGCAGGGGATGTTTCTTCCGGGGACGCACATCCCGGTGCTTGACCCGGAAAGTATTGCACTTGCGAGGCCGGACTACTTGATGATTTTGCCTTGGAATCTACAGGATGAAATTGTCGCGCAAATGGCCCACATCAGGGATTGGGGTGGTAAATTTGTGATACCAATACCTGAAGTCAGGGTATTGATATGAAATACATCGACACTCCGATTCCCGGTGTCTATCTCATTGAGTTGGAGCAACTACAGGATGAACGCGGCTTCTTTGCCCGCACATTCTGTCCCCAGGAATTCGCGAGCAAGGGTCTCATTCCGCTACTAGGCCAATGCAGTCTTTCCTACAATGCACGCGCCGGTACCTTGCGTGGGCTGCATTTTCAGGCGCAACCATATGCCGAAGCCAAGCTCGTGCGTTGTATTCGAGGTGCCATCTACGACGTGGCGCTCGATTTGCGGAGGGAGAGCCCATGTTTCAAGGGGTGGTTTTCCGTGGAGTTGACGGCCGAAAATCGACGTATGCTCTATGTGCCGGAAGGCTGCGCACACGGTTTTCAGACGCTGGTCGATGATTCCGAAGTCATGTATCAAATCTCTTCGCCTTACATACAAGATGCCGCGCGCGGTGTGCGCTGGGACGATCCCGCATTTGCCATTAGCTGGCCCAGAGTCGATCGGCGCATACTCTCGCCGCGCGATGCCTCATACGGGGATTTCCGGTGAATGCGCCCCTGTCCGTGATTATGTGGGGCGCATCGGGACATGCGCGGGTACTGCGTGATGTGGTGCACGCCCTCGGAATGCAGCTTGCGGTAATATTCGATAATGCCGACGTGGTCCCGCCATTTGCCGATGTCCCGCTTTATATCGGCCAGAAGGGCTTCGAGACCTGGCGTAGACATTCCACCGGCACCTATTGTGGCTTGGTGGCGATTGGCGGGGCGCGCGGGCAAGAGCGGATCGAGCTTCAGCGGCTTTTCATCGCTCATGGCGTAGAGCCCATCACGGTTATACACCCGCGGGCGTTTGTCGCCGGGAGCGTCCAGCTTGGTCCCGGCTCCCAAGTTCTTGCGCATGCCACGGTCGCTGTGGACGTGAAGATGGGCTCAGCCTGCATAATCAATCATTCGGCGAGCGTGGACCACGAATGCGAACTCGGGGATGGAGTTCATATAGCTCCTGGTGCAGTGCTCGCCGGATGCGTCTGCGTCGGGGCCCATACCTTGATTGGTGCCGGCGCGGTGGTATTGCCGCGCATACGGGTTGGTTCTGATGCAATCGTTGGCGCCGGGGCTGTGGTCACGCGCGATGTGCCTAATGGCGCCGTCGTATCCGGATCGCCGGCACGGATCTCGCGTCATCAGCCGGCCTCGTTGAAGGTCCTGGAGTGAAATACAGCAATGAATGAGCAGTACGCCGCGCAGATGGCGGGTGACGAGCAACTCCGCCGGCAAGCCGGCGAGTTATTTCTACGCAGCTGTGAATACCGATATTCCTACAATTTCACCTGGCTGGGGGTGCCGATTATTCAATACCCTCAGGATATCGTCGCCATGCAGGAGATCATCTGGACGGTCCAGCCCGACCTGATCATCGAGACCGGTATCGCGCACGGCGGCTCGCTCATCCTGCATGCATCTTTGCTTGAGTTGCTTGGCGGCGACGGACTGGTGCTTGGAGTCGATATCGATATACGCCGGGCCAATCGTGAAGTTATCGAGAGACATCCGCTTGCCAAGAGAATCCGCATGCTTGAAGGTTCGTCGATTTCCTCCGAAATAATCGGGCAGGTCCGCGATTTCGCCGTCGGACGCAAGCGGGTGCTGGTTTCCCTCGATTCGAATCACACGCATCAGCACGTGTTGGCGGAACTAAACGCATATGCGCCGCTGGTGACTAGAGGCAGCTACCTCGTAGTATTCGATACGGTGGTGGAAGATATGCCAAAATCCTTCTTCCCGGATCGTCCATGGGGGCCGGGGGACAATCCTAAAACTGCGGTGCGCGAATTCCTGAAATACACTGATCGCTTTGAAGTCGATCACTTGCTTGAGAATAAGCTGTTGCTTACCGTCGCGCCTGAAGGATATCTGAAATGCCTGAAGGACTGAAGCGTCCTCGCATTCCTGTTTCCGGTCCTTCAATTACGGCACTGGAGATTGACTATGTTAAAGACGCCGTTACAAACGCCTGGTACGCCAACCACAACATTTACCACGAAAAGTTCGAGAGTGCATTCGCAGAGCATCTGGGTTTAGCCTATGCGATTGCCCTGCCGTCCTGTACATCTGCCATTCACCTGTCGCTTCTGGCCTTGGACATCGGGCCGGGTGATGAGGTAATCGTGCCCGAACTGACCTGGATCGCCACTGCCGCACCAGTCAGTCAAGTGGGCGCAGTCCCGGTGTTTGCCGATGTCGATCCTCAATCATGGTGCTTGTCAGCAGAATCCTTTGAGGCCGCCATCACCGAGCGTACTCGGGCCGTTATTCCGGTCGACCTCTACGGTGGAATGCCTAACTGGGATGCGATTCGATCGATTGCGGCATCTTATGACGTGGCAATCATAGAGGACGCGGCGGAAGCCGTCGGGTCGAAATATAAAAATGGGCCGGCCGGCAGTTTCGGTCATACCGGCGTATTCAGCTTCCACGGGTCTAAGACGCTCACCACAGGGGAGGGCGGTTTGGTGGCGACCGGTGACGCCGCACTCCATAAGCGAATGTTGTTTCTTCGCGACCATGGGCGAATTCCGGGTGATCGAATGTTTTTAAACGCGGAGGTTGCGTATAAATACAAGATGAGCAGCATGCAGGCGGCCCTGGGATTGGCGCAATTGCAGCGTTTGCCGCAACTGGTGAATCGCAAGCGGCAGATCTATGAGCATTATCGCAGCAGGCTTGAAGGGCGCGCCGGCATGCGCATGAATGCCGAGCCTTCAGGAATTTGGAATTCCTACTGGATGAGCACGGTGGTGTGGAATCGGGCATCGGATTGGTCCAAGGAAGCCCTGATGCAGGAACTGGATCTGCGAGGCATCGATTGCCGACCGATGTTTTATCCGCTAAGCGGCATCCCCGCCTATGCCGCGCATCCGCAAGCAATCGGTGCGGCGGCGCGCAATCCGGTTGCCTACGATCTCGCTGGCCGCGGACTGAATCTGCCTTCGGGTCTGAGCATCACCGCAGACGAGATCGACTATGTAGCCGACACGTTGCTCAATCTGTTCCAGTCCGGCTGATTTAGTGCACACCTGATTCAAGCATCCGGCCTTCATACAAAATTTGAACTAGTACTGTTCCGCTACGCATCATCAATTGGCAGTGGAACTTGAACGGATCGATAGCGTCGCGCTAAGAATGACGAAAAAATGGATTTGTGAGGGGGGCGATTATTGGCGTAATCAATGGCTTCCTCCAAGGAATGAAACCTGTATTCCAGTATCCATACAATCGCAGAAATTGCGGCAGCCTTGATTCGGCTTACGCGGAATTCCGTACTTGGCCTCCAGCCTTCGCGGCGCAAGTAACAGAGGCCGGCCAATCTACGCTCCAAACCCAGGAAGTCCGAAACTTCAGCGGCTAGAAAATCCATATACTTCCTAGCTGAAATGGGAGGAAATTTTGCACTGCTTGATTCCCGCCGAACAAAGTTATATTCATTGACAATGGCATTGCCGACGGTAATGACTTCCGGGAGATTAGTATAGGAGTTCAGATCTGAGACCTTGATGGTCGAGAGCACGTCCATACTATCCTTCGACGGTATTCCTCGGGCTATACTGGCTCCATTACTCTTGCCAAGCGCATAATTCAAAAGAACCGATTTATCGAAGTATAAAATGGAGTCATTTAACGCGAGGCAGCGATAACAAAAGCAGAAGTCCGGAGAAACGGATGAAAAAATGCTGCCGAATCGTAGCTTCGACTGTTCCAGATGCTCGAGCGGAACCACGCAGTTGAGCATTCTTGGTAGACAGGAAAAGAAAGTCATCCTGGAGGACAGGGAAAGCAGCAGCGTGGATTCGATACGGAATAGTCGCCCAGTTCTTGGTAAAGGCCGATATCGCACTGGCGTTGAAAAATCATCAATCCGGTCCAGCGTATAACTAATTACATCATTGGGATAATGTCGAGCTATTTCGATCAGCGAACGCACTTCGCCGGGCCGGAATGACATCCGGTCAGTAAGAAATGCAAAGTGTGATGCTCCGGCTGTCTGCAGAGCTTCGGTGATTGCCCATTCCCAATGGGCGGTCATAGGCAGCGGGCGCTGCGGCCTCAGTAGCGTCAGATTTCCATGCGGCCTGCTTTCTACAAATCTGTCGATCGCTGCGGAGTGATTCGCTTCAGTTGAATTATCTGAAATCAAGATTCGAATTGCCAAATCATTTTGACTTGCGATTACCGATCGCGCTGACCGGATTGCCAAATCGCTGCGATTTCTGGTAGGGATAATTACAGCAAGTTGTTTGAACATATTTCCACTTCAAATGGAGATTCCAACTTCAGCAAGGTATGAGATTCCGGATAGTGCGCCATTCTTCCTGACTCAGAGAGATTTTCAGACGCATGCGCTTATTTATTGAACAACCTCTTGAGCGGTAGAGCAATGATCTGTGCGGTGGCGGACCGCATTTCCGTTGCGGAACATAGGGCTGCCAGCGACGCCACTAGATAAGTGTCAGCCAGTATGTAAATTGTATGTATGCCAATGGTCTGCACGGGACAGACCATCCTAAGCAGTAAACAGGCGGCCGCGCTCGATAATAATGGAGCTAGAAGATCTCTCAAATACCAGCGCCATTTATGAACGGATAGCAGCCGGCGATGCATGAGGTGAACGCCGATGATGAGGTAGCCTAAGTTGAGAATGGGCCACATCGTAGCGGCTCCGGTGAGTCCGAACATTGTGGCTGCGATGCATAATCCCGGCGCCAAGAGTGTAAGTGCGACAACATTTGTATAAAGCGCCAAGCGAGTCCACCCGCCCGCCAGTTGCAGCGCATAGGGCAAATGCATCACCCCGTTGAGCGTGCCGCCTATTGCAAGCAGGGCCAAAGCTGGTGCAGTTTTTTCCGACAGATCGGCGTTGCCGGTCCAAAGCTGGAGGATTGGCTGTGCATACAACACCAGCAAGCAAGTTGGAGGCCAGATAAGCACTGCGAGAAACTGACTTGCGCGGTGATAAAGCCGAGCGGCACCAGCTTCGTCTCCCGCTGCGGCGGCCTGTGTCAGCCGTGGGAAGAGGGCATTAAATATCGGCGAGACAATAATGCTGACCGCCGCTGCGGCGGTTGACGCTACACCATAGTAGCCAACCTCGGATAGCGGCAATAACCGGCTGATCACAATCTTGTCCATCTGAGTTAACAGTATGCCGCTCATGGAAATGCCCGTCATATCCATCGAAAACCGCTTCACACGTTGTAAGTCCTTGTAGCTAAAGCGAGTAGAGGGGTGTTTTAAGGGCAACGACCGCCAAAAAATATTGCGAGCCACCACAGCCTGAACGATTCCAACAACGAGCTGGCACCAGAAATAGATTTCTATAGAAGGGCCAAAAACCGCAAGTGCCAGCAGGGTACCCAGCGTTCGAGCCATCGAAGTACCGGTCACCGTGGCGCTGAGAGCCACTTGCAGTTGCAAGCCCAGCATCCCACTTGTATACAGCGTAAAGGGGATTTGCAACGACAATGCGGCGATCATGAGACGAAGCGCGCGCGTGGCGGTCTGCGGCTGCATATCGCCAAGCATGAGCCAATGATTCGCTACCACCGGTGCCATGACAGTACCCAGTAAGCAAACTGCGGTCGCGCCCAGCCAGAACAACATTTCGAGGGTCATTGCCAAAGGAGCAACGACAAACAAGCGCTCGGCATTCCTGCCGCACGACGCGAGTTCGCGATTCAGCGTTGTGCCAAGCCCGAAGTCGAAGCTCGCAAGTATACTGATGCCGCTTGAAAACAGGATCGCCAGGCCATACGACTGCGTCCCAAGTACACGAATTAGTATGGGGATGGTGAACAGCAGCAGGAGCGCGCTGGTGAGTTTGGCTGCAATGTTGGCCAATACGTTAAGTCGAAGATTGCTCATAAACTGGGAGGCATCAGTATGGTCTTTTCTTTGTACTATGGATTTGCCTTCAACTGATACTTTAAAGCATCGACAGCAGGGCCGCCCCAAGGCGGATGAGAGCGGTCGGAAGATGTTACGGGTCCTCGCGGGAGCACCCGGCCTTATCGGTGATGAATGAAAATGCCCGAACCGTCGAAAGGAACAGGATGGCAGACGGGACGGACTGCTGCGGCGCTTTATTGAATGCAAAGACTGCGGCATCTGCAACGGCGGACGAGGCGAATTTCAGAAAATCCCATTGAACAACCGGAGAATGGTAGATATCCCCGTTCTTGGCCGTGGCGTCTCCGTCGCCGGGGTCGATCCACGCGTCGTGCGAGCGCGATCCACGATCCACCTGGTCGGAGCCTTTGCCCTGTTGAATGGTGTGCGTGGACCCGCGCCCCGCGGGATCACTGTATCGGCCGCTCGCCCCTCGTTGCCAGCCGATGAGCGGTGACACCGCCAGAGATTGGAACGGCCATTATTCTTATCTGTCATTTGCTGGGCTGGAGCCGATCTGATGGACCAAGTCATCGACTTGCTGCATTTCGGAATGACTGAGATTTGCGCGGTCGATTCGTTGCAGAATCTGTAGCGCTGCGTCGAGCTTCCCCTGCAGGACAAGTACTTGTGACAGATCGATTCGATAACCGGCAACTTCGGGAGACAGGCTTACGGCATCTTTCAAGGCATTGGCCGCCAGCGTGTAATCGCCCAACTGATTAGCCGCAAAGGCGCCGTATGCGGCCAGGAGTCTTGGACTGGGAGAGGGGTGATTCAATGCGGCGAGAAAGGCGGCCAGCAACATGGATGGTTCGGGTGCACATTCGCTCTTACGCTGGCAACCGGCCAGCGATTGCAGGGCGCCTATGTCTTCCGGCGATGGGGGTGCTCGAGACAATTTCCCGGTCAAGTCTTGCCACCATTCCGGCTTGATCTCCCGATGCATGTGATTTGCCACGATAATCAGTCCCGCGGCGGAGGCGGCATCGGAGCCCGGCAGCGCGGTGGCCCGTTCGAAAGCCTGCATTGCCGGATCGATCAGTTTGGAGTCCGGTCGATAGCCCGACATGACAGTCAGGGTCCGACCCAGTTCGTAATTCGCCCGTGGTGACTGCGGGTGCTGCAGCGCTTCGGAATAGGCGAAGCGTATGGGGTTGCCCCACTCGTTCGCGCGCAGCCCGGTCACTGTGCAAAATGCCGTGATGGCGATCACCGTCACGGCACCTTGGACCCGGCTGAACATAGGGGGGATTTCCAGAATCAGGGCTGCCGCCGCCAGCAACAGGCCGATCGAAGCGAAATAATTGCGATGCTCGAAAACCAGTTCGAGCGGAATGATGGTTGCCGTGAGCAGGTGCGCGGCGAAATACCAGCCGATTCCCAAGGCATACAGCGGCAGCCGGCGACGGAGCGACACCGCGCTTGCCAGCAGGGCGGCAAGCAGCATTCCGCTGCCCAGGGTGGATGCTGGCGACAGCCAGCCATCGGAGACGGCGATGTCGTCGTGATAGAAGCTCAGGCTGGAGGGCCGCGGGAACAGCGTCCAGGCAATGTAGTCCGACACCACGCGCAATTCGGTGAATAGCCTTTGGCTCAGCGTGAAGGATCGGCCGGCGTAAGCTGCCGGAGAAAGCAGGTGCGGCAGCAGCCAGGTCAGCCCAATGATTCCCGGCGCCAACAGCAGAACCGCGTAGAGAACCCACAGCTGGCGACGGCCCCGCCGGCGCGCCGTCTCGAAGCGCAATACCGACAGTTCGATCAGAAGGGCGTAAAGCGGCAGAAGCACGGCGGATTCCTTGCACAAGCCGCCGATGGTCGTGCCCAGCAGCAAGCCGGCTGCGCATAGCGCCGTGCCTCCAGTTCCCGCCAGCATCCCTCGCCGTCCGTGCAAGTAAAGCAGCAGGCCCGCCAGGACGAAAGTCTGTGCCAGGCTCTCCATGCGCTGTACCACATAGAGCACGGGGCTCAGATTGATGGGGCAGACCAGCCATGCGCAACTCAGGGCGAGCGCCACGCGGATGAGCTTTGTGTCCCGCCATACCGGATTCTGATGCCGTTTCCACAGGTCGAGCACGACCCGCAGCACGGCGAACAGCAGTGCGCCGTTGACGAGATGAATGAGCAGGTTGCTTAACTTCATCGGCCATGGATCCAGGCCGGTGAAGTAATAGTTCGCCGCATAGCTCAGCATCGCCAGCGGCCGCGGCAGATCGCGGGAAGGGGAAGCGCGCGCCGCCTCTTTCCACTCCTGCCAATCCGTACTGGTCACGTGTACGGCATCATTGTCGACAATATTCGGAAAATCGTCGAACAGGAAAATTCCGTTCAGGCCCGGCCAGTACAGCGCCGCGGTCAAGGCCAGCGCCGCGGCGATGCCGGCCAGTGCGGCGTGCCTGGCGAACAGGAGGCGGAACCTGTTCATGATGCTGGCGCCTTCGTGTCAGACTCCGGCTTCTGGGAATCCCCGTGCTTCGCCGGCGCCGCATCCGCGCGCAGCAGGTCTTCCATCCGCTCGAACTCCTCCGTCCAGTAGCCTTGCCTCTGCAGCAGCCAGGCGTGTACCGCGGCCATGCCCCGGAAGCCGCGATCGGCCGGCTGCAGCGACTTGTAGTACTGCAGGTGTTGCAAGCCGAGCGCAGGGAAGCCTGCTGCGCCAAGCAATGCGGCTTGCAGCAGTGCGCCGTCGGGAGTCGGGAAGAGCGCCATGCCGGAATCGAATGCGCGCAAGGCTGCTGTCCCGTTTCCCTGCGCCAGCGCCAGACGGCCCTCGATATCCCAGATGTCGTGCTGGTGGCCGGCGCCCCGCGAATAGTGCGGGTTGCGGCGCATCGCCGCAATCAGTTCAGACGCCGTTTGAAAATCCAGTCCCTTGCAAGTCCCCTGTGCCGCGGCGCCGATCGCGCCGACCAGCCAGTGCTGCACCAGTTCGGCTTGCTCATGATTGTTGCTCAGGGCATATTCGGCGGATTCGATTGCCGCCCTGCTCACTGCGCCGGTAGCGCACTCGGTGTCGACCAGGTTGACGGCAAGTTGGGCCTCGTCGGGCATGGCCTTCAGCGCCAGCCGCAGCCGGTCGGCGGCGAGATCGGGTCTGCCGACCGCGGCCAGGTACTGCGCCGCATTGGTTTGTGCCCTGGCCGAGTCCGTATCCACCTGTGCCAGCAACAAGGCCTGGTCAAAAGGCCGGCCCCAGATCCCCACCCTGGCGTTGCACAGCATGACCAGCACTACCGGCAGCAGCGCCGCCACCGCCCAGCGCAAGCGGCGCAAAGATCCCGCATCGGTCAGCCACAGCGCCAGCGGCCAGAACATCGGCAGGGCGGGCAGGTAATTGCGGTGCTCGAAGTATAGTTCCAGCGGGATCAGCGTGCTCTCCAA
Organism: Verrucomicrobiota bacterium; assembly: GCA_903970595.1. GTDB lineage: Bacteria > Pseudomonadota > Gammaproteobacteria > Nevskiales > Nevskiaceae > Nevskia. The sequence continues at coordinate 24,632 of CAJCJI010000317.1, forward strand.
CACCTGCCCGGCGAAATAGAACAGGATTGCGAACGCCAGCGCCGGTTGGCACCGGCGCAACCTGAAGCCGGCAGTGAGCAGGGCCGCGATCAGGGCCAGCGCCGGCAAGGTGGTCCAGGGGTGCAGCAGATCGGTCGAGGCGCGAAAGCCGTCGTTGAAGATGCTGGCAGCACTCGCGCGCGGGATCCACAGCAGGCCCAGGTAGTTGCACAGTACGCGCGGCTCGGTGATCAGTCTTTGTGCGACCGACCAGGGACGAGTACCCGCATTGCCGGAGAAGGCGCTGGGCAGCCGGCTCAGCAGCCAGGCCGCGAGGAGGACGCTGGGCAGGACCAGCAGCCACCGGCGGATCCGCATAAAGCGCCGGACCCGGGCCGGATCGTTCGGGAGCGTGTCGCGCTCCTGCAACAAGGTCCATTCCATCACCAGCAGCAACAAGGGCAACAGCATGCCGTTGGCCTTGCACAGAGTCGCCAGTGCAGTGCACAGGCAGGAGGCGGCAAGCAGCAATGCCAGGCCGCCCCGCTGCCGATGCATGAATCGCTGCCGCCCGGCGAGCCACAACAGGCAGGCCAGCAAGGTAAAACCCGCCGGCAGCATCGCTTCGCGCTGGACCACATAGAGCGTGGTGGAAACAAACAGGGGATGAAGCGTCCACAGGGCCGAACCGAGCAGGGCCGCCGCCTGGGCCCGCGCCTCTTCTAGCCCGAGCTTGCGCCCGAGTTCGAGCAGCACCCAGGCCAGCAGCAAGCCGTTGAGCAGGTGCAGCAGGATATTGGTGCGCTTGAAGGATTCCGGATCGGCTGGCCAGTTGTTGGCGTCGATCAGGAAGCTCAGCAGAGCCAGCGGCCGGCCGGTCGGATCCGCGTTGCCGGAGCTCAGGTATAGGGCAAGCGAGCGAAGATCGTGCACTCCGCCGAACTCGCCGAGCTGGCTGAGGTTGTTGAAATCATCGAACAGGAAGCCGCCGCCAAGTCCGGGCGCATAGGCCCACCAGGCGAAAAGGGGCAGGGCCGTCAGGCCAAGGGCGAGAAGGGTCCGCCGGATCATAAAAAAGGGGGCCGCGCGAGCGGCCCCCTTGGTTGCTACTAAACCGTCAGCAAACAATTACGTGCGGCAAGCCTGCGGCAGCCACTTGTTCGGCAGGTTGGTCTTCGTGCCGCCGGCGGCGTTGCTCTTGCAGTTCCACGTGATGGTGCCCGCATTGCTGGTGGCATAACCCGAATACGACAGGTAAGACCCGTTGATCTTGTTGTTGTTGTTCGGGCCGCCGTAGTACGCGGTGATCACGCCCGGCTTGGTGGTGGCATCCACCGCAGTCACATACTTGCCGGTGATGGACACGGTAGATTCCAGGCCGGCGCTGGCTTGGCTGGTCGGCAGCCTGCCGGTGTTGTTGAAGAAATCGCCCAGCGCGGTCTTCTGCGCATCGGCCAGCACCGCTCCTTCAGACACCTGCGAGCGAATGGTGTAGTCCTGGTAGGCAGGAATGGCGATGGCCGCCAGAATACCGATGATCGCCACCACGATCATCAATTCGATCAGGGTAAAGCCCTGTTGCATCTTTCTCATGATTCTTCACTCCGTTAACGGTTGGTTAAAAAATTTAGTACACGGCCGTCGCCGCTCCGTAATGGAAAGCATGGGGCGTGCCGTTGAAAGAATTCAAATAAATCAATAAATTATGAAAACCACCTGATTCGATATCCGCGTTTTTAGTCGCTATCTGGCCAAAAACTGACGCAATTTGTCAGGCAATCAGGTGCGGCACACCTGCGGCAGCCACTTGTTCGGCAGGGTGGTCACAGGCGCCGAACCGTTTCGGGCCGAACTCTTGCAGTTCCAGGTAATGGAACCCATGTTGCTGGTGGCGTAAGCCGAGTAGGCCAGTATCGAGTTGGTAATTTTGTTGTTGGAATTCGGGGTGCCGTAAGTGACGGCAATCACGCCTGGGACCGTCGTTGCCGTCACCGAAGTGATGTATTTGCCGACGATGGAGGTGGAGGTCTCCAGTCCGGCGCTGATCTGGCTGGTCGGGAGCCTGCCGGTGTTGTTGAAGAAGTCGCCGATTGCGTTCTTGTTCAAGTCGGCCAGTACCGCGCCTTCAGACACTTGCGAACGGATGGTGTAATCCTGATAGGCGGGAATGGCGATGGCCGCCAGAATGCCAATGATTGCCACCACAATCATCAATTCGATCAGGGTGAAGCCCTGCTGCATCCTTCCCATGATTCCTGGCTCCCTCAATTGAGTGGTTGAAAAATCAGTTAAAGCGGTCGCCACCCCAGTCATTGGATTAGCATACAGCGTGCCGTTAGAAATAATTTATTTTAATCAGTGTGTTACGCAAAAATTCCCGGCAAAATCCTGCTTTTGCAGCCCTTATTGCGCCCAATACTGACGTAATTTGTCATTTATTTTTAAAGGAGTTTCAACGTAAGCGCCGTTTTGCCCGCCAGCTTCCGGTTCGCGGCGCACATGCCGGCGCCGATGTGCGCCAGGGGCCGCTCTATGCCATGGTGCCGGAATGAAGGAGAATCTCGCGCGATTGATTCCCGTCGCAGTTCGTCAGCGGCATTCTTCCTTCGTCTCCGATAAGGCCCCTCTGAGGATGGCAATTCTTTCAATGCGCGGAAAGGCTCGAGCGCCTCAAGGAACTGTGCCAGCCCTTTGTCTGCCCCTGGCCTTGGTGGTAACACTGGCCGTGGCTTTGAGATGTTGGTTCATCTTCGGCGGCACAGTGAAAAACCCAATGTTGGGAGACGCCATACAGTACTGCGACTACGCCTGGAACCTCGCCCGGTCGCATATCTTCTCCCTGGCGCCCCCGGGATCGGGAACCGTGACGCCGGACAGCTTTCGCGATCCCGGCTATCCGCTGTTGCTCGCCTGCCTGCTTTTGCTGCTGGGCTCCGGAGACGCCTGGTATTATGCGGTGCTGTTGATCCAAGCCGTCTTGGGGGCCTTGTCCGCGGGGCTGGCCATGCTCATCGCTTCTCGCTGGCTGGGACAGCGCGCCGCCCTCTTGGTCGGGCTGGCAGTTGCCCTGTGGCCGCACAACGTGGCGATCAGCAGCTTTCTGCTGACCGAGAGCCTGTGTGGGTTCCTGGTACTCCTGGCCATTGGGCTGCTGGTTCGGGCAGCGGAGTCGTCCAGGCCGGTTTTGTGGGCAGCCGCGGGCCTGGGATTTGGCGCCGCCGCCCTGGTGAATGTGACCTTGACCCTGTTCTGTCCCTTGCTGGCCTTGTGCCTGATGGCAAGACGCGCGGCGCCAAGGTCCGCGCTGATGGCATTGCTGCTGGGATCGATGCTTTTGCCCGGCGCCTGGTCTGTGCGCAATTTGACCATTGCCTCCGAATCCACGGCGGAGGGGCGCGGCATGATCAACCTGGTGCAGGGTAGCTGGGCCGATTACCATTCGGCCGATTACAAGGCAAGACGCGGTGATGAGCAGGCCAAACAGACCATCGCAGCGATCGGGAACGACACGCAGCTTGCGCAAAAATCGCCCGAAGCCTGGCTGGCTGTGATGCTCGATCGTGTCGAACACGACCCTCTTCACTATCTTGCCTGGTACGCCTGGAAGCCGGAGCTGCTGTGGGCCTGGAGCATACGCGTGGGCGCAGGCGACATCTATCCTTATCCTGTGGCGCACTCTATCTACAATGTTTATCCCCTCATGCGCCTGTTTGAATCGCTTTGCGTCGCGGTCAACCCGGTGTTGTTTGTCCTGATGGCGGCCGCCGTTATCCTGGTGCTGGCCAGGCCGGGCAAGCTCGGCGTGCCGGTCGGACTGTATGCGGCTGCGCTGCTGCTTGCCTACGAAACACTGATCTATACCGTCCTGCAGTCGGAGCCCCGCTACTCAATTCCATTCCGGCCGCTGCAGATGATGCTGGCCGCCACGGCCGCATCATGGCTGTGGACGCTCTGGTCGAGACGCAATGGCCGCGTCCGCGCCTTGGCGGAGGTTCCGGGCACGACAAATGTCTAGCGCCGCGTCCTACAACAATTCATTCACGGGATCTGCCGGCGCTATGCGTACCCGCATTGCCTGCCATTGGCCCATCGCAGCGGTGATGGCGCTCATCGCGTCGATTTATTTGCCCTGGACCTGGACCGACCAGATCGGCACGCTCAGCAGCGACGCACCAGCCTATCTGGTCATGGCGCGCCACTACGCCGGTGGACCGCAGCACTCAGCTCTGGTCTCGGTCAACGACATGGCCGGTGCGCTCAACCGCTTTCCGCCGCTTTACCCGATCGCCCTGGCCCGGCTGAACGCCGTCGAGGATCTGCATCGTGTCCACCTGGTAACGACGGTGTTTTTCCTGCTCGGCTTGCTGGCTTTGTACGGCTGGCTGTACAAGGCAGGCCTGGCGGCGGGCGAGGCCGCCCTGGTGGCCCTGCTGTACGCCGCGTTGCCAGGGAGTTGGCTGCTCGCCCTGTCGCCCCAATCCGAGTTTCTCTACCTGCTGTGCAGCGTTCTGGCGCTGTTTTTCCTGACCGTCTACAAGCAGAGCCGCCGCAGCGAAATCCTGTATGCGGCCGCCGTCGCCATTGCCGCGGCGGCGCTGACCCGCACTGTCGGCGTCGCGCTGCTGGGCCCGTTGTTGATCATCGCTTTCGGTGCCCCGCGGCGCACCGGCGCGATTGCGCTGGCGCTGGCGCTGTGTCCTTTGCTGTTCTGGTATCTGCTGCACCACTCGGGCCAGGGCTACGTGGAGTCGCTGAACCAGTACTACGGCGGGAATGCAGGCTCGCTGCTGATGCAACAGCTTGGCAGCGAGGTGCCAGCGCTGCGCACGGGCATGGTGCACAGCTATGTGCAGGACTACGCACCTCATCTCGCCGTGGACCTGCTCGGCCTGCTGTTCCTGGCGGCGACGGCATACCGCGCCGTGGCGCTGAAGCCCGACGGGATTTATCTGGCCTTGTACCTGTTCGCCGTGCTGATCTGGCCTTTCGATCCCAACGATGCGCAGCGCTTCCTCTGGCCGGTACTGCCGCTGTTGATGGCCCAGCCGGTCCTGGTGCTGTCGCAGTGGCGCAAGCACTCAAATTCCAATCGCCGTCTGCAGGCAGCGCTGGTGGGCCTTGCCTTCATCACCCTGTATTTTACGTTGCCCGAGATCGCCGTCGCTTCGGAGCGCTTCGGCGAAGCCGGCGCCAGCGGCATTCCCGGGGCCCGCGGGCTGAGGACCTGGTATCAGTCCAGTCCGGCCAAGGCCGCGCGCCGCACCGCGGGAGAGGCGCTGGTCATCGGGATGCTGCGCCGCATGGGTAGCGAAGTCCCGCCGGGCGATTGCGTGGTCTCCATCCGTCCGGACCTGGTCAACTATTTCGCGGGGCGGCTCAGCGCCTGGCCTCCCACCGACGCCGTCCCCGATCCGGAGTTCACCCGCGAACTCCATGCGGCGCACTGCCGCTATCTGTTTGTGACCACGGCCAGCTACAGCGGTTATCCCGTGCCCCTGCATCCGCTGCAGCGTCTGAGCGAGAAGATCAGCGTGATCGATTATGGCGAGGTTCCGATCGCCGGGCCGGGCGATGGCCGAATCCTTTGCATGCTGGCCAGATTTCCCCAGGATCAGAAATGACCGGATATCACGCCTGGCGCACAAACACTATCCAATGAGCGCTTGAATGGTTCAAACCTTGTGCGCGCCAGATTCTCCTGACGCGCTTCGGCAAATGTCGAAGAGCTCGAACGCCGCGGTCTCGTTCCACGGCGAGAGCGGCCGTATTGCCGCGCTCGATGTGTTGCGCCTCATAGCGGCATTATGGGTGTTGGGCTGGCATTGGTTTTTTGAAGGCTACATTCGCCACTTTGTCGATTTTTCGATTCCCTGGCTGGTTCCCATCGCCCAGTATGGCTTCCTGGGCGTAGAGGTATTCTTCGTTATCAGCGGCTTTGTCATCGCCATGAGCATGGAAGGGCGCGGTGTGCGCGAGTTCGTCCTGGCCCGCCTGGTGCGCCTGTACCCGGCATACTGGATGTGTGCGGCCATCACCGTGGCGGCGGTCGCAGCCTGGGGTGGCGGTCCGTTCGCCTGCGATTTCCGCTGTATAGCAGCCAATGCCAGCATGCTCAATGGATTCTTCGACAATCATTTTATCGATCCAAGCTATTGGTCCCTGACGGTGGAATTGCAGTTTTATTTCACGGTCGCCCTGCTGATGGCTGTGAACGGCAGGCGGTACCTGTTCGAAACCATGATCGTGTGGATGCTGTTGTCGGCCGCCAGGTTCGTGCCGATGCACGGTGTGGAGGTGGCCTACTACTGGAGCAAGGCGGCTTGGGCCCCCTTTTTTGGCGGCGGTGTAGCGCTGTTCCTGATCTGGAAACATGGTTTGCGTTTGCGCTACGGCCTGGGTCTGCTGTTGGCTTGGCTGCTGTGCTGCGGCTACGTGGCCGGTGACGTGTCCGATTACGCTCAATTGGTGACGACGGGGCCGCCCTTTTCCGTTGCCAGGGGCGTCGGAGTATTTAGCGCGTTCATGCTGTTGTTGCTGTTTATTGCATTGCGTCGCGTTCAAATTCCGTCCTCTTCGTTCAGCAAGACCTGTGGTGGCGCCAGCTACACGCTTTATCTGCTCCACCAGGTCGTCGGCATCGTTCTGCTTGGCCGTCTCCGGGAATGGCTGCCCGACACGGCTGCCGGTATGGTGGCATTCTCTGTTTTTGCCCTGATTCTGTTGCTATCCATCCTGGTGTGGCGCTTTGCCGAGCTTCCGGTGCAGCGTTGGCTGCGCCGTCGCCTGGCGTCCTTTGCCAGGCCGGTCGGGAATTTATCCGCGGTGGCGGGCAACTGAGGAACGGGAAGTGCCGGTACCACCCTTGAGTCGAGGTCTGGAAGGAGTGAATCGAGTGGATCCGCATGACGTCCGCCCGGCCCGGTCCGGCGGCGCCTTATTGTCAATCGTCGTTCCAACGTTCAATGAGAGCGACAATGTCGCCGAGCTGTTGCGCCTCCTCGATGCCGCCCTGGCAGGGCTGGCCTGGGAAGTGATTTTCGTGGACGACGACTCCACCGACGGCACTGCCGACAAAATACGCGGCCTGGCGCTGCTCGACGGACGCGTCCGCTGCATCCAGCGCATCGGACGCCGCGGACTGGCCTCCGCCTGTATCGAAGGCATGCTGGCTTCTTCGGCGCCCTTCCTCGCGGTGATGGACGCCGATCTCCAGCACGATGAACGCATCCTGCCGGCGATGCTGGCTGAACTGCGCAACGGCGACCTCGATATCGTCGTCGGCAGCCGCTACGTCAGCGGCGGCGCCGCCGACTGGCCGGAATCCAGGGCCTCCATGAGCCGCCTCGCCACGCGCCTGAGCCGCATGGTGGTGCCGGCGGATCTGGCCGACCCGATGAGCGGCTTTTTCATGATCCGCCGCGCCGTGTTCATGGGCATCGTGCGCAAGCTGTCGGCCATCGGCTTCAAGATCCTGCTCGACCTTTTTGCCTCCTCGCCCAGGCGCCTGTCGTTCCGCGAGATTCCTTATCGGTTCCGCGAGCGCAGGATTGGCGACTCCAAGCTCGATTCCAACGTCATGTGGGACTACGCCCTGCTGCTGCTGGACAAGCTCGTGGGCCGCTATGTGCCGGTACGATTCCTGTCTTTTTCGATCATTGGGGGTCTGGGTGTCCTGATCCACCTGCTGGCCCTGGCGGCCGCCCTGCAAGTGGCGGGGCTTGCCTTCAACTGGGCGCAAGGGATAGCCACACTGCTGGCGATGACGGTCAATTTCCTCCTCAACAACCAGCTGACCTATCGCGACCGGCGGCTGAAGGGTTGGCGCATGCTGCGCGGCCTGCTGGGATTCTATGCCGCCTGCGGCCTCGGGGCGGTGGCCAATGTCGGTGTTGCCAGCGCGATTTTCGAGCGCCACTATCAGTGGTGGATGGCGGGAGTCGCCGGGGTGCTGATCAGCGCGGTCTGGAACTACGCCGCAACTTCAAACTTCGTGTGGCGCCGCAAATGATCCGTCTGACCGAGTGGTACCCGGCCATGCAAGCCAGCCTGGCTGCGAAGCGAATCCTGCCTGAACGGTTCTGGGCGAACATCGGCATCGGATTGCGCAGTCCGCGCAGCGGTTTGATCCTGATCCTGGCCACTGCCGCCGCGGTTCGCGTCGCGGCGATTCTGGTGTTTCCCAGCCTGAACCGCCCGGACGAAAATTTCCAGGTTTTCGAGGCGGCACACCGTATCGCCTTCGGCTACGGCATCAAGACCTGGGAGTTCGACGACGGCATGCGCTCTCTGCTGCTGCCGGTGCTGTTCGCCAGGATCATGCTGGTCGCGGACCAGCTGGGCGCCGGGCCGGCGGTCTACATTGCGGTCTTGCAGTTGCTGCTGGCGGCCCTGTCCCTGATGGCCGTCGCGGCGATTTACCATATGGGTCTGCGCACTAGTCAGACGCACGCCCTGGTGGCGGGACTGGTCGCCGCGACCTGGTTCGAGATCGTCTACTACTCTTTCAGGCCGCTGACCGAAGCCATCGCAACGGATTTCCTGCTGGCGGCCCTGGCCCTGTCTTGCGTTCCAGACGGCGTCTACAACAGAAGGCGGCTGATCGGCATTGGATTCTGTCTCGGCATGTGCCTGATGCTGCGCATCCATCTGCTCCCGGGCGCCGCCATCGCTGCGTGCTGGGTTGGGCGGCTGCAATTCCGCTCCCGCTGGCTGCCGCTGGCCCTGGGTTCACTGGTTCCGCTTTATGCCTTCGGCCTGTGCGACTGGATCACCTGGGGTCACCCATTCTATTCATACTTTGCCACGTTCAGGATCCTGCTCTTTCACGGCTATGTGTACCATTTCAGCACCAGTCCCTACTATTGGTATCTGCAGAATCGGGTCAATATCTGGAGCTATGCCTGGCCGCCGCTGCTTGCGCTGTTTCTCTTGGGGCTCAGATCGTCGGCGCTTTGGGTGCTCGCTGCCGCCGCGATTGTCGTCACCCATTCGCTGATATCGCACAAGCAATCCAGCTATGCTTCCCCTGGGTTCGCCTGCTTTATCATCGCCGCCGCGATGGGCTCCGCCGATCTCGTCGAGCGCACGCGGGGCGCAGCCTCTGGCCGGTATAAGCTGCCGCTGCTCGTCGGCGTCATGGCGGGCTGGGTGGCCACAAGCGCATGGTTGTGGTTCGCGCCCGGGTTTCACGGCAGCTGGATGAGGCAGCGCGACCTGCTGCAGGCATCGTTTTGGCTGTCGCAGCAGCCCGATCTTTGCGGGATCGCGCTCTACGACCGCTATTGGTACGAAACCGGCGGGTACGCCTACCTGCATCGCAATGTTCCCATCTATCAGAAGGGCATCGGCAGCGATTCCATATTCGACAGCGGCCCCCAGCTGTTGAGGGCTCAATCGGCCTATAACGTTGTCATTCTCAAGCGAAAGTCATTGGTGGATTTTGCGGCGCCCTTCCGGATCGAAGGGTGCTACGGGGACGAACCCGATAGCCTGTGCCTTATCTCAAGGCCGGGTATCTGCGCGGCCAACCCTGAGCTTCATCCCTTGCTCGAGGTGAAGCGCCTGGGCGAATAAATCGGTGAACCGAAAAGGCGACGCTCCGTGGACCAGAGGGGACAACGGGCAAGGCGGACACTTCGCGGCAATTCTCCTCGTTGCATGTGCCCGGATCAATTTACATTGGACAAAAAATTCAAATGAAGTTCGAGCCACGATTGGACGCATACCGAGGGGTCTGCATCACCCTGGTATTCCTCCAGCACTGGGCAATGATAGATTGCGGCTGGGTGGGTGTTCAGGCGTTCTTCGTGCTATCCGGCTATCTGATCACCGGAATTCTCAGGCGCGAACGTACGGCGGCGACTCTCGGTGGTTTTTTCATCAACTTTTATGCGCGCAGGGTCTTGCGTATTTTCCCGCTCTATTTCGGGTATTTACTGCTGCTGGTGATCGTCGTCGATGTGATCAAGCCCGACATATTGGAAGTCCTCGCCGGCATTTTCAATCCAAGCATTCCGTTCCTGTTGACCTACACCCAGAATTTCTATCGCATCGTCAGCGGGATCAGCAGCCCCTTCTATTCGCACCTGTGGTCGCTTTCGATCGAAGAGCAGTTTTATCTCATCTGGCCCCTGGTTGTTTTCTTCCTTGGGCCCAGAAAGCTTTTCGCGGTCTGCCTTGCATTGATTGTCGCGGCGCTCGTCATCCGTTTTGGCGAGCTTGAGTTCCAACTCCACACCGGGATCGCGGATAAAGCCCATGCGGGCGAGCTGATTTATTACTTTACCGGCTCGCATATCGATGCATTCGCCTTTGGAGCACTGCTCACCTATCGGCAGGAGAGTGCAGGCCTGCGGCGGGTACTGCCAGTCGCCAGCAAGTGGATACCCGTCCTGTTCATTGTGGCAGGTGCCTGGATGGTCTTGCTGGGCAAGGCCGTGCACTATGATATTGGTGTGAATTCGCTGGGATGGCCGCTCTATCTTTCGCATTTTTATGGCTACGTTTGGGGCTTCACGCTGATCAACGCCCTGTTTTTTGTCGTCCTGGCGAATATCGACCTGCTGCATTTGTTTGCCGATATCCGAGTATTGCAGCGCTTGGGGAAGATTTCATACGGATTTTATGTTTTTCATTGTCCCATCGTAAGACTTACCAAGTACTACATGGGGGATTTGTGGTCTCAATCGGTTCCTTATGACCTTAGTTGCCTCGTCATTGCATTCGCGACATCCTGGGCCGCCGCCGAGTTGAGCTTTCATTTTTTTGAACGTCCGGTTATGCGCTTGAAGCGGCGATTTTCCCGCGCGGCCGGCGATGCAGGATTGAGCCTGGGCAGCGGGGCGCCCGCTCCGGTCACCACGCAACAGCCCACTTGAACAGAGCGCCGGGAATCAATCGACAAGCCATGGCTCTCTTCAAGCCGAAAGCAAGCCGCCCATGAAAGCCGCCTGTAGCGCCTTTGTAAGACGTCATGCGGCGATTCTGGTGGTGCTCACCCTTGTAGCACCACTGCATCTGGCCTGGACCTGGCATGCAGGGCTGGGGGATATCGGCGCGGATGGTCCCAGCTACATGATGATGGCGCAGCACTACGCCCCGTTCGGCGTGCGGGATGAGGTGCACGAGGCTGCGGCCACCTACAGCCGCTTTCCGCCGATGTACCCGATGGTGCTGGCCCTTGCAGGCGCCGCGAACGATCTGGCGCGCGCACATGTTGTAAACACGATCTGCCTGCTGATGGCACTGCTCGCCATGTACGTCTTCCAGATCCGCGCGGGCCTGTCGGCGTCGCGGTCCGCGCTGCTGGTCCTGTTGTTCGCCACTATTCCGGGAAGCTGGCTGCTGGGATTATTCATACAATCGGAATATCTTTACCTCTTCTTCAGCCTGCTGGCGCTGACGTTGATGGCTGCATGGGGGCCGGGGCGGCGCCAGGAACTGTTGTTCGGCGCTGCGCTGGCCTGTGCCGCCGCCATTCTGACCCGTTCCGTGGGGCTCAGTTTGCTGGCCCCCTTGGCCATCGTGTTGTGGCGGGCGCCGCGGCGCAGCGCGGCGATTTCCCTGCTGATCGCATTGTTACCGCCGCTGGCCTGGCAGTTGGTCCACCGCGCGCATCTGGGCTATGCCGAAGCGGTTGGATCGATTTACGGCAGCGGCGGATGGCATATCCTAAGGGGGCAGCTTGCCGTGGAACTGCCCGCCTTGCACAAGGGCTTCGGCGAGAATTTTCTGCACGATGCGTTTCTGAGCCCGCTGGCGGACGCGCTGGGTTTGCTTTGCCTTGCAGCAGCAACGTGGCGGTCGACCAGGCTCAAGCCGGATGCGGTCTACGTGCTGGCCAATCTGGCGATCCTGCTGGTGTGGCCGTACCCGGAGGAGGCGCGTCGATTTCTGTGGGTGCTGGTGCCACTGCTGATCGCGCAGCCTCTGTTCGGGTACGACGAATGGCAAGCCAGGGGCGGCGAAGCAGCGGCGAGCCGCATCCTCGCCGCCGCCGTGGCGGCGGTGATCCTCACGATGGCGCTGCCGGCGGTGGCCTTCATCGCGGATCGCTATAGGTCCGCCGCTTATTGCGACCTGCCCGGCGCCGCCGGCTTCCAGATGTGGTACCGGCAGGATCCGGTCTTCGCGGCGCGGGCGGTGGCGACCCAGCTGTTGATCACCAACGCCATGCGCGGGATTCCGCAATCGGTTCCGGAATCGGACTGCGTGATAGCGACACGCCCCGAATTGCTCAGCTATTTCGGCCGGCGGCGCAGTGTGGTTCCGCCGCTGAACTCGGTTCGGGAGCCTTTTTTCACGGCGGCAATACGCAGCACGGGCTGCCATTACGTATTTGGCATGATGGGTACGGACAGCCGCTTTCCGGCGCCGCTTCATCCGCTGCCGCGCCTGCAATCGCAGATCGAGCCGGTGTTTGTGAGCGCGTCCGCGGAGCCCATCGAAGGGGCCTATCCGGTAATCGCCGCTCTGGCAAAATTGCATTGACCGTGGCAAATGGAAAAGAAGCCCATGACATGCCGCCGATAAAATCCCGATGAAATTAAATTCGCAGCTTGTGGCGAGCTGGCTTGAGCGCAACTCCGTGCTGGTCTTCCTGTTCCTGGTGCTGATCGGCTCGCTGCGCATCGTCAGCACCTACACCGTGTTCAGCCATACCAGCGATGAGCCCGCCCACATCGCCACCGGAATGGAGTGGCTC
>CAJCJI010000318.1 GCA_903970595.1 Verrucomicrobiota bacterium
CGTGTTGGAGCGGATCGCCGTCGCCAACCCCGAGGGCTTCCCGGACGATTCGAGCCTGGCGGCGGTCGACCGGCTGTCGGTGCGCATCGACGCCCGCGCCCTGCTCCACCACACTGCCAGCCTGACCGAGATCCTGGTCGAACATCCGGTCGGCGACCTGCGTCCCGGCCCTTCCGGCACGCCCAACTGGCAGCTGGCATCGGGCGGGTCTCCCGCTCCCGCCGCCAATCCCTGGCAGGTCAACATCGGCAGCCTGATTGTGCGCGACGGGCACATCCATTTTCTCGACCCCAGGCTCAAGTCCGATTTCACGCTCGAGCTGCGCACCGTCGATGCCAAAGACGGCGGTGAACCGGGCATCTACGTCGGCATCGTCGGCCGCTATTCCGGCCAGCCGATCGACGGCCGCTTCATCGGCGGCACGGTGCTGAGCCTGCGCGATCCCAACGACCGCTATCCGGTGGACCTTAAGCTGGCGCACGGCGCCACCAGGGTCTCGCTGCAGGGCACGGTGCTGGACCCGCTCAAGTTCGTCGGCGCCGACCTCAAGCTGGAACTGGCCGGCGACGACCTGTCCGACCTCTATCCGCTCACCGGCCTGCCGCTGGCGCCGACGCCGGCCTACCACCTCGCCGGGCAACTCGACTACCAGGAGCACAAGATCCGCTTCAGCGACTTCAGCGGCGGCGTGGGCAGCAGCGACCTGGCCGGCAATGTGCAGGTGCTGCTGGGCGGCACGCGGCCGATAATGAAGGCCGAGATGCAGTCGCGCAAGCTGGTGCTGGCCGACCTGGGCGGCTTCATCGGCGCCACCCCGGGCAAGAAAGACGCGCCCAACCAGAGCGCGGCGCAGCAGCAGGAACACGCCCGCCAGGACGCCAACGGCAAGGTACTGCCGGACAAGCCGATCAACCTGCCCAAGCTGCGCTCGGTCGATTTCGACGTGCTGTACAAGGGCCAGCACATCGAAAGCCAGTCCACGCCGCTGGACAACCTGGTGGCCCACCTCAAGGTGGAGGACGGCGAGGTGAGCCTGCGGCCGCTGTCCTTCGGCGTGGGCAGCGGGGCGATCGTGCTGAACCTGAAGCTCAACGGCCAGGACAACCTGGTGCACGCGGTGGCCGACATCGATTTCCGCCAGGTGGACCTGTCGCGCATCATGCAGTCCACCGGCGTGTTCAAGGGCGCCGGCACCATCGGCGGCAGCGCCAGAATCGACAGCACCGGCAATTCCCTGGCACAGCTGCTGGGGCGCGGCAATGGCGAATTGAAACTGTTCATGAGCGGCGGCGACCTGTCGGCGGTGCTGGTGGACCTGGCCGGACTGGATTTCGGCAATACCGCCATCGCCGCGATGGGCATCCCGCGCGAGGCGAAGCTGCACTGCCTGGTCAGCGACTTCGCGCTGAACCAGGGCGTGCTCGACACGCGGACTTTCATTTTCGATACCGACGCGGCGAACGTCATCGGCAAGGGCAGCATCAACCTGCGCGACGAGCAGGCCGACTACAAGCTCTCGACCCAGCCCAAGCGCTTCAGCGTCGGCTCGCTGGGCGCGCCGATCCTGATCCGCGGCCCGCTCAAGAACCCCAGCATCCACCCCGACCCGGTGGCCCTGGCCGAACGCGGCGGCGCCGCGGCGGTGCTGGGGGTGTTCCTCACGCCGCTGGCGGCGCTGCTGCCGACCATCCAGCTGGGCCTGGGCAAGGATCACAACTGCGCCGAACTGATGGCGTCGGTGCAGGCGGCGGCGAAGCCGGCGCCGGCCACGAAATAAGCCCTTGTACGGCGGGTCGCGGTATACGAGTTGTAGGGCGGCCTGTGGCCGCCGCCGCGGTGCATGAGCAAAACAGCCGGAGGCCACAGGCCATTGCCCTACGAGTCCTTTAGCCTTGCGGCAGCGCCGACTCCGGCTGCGTTGCAACCAGCGGCGTGAGGCGCCGGTAAATCAGCCAGCACGCAAAGCCGCAGCTGCTCAGGCCCAGCGAGCCCAGCGCCAGCGACAGGCCGTCGCGCGAGGCCAGGGGCGAAAGCAGGCCGCCGATCAGCGTGCTCATGGCGATGGAGATGGCCATTTGCACCGAAGCGGCGGCGCCACGCACCACGGGAAAGCGGTCGAGCATCAGCAAGGTCATCGTGGGGAAGGCCACCGAGACGCCCATGCCGCCGATCCCGATGGGCAGCACGAACCAGGGCACGGCCGGCGCCATGAGGCTGTTCAGCAGCAGGGCTAGCACGGCGCCGCCGAAGATCAGAGCGTAGCCGAGCGCCACCTTGCGCGCGGCGCTGAGCCGGCCGGCGAGCCGCCCGGACAGGCCCGCGCCCAGGCTCATGCCGCCGATGGTGGGCAGGAACAGCCACGGAAACTGCCGCTCGTTGAGATGCAGCAGGCCCAGCACCACCACCGGCGCCGAGGCGATGTACAGGAACAGGGCGTTGAAATTGAAGCTCGCCGCCGCCGACAGCAGCATGAAGCGCCCATCGCGCGCGATGACGCGGTAGGTCCGCAGCAGGTGACGCCGGTCCAGCGGTGTGCGGCGCGCGCGCGGGTGCGTTTCCGGCAGGGCCAGCAGGGTCATCAGCAGCAGCGCCAGCGTCAATCCGGCCAGCGCCAGGAAGATCCAGCGCCAGTCGGCGAAGTACAGGATCCAGCCGCCGACGATCGGCGCCAGCGCCGGGGCCGCGCCGAAGATCAGGGTGACCTGCGACATCAGGCGCTGCGCCTGGGCGCCGGCGTAGCGGTCGCGGATGATGGCGCGGCCGACGATGGTGCCGGCGCCGGCCGACATGCCTTGCAGCGCGCGGAAGGCGAGCAGCCAGTGGAAGCTCGGCGCCAGGGCACAGCCGACGCTCGCGCACAGGTACAGCAGCAGCGCATAGGTGACCACGCCGCGCCGGCCATAGGCGTCGGACAGCGGCCCGTGCAGCAGCGACATCACGCCGAAGGCGGCCATGTAGACGCTGAGGGTCTGCTGCATCGCCACCGCGCCGATGGCGAACTGGCTCTCGATCCGGCCGAAGGCGGGAAAGAAAGTATCGATCGAGAACGGGCCCAGCATGGCCAGGCCGGCGAGGAGAATCGGCAGCAGGCGCTGATTGGCGCGGTAGCGGTTCAAGGCGCGGACGGATCCTGGGGGCAGGGTCCGGATCAGGTCTGTTATGGGCTGACGGCGACCGGCACCGGAGTCGCTGCGACAGCGGCACCCAGCAGGCAGCTGATGCGCGCCGGCACGTCCTTTTCCACTTCGCGTATCGCCACCTTGATGGCGTTGGCGAAAGCCACCGCGTCGGCGCCGCCGTGGCTCTTGATCACGGTGCCCTGCAGTCCGAGAAAACTGGCGCCGTTGTAGACCCTGGGGTCCATGCGCTTGGCCAGGGCCCGCAGCACCGAGCGCGCGATCAGCCCGACCAGCTTGTTCGGCACGCTGCGGGTGAATTCCTCGCGCATGTAGTGCGCCATCAGCTTGGCCACACCCTCGCCCGCCTTGAGCGCGACGTTGCCGACAAAGCCGTCGCACACCACCACGTCGGCGGGGTGCATGAAAATGCCGTCGCCCTCGATGTAGCCGGTGTAGTTGAGCGTGGACGCCGCCATCAGGGCCGACGCCGCCCTGATGGTGTCGTTGCCCTTGATCGCTTCCTCGCCGATGTTGAGCAGCGCCACGCTCGGGCGCTCGACGCCGTTCAGGGCCCCGACCAGGGCCGAGCCCATGACGGCGAACTGCAGCAGCTGCTCGGCGGTGCAATCGGCGTTGGCGCCCAGGTCCAGCACATGGGTGACGCCGCCCACGGCCGGCAGGGGCGTGCACAGCGCCGGGCGGTCGATACCGGGCAGGGTCTTGAGCACGCCGCGGGCGATCGCCATCAGCGCGCCGGTGTTGCCGGCGGACACCGCCGCCAGCACTCGCTTTTCCTTGACCAGGTTGATCGCCACGCGCATCGACGAATGCTTCTTGCGCAAGGCCTTGGACAGCGGCTCGTCCATCGCCACCACTTCCGTGGCGCCCTGGATCTGTAGGCGCGGATCGTCCGCCAGGTGGTGCGAGCGCAGCGAACGGCGCAAGGCCGCCTCGTCGCCGACCAGGATCATCCTCAGTTCGGGGTACTCGGCCAGCACCAGCGCGCAAGCATCCACGGCGACCCCGAACCCGTGGTCGCCGCTCATGACATCGATGGCTAATGTGACTGGCGCAGTCACACAATTCCAGTGGAGATCACGGGATGGCGCGTCCCCAGTGGACGGGCTCAGGCTTCCGGAACTTCCGCGGTAGCCTTGACGATCACGCGCTTGCCGCGGTAATAGCCATCGGCGGTCACGTGGTGGCGCAGATGCGTTTCGCCGGAAGTCGGGTCAACCGACAGCGCGGGCCCGGTCAGCGCATCGTGGGACCGGCGATCGCCGCGCCGGGCGCGGGATTTCTTGGATTTCTGGACTGCCATGACTCGACTCCGGAGGTGCGGACTGCCCCTCAAAGGGAGCGGATTTTAGCAGAAATGCTACCCAGTGCACGTAGAACATCGTGGGGCGATCGGAATTGCCAACAGCACCTCTTCTTCGACCACCTCGTGTAAAGGCACGGTGTCGTCTTCCACCAGCAAGGGTTCGCAGTCGTGCAGCAGGCGGCGCTCCTCCGCCTCGCTGTGCACCAGGCGCAGATCCAGGCTGGTGTGCAGCGGCCAGCGGAACGCGGTCATGCAGGTGTGGCAGACCAGCCCCAGCTCACCGGCGATGCTGCCACGCAGGCGCGCGGCGCCGGCCGTATCGCGCTCCGCGGCGAGTTCGACCCGCAACTCGCCCTCTGCATCGGTGAGAACCGCGGCCAGGCGGGGCAATTTTGCAATGGGAATGTCGCCGTTCCAGACGCTGCCGCGCGAAACCGCGGCAGATGCCTTGACGCGCAAAGGGATGCCGTCTTTCATGGTGCGCATGTTGTCATATCTGTAATCCTTCAAAAACCGCCCAAAAAAACGTGATTACGTCCCTGGAACCAACCGCCCGCCCGATCTCCGCGGAATCCCCCCTGATCCTGGCCTCCACTTCGCGCTATCGCGCCGAACTGCTGCGGCGCCTCGGGCTGGCGTTCGAGCAGGAGGCTCCGGGCAGCGACGAAACGCGACAGCCCGGTGAAGAGCCGCAAGCGCTGGCGCTGCGCCTGGCACGGGCCAAGGCGCAGGCCGTGGCGGCGCGCCATACGCAGCGCTGGGTGCTGGGTTCGGACCAGGTCTGCGCCTGCGGCAACGCGCTGCTGGGCAAGCCCGGCACGCGCCAACAGGCGATCGAGCAACTGCTGCTGTTATCCGGCAACAGCGTGCAGTTCTTCACCGCCGTGGCCCTCACCCAGGGCTCCAGCGGCGCGCTGTATCAGGCCTGCGATCTGACCGTGGTCCGCTTCCGCCCGCTCGGCAGGGCTGAAATCGAGCGCTATGTCGATGCCGAGCCGGCATTGGACTGCGCCGGCAGCTTCAAGGCGGAAGGCCTGGGCATCGCGCTATGCGCGGCGATCGAGTCCAGCGATCCGACCGGCCTGATCGGGCTGCCGCTGATCGTCGTGCGGGAGTTGCTGGCGCAGGCCGGATTTACGCTCCCGTAGGGCGGGTCCGCGACCCGCCTTCCGCGAGCGCTTCGCGGTAAACGGCGGGTCACAGACCCGCCCTACATCGATGCCGCCAGCCAGCCGGGCACTGCACTCACGTTCTCCAGCACCGCCCGCGCGCCGGCGCGCAGCAGGCGCCCGGGCTCGTGCACGCCGCAGCCCACGCCCAGGGCGTCCATGCCCAGGGCCTTGGCCATATCCACGTCGTAGTCGGTGTCGCCGATCATCAGGGCCTGGTCGGCGCGCAGCCCGGATTCTTGCAATATCTGCTGCAGCATCAGGGGATGGGGCTTGTCCGCCGACTCGTCGGCGCAGCGGGTGGTGAGGAACAGAGGCTTGAGCATGGTGTGCCTGCGCAGCGAGCGGTCGAGGCCGCTGCGGCTCTTGCCGGTGGCCACCGCCAGAAGGTAGCCGCGGTCCCGCAGGGTACTGAGGGCATCGCAGGCGCCGGCGAACAAGGGTGCGTCGTGGACCGGGTTGGCCGGCGCCATGCGCTGGTATTGCCCGAGCAGGCGCAGCACCTCGTTCACCTCCAGTTCCGGAAACAGACGCTGCATCGCATCGACCAGGCCCAGGCCGATCAATTCGCGGATCGCGCCATCGGAACGCGGCGGCAGGTTCAGCGCGGCGATGGCCCGCTGCATGTTCGACGCGATGTGCCCGGCGGAATCGGCCAGGGTTCCGTCCCAGTCGAAGATCAGGAGCTTTACGCTCAACGCCCCGGCCCCAGCGCGCCGAGAAAATCGCGCAGTTCTCCGGTCATCGGCGCGCTCAGCGCCAGCTTGCGGAACTCGCCGTCCGCCGGCAACTCGAGGAAGTGCGAGTGCAGGAACATGCGGCGCAAGCCCAGCTCGCGCAGCGTTCTTTGTTCGTCGCGCAGGCCGTACTTGCGGTCGCCCGCCACCGGATGGCCCAGCGCCAGGGCGTGCACGCGGATCTGGTGGGTGCGGCCGGAGAATATCTCCACCTCGCATAGCGTGGCATCGCGGTAATGGGCCTGCGGCACGAAACGCGAACGCGAGGGCTTGCCCTCCTCGTCGTCGATCTCGATGAAGCGCTCCCCGCCCTGCAGCCGGCTCTTCACCAGCGCGGCGTCCACTTCGCGCGCGCCGCCCTGCAGGCGTCCCACCAGCAGGGCGAAGTAGCGCTTGTCCGCCAGGCCGTCGCGGAAGGCGCGCTGCGCGCGCAGCAGGGCCGGCCGCGACTTGGCCAGCAGCAGCAGCCCGCTGGTATCGCGGTCCAGGCGGTGCGCCAGTTCCAGGAATTCGTACTTGTCCCAGCCGCGCGCCGCCTCGATCACGCCATAAGCCACGCCGGTGCCGCCGTGCGAGGCCATCCCCGCCGGCTTGCAGATGGCCAGGTAATGCGGGTCCTCGAAGACGATCGCCTCGCGCAGGCGGTTGAGCACCGCGTCCGGCGCCCGCACCGGGGCGCCGCGCTCGGCCACCCGCACCGGGGGGATACGCACCTCCTCGCCCTGCTCCAGCTTGCGCTCGGGCTTGACGCGGCCGCCGCCGACGCGCACCTGTCCCGAACGCAACAGACGATAGACATGGGACTTGGGCACGCCAGGCAGGCGCTTGAGCAGGAAATTGTCGATACGCTGACCGGCTTCGTTGGCACCGACGCTGACCTTGCGCACCGCGCTGGCCGCGGCTTCGGCCACGACGCGGGGTTCGCCTTTGCGGCCGCCGCCGCGCGCGAAGTCCCTGTC